>NZ_JARESS010000008.1:0-293228 GCF_046027915.1 Paraburkholderia sp. RL17-347-BIC-D
GATGAATGCCCATTCCTTCGCGTCGAAGAAATGCGACTTGTAGTCCGCGCCGGACGCTTGCGGTCCGGATGCTGCCGCGTTCGAATCTGGCGCGGACGTGCCGGACGACTTCAGATCGCACGCGGCGAGCGTTCCTGCCGGAACCAGCGCGACGGCCGAGCGAAAGAAGCCTCGGCGCGACGTAAGGGGAAATGGAGGCATGTTGTTCGAGTCCGCAGGTCGGGCCGCAAATGCGCTCCCGGACAGTCATTGGATTGCGTTAGCAATGATGTTGGCACCGGCTCCAGAAGTACCTACTATCGCGCGCGGTACGAATCAGTCCCGCCGTGTGGGGAGGCACGCAATGCCCGGGCAATGACATATCACCGGCTGGAGCATTGAACGCTCACCGAGCTGGGGTTCACTTCGGGACCCTACTTTGTCTTCATGATAGTGAGCAGGATGAAGAACCGCTATTACATAAAGCTGGAGTTCGCGCCGTTCGCCGGTGGGGCAGGCGGGTGGCCCGCGCGTCTCGCGCGAGCGGGAAGACGTGGATGACGTCGAAGCCCCGGAGGGCGGCTCGGGGATTGGGGTGCGGCGGTTGCTCAGCGTTGTGGCAGGCGAACGGCGGCCCCTTTCTGAAGATCAGTCAAGAGGCCGGGCGTGCTGTCGCGAACCGCTCAAACAGCATACGGGGCAGGACCAGTCCAACGGTCATGGCCAGGATGATCAGGAACGCCGTGGCGCCGTTCGCAACGAAGGCCGAGACAAGGTCGGCCGACGCGCGCGGTCCGATGGCGACCAATTCGACCAGCGTGCTTGCGGCACGGAAGAGGAAGAAGCCCGGCATCATCGAGACGACTGCGGAGAAGCCGACGGCTGCGAAGGGGAGGCGTAGGCGATCGACGATCGGCGCGACGATCAGGCCGGCCAGAAGACAGGCGAAGAACGCCGCTGTCGCGACGTTGGCGCTCAAGATCGAGACGAGCGCCCAGCGCGCCGCGTGCGCCAGCATGCCGACGGCGATTGGCAGCGGCAGCAGGCGCCACGGCATCGAAAAGAAAGTCCCGAAGCTCGCGACAGCGCATCCTGCGGCGATGACATCGGCGGCGAAGGGCGCGGCCGCGGACGGTGCGGCCTGAAGCGCGCCGCCGGCAGCGGCCGTCCCGATCAGCAGGCCCGTGCAGATCATCAGCACGATCAGAGCGGCATAGGTCAGGCGTGCGACGCCCAGCGTGATCCGTGTGCGCGCAAGGTCGCCCGCACCGTTGAGGATATGCGGGCCGGGAACCAGCACCATGCAGGGGCAGAACGCGACGAGCGATGGCGCGTCTGAAAGGTGGAGGCGACTTGCGATGGCGCCGATCACGCCGGCGAGCGTGGCCGCGGACAGCGGTTCGAGGAAAGGATTGCCGCCGAGCTTCACCTGCCAGCGGCGGACAAAGGCCCCGGCGGCGGCGCTTATGGCGATCAGCGCGAGGCTCGCCACATCGTACACGCCGTAGATCACGCCGAGAGACGCCGCACCGATGGCCGCGAAGGCAGCGAGGCGAAGTATCGCAATGGGTGGCATGCGCTCTGCCGCTATGAGCGCCGGGCGCGCGGCTGCGGTCGACATGGCGCCGTCGCACACTTGATGCATGATGGTCTCGACGGCCAGGACCTTGCCCATGTCTACGCCTAGCGGCGCGGCCGGGACAATCTCCGAGAAGGAGGTGTGGTCAAGCTCGACCACGAGTTCGCCCCAGTGCGGCAACACCCTGACCGGTACGCCGAGAGTGCGTCCTAGTTGCTGCGCCGCGACCACAGTCTTTTCCGTGGTCTGTCCGTGCGTGTACAGGAGCGAGGCTGCCAAGGCGACGGTGTCCACTTCGTCGATGTGGTCGCGGCGAGCGATGGCGTCTTTGTTCATGCTGCCTCAAAGGATGATGTCGGTCCGGATACCCAGGATTACGGCGCTGGATGTGCGCGTGCAGCCGCCTGGATCAACGATGTATTGCATGTTTGGTCTCTGGAAGAGGCCGGGCAGAGCCCTTGTTCATCTCCGGCGGCTCTTCGGTCGGCCAACTCGACCTCGGCGCGACGCCCGGTCCGAACCACTTGCCGACCGGCGTTCGCAAGCACTTCTCGCCGGAACCCATCCCGCTCTCCTCTGACCGTGGCGTCGCCACCAGCGTTACTCATGGTAGTGAGCGCGACACGGGGTGGCTATTACATAAAGCTGGAACCTTGGGGCGACGGCGCTGCGCATCGCATGTCTTCGATCGACCTATACAGATGGATGAGTGACCCATGCGAATGCACCATCCAGATGGCCGTTCGTAGAATGGTTTTGGACGCGCGTCGCGCGTACCTTTAAATCGTGACAAACGATTCATCCGCGGCGCGAGGATATCGTCATGAACAGGACAGCGAAGATCGGGAGACTGCAATGGACATCGTCAAGCTCGCAACAGACTCAGGCCTGCTGGTCGTACTGGACGGCATGATCGGCAAAACGGAATACCGCAGCGTGCAAGGCTCTCTCGCTGCGCTCGAGCGCTTCGCCGATGCAGTCGGCAAGCAGATGGCGACACACACGCATTGCGCAAAGCGAGACGCTCAGCCGCAGCGGAAGTGATCGATGCTCTGGCCCGCCGCCACTGCGCGGCGCAGCCACTCGGGCATCTCGCCGAGACCCGTCCACACGTTGCCGTACGCATCGCGATAGCGAATCATCCGCTCGTCCTCGACATCGCGATTGAGCGCGTGTTCCAGCGCTTCGATCGTGATCTCGCTTTCCATCATGCGACGCCTGAGCCAACAGATCAGCCGCTCGCGCGCTTCTCCTTCAAGACGTTCAATGAGTGTCGACATAGGTCGCTCCTGGGCGTGAATTCTATTGTGCGGATCGAGAAGAGTGGGCCGCGAATGCATTATCGATTTCGCCAATGTAGCGGCTTTGCCCCAAGCATCGTTTAGTGAAGGCACGCCCGACTTCGAATACGCACGACGGGTAACGGCCGGCATTAAACGCATGCGCCGCGCGACGCCGACATGCGGCCTTGATGCCGACTTTCCCGGCCTTCCCTATACACACATATGATTTTCGCGGCGGGGTTTTGTCCATAAGATAGAAACACCTGAACGGCGGACAAGACAACAACGTGCCGTCGTAACCGCATGTATGGCAGAGGATAGTCGCTTGCATACCCATCGGATTGTTTCCATCATCGACGACGACGAATCCGTCCGCATCGCCACATCGAGCCTGGTTCGTTCACTGGGTTGGGACGTCCGGCTCTATGCGTCGGCCGAAGATTTCCTCGCCGCCGGCCAGATCGGAGATGTCGCCTGCGTCATCTCCGACGTGCAGATGCCGGGCATGACCGGGCTCGAGATGCAGCGGCGTCTGCTCGACGGTGGGATTGCGCTGCCGATTATCTTTATCTCAGCCTTCGCATCGGAAACGGTGCGCCGCCAGGCCCTGGAAGACGGAGCGATGTGCGTGCTGAGCAAGCCTGTCGATGGCGCTGCCGTGTCGCGTTGCCTCGAAACGCTCCAGGCCGAAGGCGGCGAGCTTCATTGAAGCCCGCTCGCAGCGGACCTCAATAGTTGAATTTTAAAAAATTCGGATAAAATAAGTATCGGATTATGAGTCGGCGTCCTGCATGTCTGACTTTGATGTGCCGTGCTTGCGGCACAAGACAGGGTTCCGGTGCTCGTCAACGAACGTTTGCCTGGAATGCCTATGCCAACATCGCGCCGTTTCGTTCCCCGCCTTCCCGCGCGGCGCGTTCAATCGTCATCATGATATTCCGCTCGCGTGCCGGCGAACCGCTGCGGCATGACGCGCGCGTGCTGTCCGTTCTCGCGGCCGTCATCGCGCTGGTCGTCTTCCTGATCGACGCGTTCACGCCACTCGATATCGCGATTGCCGTGCTGTATGTGGTCGTGGTGCTGCTCGTCGCATCGACAGGGTCGCGGCCTGCGGCGATCCTCACCGCGTGGAGCTGCGCGGCGCTCACGGTGATTGCGTTTGCGATGTCGCATGACGAGCACTACTCGGGCGGCGCGCTGGCGCGCTGTGCCGTCAGCCTGCTCGCCATCGCCACGACGTCGGTGCTGGCGTTGCGCAATCAGAAGAACACCGCAACGCTGCAAGAGCAACTGCAGTTGCTCGATCTGACGCATGACGCAATCGTCGTGTACGACATGAACGATTTGATCACGTTCTGGAATCACGGCGCGGAAGCGCTCTACGGATGGACCGCGCAACAGGCAATCGGCCAGCCGATTCATGAATTGACGCAGACCCATTCCTCGGTTTCACTCGACGAGATTCGCAGTGAGATGTTGCGTTCGGGCCGCTGGCAAGGTGAATTGCAGCGCGTGCGCAATGACGGCACCACCGTCATCATTTCCAGCCGTTGGGCCCTGTGGCGCGATGCGAAGGGTAAGCCGCGCGCCGTGCTCGCCACCAACAACGACATCACAGTCCGCAAGCAGATGGAAGGCGAGTTGCAGCGCCAGAAGGACGAATTGCGCGCGACGATCGATGCGATTCCTGGCATGGTCTGGAGTTCGTCGAGCGACGGGCGGCTAAGTTTCATCAACCGGCGCTGGAACGAACTGGGCGTGACGCTTGCCGACAATGATGGCGATATCTGGCGCTCGATCGTTCATCCCGACGACTACCCCGCGGCGCAGCACGCCTGGAACCAGGCTATTGCCACGGGTATGCCGTTCGAAAACGTCTCGCGCATCAGGCGCAGCGATGGAGTGTACCGATGGATGCATATCGGCGCGGAACCGCTGCGCGATCACGCCGGCAACATCTTGCGCTGGTACGGCGTGAACACCGATATCGAAGAACGCAAGCAGGCAGAGCAGGCGCTCGAGCGCAGCGAAGCGTTCCTCTCCGACGCCCAGCGCCTGAGCCGCACCGGCAGTATTGCGACGAAACTGCCCGACGGCGAAATGTGGTGGTCCGACGAAACGTATCAGATCTTCGACTATGCGAAGCACGTCACGCCCACTTTCCGGCTGATCCTCGAGCGCTCGCATCCCGAAGACATCGCGCTCGTCAGGCAAGCTTATCAGCAGAGCCTCGCGGGCGCGCAGTTCGTCGACATCGAACATCGCCTCGCGATGCCCGATGGAAGCGTCAAGTATGTCCACTACGTCGCGCATCTCGCAGCATCGCAGTCGGCGCATCCCGAGTACGTCGGCGCACTGATGGACGTGACGGAAGGGCGGGTGGCGCAGGAAGCGCTCGACCGTTCGACGGCCGAACTCGCGCACGTGACGCGCGTGACGATGCTCGGCGAACTGGCCGCGTCGATCGCGCACGAAGTCACGCAGCCGCTCGCGGCGATCGTCACGTGCGGCGACGCCGCTCTGCGCTGGATGAATCGTCCGCAGATCGATCTGAAGGAAGTCGGACAGTCCATTAACCAGATGATTCGCGACGCCAGGCGCGCGAGCGACGTGATCCGCCAGATCCGGGCGATGGCGCAAAAGCGCGACCCGAGTCAGGCGATACTCGATCTGAACGCTATAGTGAGAGAATCCATCGAACTGGTGCGACGCGAACTGGATGGGCACCGTGTCGAAGTGGATGCCGATTACGCGTGTCCGCCGCCGCAGGTGTGCGCCGACCGTGTGCAATTGCAGCAGGTCATCATCAACCTCGTGATGAACGGTGTGCAGGCAATGTCGGGCATCACGGGACGGCCGCGGGAATTGCGCATCCGCACGCGCCGCTTCGATGCGCGGCACGCGCAGGTGGTCATAGAAGATTCCGGCACGGGCATCAGCGAAGAGAACGCCGGGCGGCTTTTCAACGCATTCTTTACAACGAAGGCGGAAGGCATGGGAATGGGATTGTCGATCTGCCGTTCGATTGTCGAGGCGCACGGTGGCCGGATCTGGGCGGAGTCGCAAGAGGGAAAGGGTGCAGTGCTGCAGTTCATTCTGCCGCTCGATGAGGGAACCTGTCATGAGCAGTGAAACGGGCAACACCGCGACTCACTCGATTGTCTATGTCGTCGACGACGATAACTCGATGCGTGAAGCGGTCGGTATGTTGCTGCGCTCAGTGGGTTTGCAGGTTGAACTGTTCGCGTCCGCAGATGAATTTCTTGCGTTCCAGATGCCGGATGTACCGAGCTGTCTGATTCTGGATGTGCGGCTCAAAGGGCAGAGTGGCCTTGCCGTGCAGGAACAGATTGCGGCGGGCGCAGTGCGTGTGCCGATTATCTTCATGACCGCGCATGGCGATATTGCCATGTCGGTCAAGGCGATGAAGGCCGGCGCGATGGACTTTCTCGCGAAGCCGTTTCGCGACCAGGACATGCTGGACGCCGTGGCGACCGCGCTCGGCAAGGACGAGGAACGGCGCGAAGCGGACCGCTCGGTCGCGGATCTGCGCCGCCGCTACGCGTCGCTCACGCCGCGCGAGCGCGAAGTGATGGCTTTTGTCGCGAGCGGCCTGATGAACAAGCAGATTGCCGCTGAAATGAAGCTGAGTGAAATCACGGTGAAGATTCACCGCGGTCAGGCCATGAAGAAGATGGAGTCTCGCTCGCTTGCCGATTTCGTGCTGAAGGCGGAAGCTCTCGGCGTCAAATCGCCCCAAGGCACCACCACGCCGCCGCGTGTTCAGCGCGGCTGAACCGCGCGGGCATCTTTGTCTCCTGAACGGCGAAAATCGCATCGTCGTTCGTTTCTCGCTCGAATCCCTTGCAATGCGACGCCTCCGCGCGCGGACGGACGCGTCGCGCGGCTATTTCATCTGCGCATGTCCCGCCCGCATTAAACCTTCATATAGGTTGACCCAACCATTTGGCGTCGTAGGCAACCGTATGTACGGCTAGGCGCGCGAGCTCCGTTTGATTAACTTTGAGTCATCGCGGTGCAAGTGTTTCGACCGCAGGCAGATCACTCTATCGGACGGACATATCATGACCAGCTCGCTGCTCTCGTATCCTGAACCCGGTGCCGACATTGCGCCGCAACGCATCGCCAGCTCGATCGACGCCGAGCATCAATGGCGCAGCCCGCGCGCGCATCAAGCGCAACCACACCGGCAGCGCGGCGATGTGCAGGTGTCGCGCTGGACGCGCAATATCACCACGCCGCTCGAAGTCGTCAGTCACGGCAACGGGTCTGATCACTGCATAGGCCTGGCGCTGAAATGCGTGTCGCTGACCTTCAATCACGCGGGCCGCAGGCTCATGCAAGGGCGGGTGACGGCGGGTGTGGTTCAGGTGACGGCGCCCGCGGTGTCCGTCAGCGCTGTGTTCGAGTCGTCCGTCGACGTGCTGCATCTGTTCGCGTCGCAACAAGTTCTCGCCGAGTGCTACGAAGATCTGTTCCAGCAGCCGCATGCGGGCGACATCGTGCTTGGCGACCCGAAGCTGGTCCGCGATGCCGCACTCGATCGGCTTGGTCAGGCGCTGGTCGTTTCACAGACCAGCGACGCCGCGTTGGGCAAGGTCTTTACGGAGAGTGTCAGCCTCGCCATCGTGTCGCGCATTGTCGCGCGTCAATTCACTGCATCGAACGCGCAGAACCGTGAGGCGGCCGCGCTGCCGCAGTGGCGCATGAACCGCGTGATCGAGTACATCGACGCGCATCTGGCCGAGTCGATTGGTCTCGCCGACATCGCCGCGAGCGCCGGCCTCACCCGCATGCATTTCGCCGCGCAATTCCGGCGCGCGACGGGCCTGCGTCCGCATGAATACCTGCTGCGTCGCCGGATCGAACACGCACAACAACTGTTGCTGAGCTCGAAGCACAACGTCTTCGATGTCGCGCTGAGCTGCGGCTTTCGCTCGCAAGCGCATTTCACCACTGTGTTCAAACGCTTTGTCGGTGAGACGCCTTGCTGTTGGAGGACGAAAGCGAATGGTGCTCGATAAGCAGGTTCAGTCATTTCTCAGGATCAGCGAGGCGTTTCTAAAGCACACCGGCGATTCATTGTCCGTCAACGACGGCCCTAAAGCCGACGACACCCCTGTGACGGTCTACGCGCACGGTGAAGCGCTTTGTGAATGCGTCGACGCGCTGCGATAGATCCCCATACAAAGCCATTCAACCAGTTAACTCTTCAACCGGAGTCGCGACATGCTGGCAAACGCAAATTTGATTGATCCGTGGATGCAAACCATTGGCCTGTTGTCCGTGCCTGCGGGCGGGTCGAAAGACCGCGGCAGTGGGTTGAATGAAGGCACCCCGGCGCGTCACGTGGACGACACGGCGCTTCACTGCGTCACGGTGAGCTTGCTGGACCGGCCGACGTCTTCGACCGCGACGATCTCCTGGCGCGACTCGACGTGCTGCTGCTATGGCGACCAGGTCTGGTGCGCGTCGCGGGCTCGCACCGAGGGCGTCTGCGCGATGAGCGGGCGCCCGATTCGTCGCGGCGACGCCGTGTACAAGCCGCGTCCCTGCCGGGCTGCGCCGCGCAATGCCGACGCAATGATCCTGACGTCCGCTCTCGACGACGCAACGCAAACCTGACCTCCCTTCTTTTTCGCGCGGCTTGCGCTGGTTGGACGTCGTCGTGCTCGCTGGCGTTGCCACCGGGCTCACCTCGCGTGCGTGCGATATCTCTGGCGCTGCCATTCTTCGGCTTCAACCGGCCGGATGCGAAGGTGTCGCAAGGCACGATCGACTGGTTCTGGTTGGCCGGTATGCAAGTGTCGATCAAGCGCGCTTACGATTGCATCCGATAACCTATGCTGGCGCGCCGCACGGCATGTGCACGACGCATGCGGATCGGGTGAATGCGGACTCGCTGGAATTCCTGCAGTCGTAAAGCACAGATGAAGGCTGGCGATTCTCTGCGCGAGTATCGCCAGCTTTAATATCGAGCGATTGTGTTCTTACCGTGTGGCGGATGATGGGCCTCAATCCGCCCATCGACGCCCACTCGCGGCACCATTACGTCCAGTACTTGAAATCCGTGATCGTCCGCAGATAGCCGGGCGTAGGACGGGGCGCGCGCGTATTGGCGTCCGTGCGGTGGCTGCTCTGCTTCCACGAATGAACCGGCGATTGCGTGTGCGCCCGGTTATCGGTGGCGATGCGCTCGAGCGGCAATTGCACGTCCGTCCCGACAGTCATGACCGCGCGCATCAGGCCGGGTCCTTGCAGCGCGCACGATGCGCCGATCGTCAGGCAAGCGGCTGCGGTGAGGTAGCCGGTTCGGAACCACCGAAATCTGATCGCGTTCATCGTGTGTTCTCCGCGGTGCGCTCTGGAGTACATGCAGGGCGCGCAAGGATGGGATTGGACATGCGATCGAGTATCGTCGTGTGGACCGGTAGTTTCTTTCGCGCTTGCACGCTGCTTTGTCTAATCGCATCCGCAGGCGCCGACCGGTCAGCCGCGCACCTCTTTTGGTAGGGATGTTCGCACTCGTGTGTGCGGATAGAGACCGTGTGATTACGATAGGGCCACGGTTAAAGGCACGCTCGGCGAGCCGCCTTCAGGAGACCGGCATGTGTTTCGATATCCGGCGACGACGGCTTCAAGATGATGATGGGCGGGGTCGTCGATACGGCCTCTGACCTGACGGATCCGAACTTCGCCGCGATGGGGAATGTGATGGGTATCAAAGGCGTGCTCGTGGAGCATCGGGTGGAACTGAAAGTCGCTGCTCGACGCATTCACGCATCCCGAGCCGGCGCTCGCCAATGTCGTGAGCGCATGTCAAGAACTCGTGATGCCGCCTGTGACGACTATCGACGAGGCCTGCCGCTTCGGGCTATTCATGTTGCGCGCAGTAATCGGCGGGCGAGGCCAGCGGATTGCCAACCGCGCGAAGGTCAATCTGTTGCGGTAGTGATTTCGTCGGCACGCGTCCTGCGGCTGTGTCGTGTTGCATTGGCGTTTGGATAGCCGGCAGGTGTCACGCCCGGCCCGGCGCCGCGTCCGCTCGGAATTGGCAGATCAGGTCCGAGCTATCGGCGAGTATTTCGATCTCGGCATGCGTCAATGAGCAGATCCGTGTAGCCATAGAATCGGACAGACCGAGTGCGCGCTTTGCCTGCGCCCGGTCTTCCTTGAGCATTCGCTGCGCGAGCAGGAGGTACGATTGGTTAAATGCGGCGATCGCCTGCAGGCTATCTGATTTCTTGGTCAATGGTCTATCTTGCATGCGAAGGTTGACGTTTCATCACCGATCGTTTCCCGGTGATATGCTTTTTCTAAAGCTTACTCGCGCGGATATTCCCGTTTGTGACAAAACCTTGATTCATTCCGCCAATACGCCATATCAACAGTGACTGTTTCACCGGTCCATTTACAGCCAAAACGTTTTTGGCTGTAAATGCCGCCGCTGGTAAATGACATTACTGTAGCGTTCGGTCAATTGATCAGCGTGATCCGACAAGACCACACCCGACTCGACTAATGGAAGACGATACTTGTCGGGGTTGCCATTCTCGGCAAACCCGAAAGGCCTCGGTTAAACCTGCCCGGCTTCTGGATTCTTGCGGGCAGGTTCTTTTTTACGGACCGAGCACCGACATTTCCGGATTAAAGCCTGATCATTCCACACGCGAGATTCAAGTCCCATGCTTAAAGTAACGAAAGCCGTTTTTCCCGTGGCGGGGCTAGGTACCCGCTTTCTTCCGGCAACTAAAGCCAGCCCGAAAGAGATGTTGCCCATTGTCGATAAACCGCTGATTCAATACGCCGTCGAAGAAGCCATCGCAGCAGGTATCACCGAAATGATCTTCGTGACGGGCCGCAGCAAGCGCGCTATCGAGGACCATTTCGACAAGTCGTACGAGATCGAGGCGGAACTCGAGGCGCGTGGAAAGGAGAAGTTGCTTTCGCTCGTACGCAGTATCAAGCCGAGTCATGTCGATTGCTTCTATGTTCGCCAGGCCGAAGCGCTGGGTTTGGGGCATGCCGTGCTATGCGCGGAAAAGCTCGTTGGCGACAGCCCGTTTGCCGTGGTGCTGGCCGACGATCTGCTGGACGGCAGGCCACCTGTGTTGCGGCAGATGATCGATGTGTTCGACCATTACCATACGTCGGTATTAGGTGTCGAAGAGATTGCGCAGGACGAGTCGAAGTCTTATGGCGTCATCGACGGTAAGCAATGGGAAGAGAATATTTTCAAGCTGTCGGGTATCGTCGAGAAGCCGGCACCCGCGGACGCGCCCTCGCGCTACGGCGTGGTCGGCCGCTATGTGCTCAAGCCACGGATTTTTGAGCATCTGCGCGCATTGCGGCCGGGCAGCGGAGGCGAGTTGCAACTGACGGATGCAATCCAGTCGTTGCTAAACGATGAGCAGGTTTTAGCCTATCGGTATGACGGCGCGCGTTTCGATTGCGGCAGCAAGCTTGGCTACCTGAAGGCGACGGTGGAGTTCGCGTTGCGCCATCCCGAGGTGTCGGCTGACTTCAGCGACTATCTCGCCGCCCGCATGACGGAGCTGCAAACATAAACGATACCGAGCGGCGGGGCTGTGCCTCGCCGCAAGGAACAAAACCGGTGCGGCGTCAGATAGTGTCGTCGCACCGTCCCACAAGGCCTCAAACAGCGCCGGCGCGTGTCTGGACGTTGCCGATAGCGGTGATGAACTGCGTGAACTGGTCGAGATGCCACCCGGCGCGCGAATACCGCTGCTCACGGCTGCCGCGTGAAAGAAGCTCAGCGACATGTCTAACGCACACGTCGTCCGGCGGCTGTGGTTCTTGTGGTCCCGGCAATGCGTTGTCCAGCAGAAATTCCGCACACTTGCGCTGATAGCAGAACAGCATGATAGGGACGTCATACACAAAACTCACGATCGCGCCGTGCAGTTTCGAGGTGACGACACACGTTGCCGAAGTAAGCAGATCAACCACCTCGGTAATCGAATCGCCGTATTGAAAGCGCCCCACGGAAACGTTCGATGGCGAGAACAGGCGAGCAATGTCTCCTGTTACCGCGACGCTTTCGTCGTCGAGCGAGACGAACAGCACCTCGTCGACGAGGCGTTGGCTGTCGACTTTGGTGAGTATGGCGAGCACGGCATCCATGTATTGCCGCAGATGAATGGACACGACCAGAGTACGTCGATCACCGCTCCTGCGCTTTGGCGTATAGAGAGCAGGCAACGCGAAAGCGAGGTCCTTGAGGTTGACAGGTGCCAATCCTGTTGCGTCTGCGACCGCGCGGACCGACGCTTCGTCGCGGACCGCGATGCACGGGATCGCTCTAAGAACGCTCGCAAACGCGTGGCGCCGCTCCGCCGTTGCGAATGGCCCGACTGACACGCCAAGCGCGGCGACGGGCCTGTTGAACCGTCGCCCCACGTTGACGATCAGCTTTGCAAAGGGCAGTGATGCGTGGGCGCCGAATAGCGAGCCTCCGCCGAAGATCGCTGCCCGCGCACGCATGACGGCAGCCACATAGGTCACTGACCGCGCCGCCGCGCCCATTGCGCCAGGACGCCCCCACAATGCACGGGCAAGCGGCAAGTGGAACCGATGCGTCAATTCTTGCGCGGGCGACGCACCTACTATCAGCGGACGAATCCCCGGTGTTCTGACCGATATCGACTGCAGCAAGTATCCGAACAAATCGTCGCCGAAGTTGTGTCGCCCATAGAATCCAAAGAAAGCGATGCGTGTCTCGCGGCGGATAGACGCTGGATGGACGTCGCCATGTTGCGACTCGCGAGCGGAGCGAGGGCTTGATGCGACTGCGGACGGCGCTTCGGTTTCGGGCGCGCTCATTTCAGGACCTCATGTGAAAGTGTGTGCGTCACGGCCGGCAAGCGGCGGCCTTGTACCGGCGTCAGCAATCGCCGGTAGGCTCCCACGTAAGAACGGAAAAACTGCGTGTCGCCGAAGCGGGCGCGCGCGTGCGCAGTCGCAGCGGCACCCATCCGCTGACGGAGTTCAGCGCCGTCGATCAACTGGCGGGTGTAATGTTCCAGCTGTTCATCGTCATTCGCGAGGAAGCCCGTGACGCCGTGGACGATGACATCGCGGTTGCCGACAATGCGGCTGGCTACCGCCGGAAGCCCGGCGGCTTGTGCTTCGATTAGTGCGATCGGCATGCCTTCCCATAGCGAAGGCAGAACGAAGATGTCGGATTGCAGAAGTCGTCGCCGAAGGTCCCCCGCGGGAATCCAGCCAGTCAACTGAATCACGTCGCGATCGATCCAACGGTCGATTGCGTCGGCTTCGCCATCACCGATCCACACGAAGTGCGCGTTCGAGGTTCCCGCAATGTTTTGCGCAAGACGCGTGAATCGCCATGGAGCCTTTTGATAGGTGACCCGCGCCGACGTGCATACGACCACGGCTTCGCCTGCCTGTCTGTGACCGCCCGGATCGAACCCATCGAGTTTCACCGCATTCTCGACCAGACTTGTGCGCTCCGCACCCAAAAGCAGCATTCGTGCATAACGCAATTCGCTCTTCGAACAGGCAACGATGTGTCCACCCGTTGCATGCAGCATCCGCTCGATCAGCAAAAACAGCTTTGCCTTGAGCGGCGAAATGTCCTCCTTGAGAAAGGCGAACCCGTGCGGTGAATAAATGGTATGCGCCGTGATGCCGAGGAAGCGTGCCGCGATCCGCCCCAACGCCGCGGCTTTCGACGAATGAAGATGAACGATGTCCGGCCGCTCCCGAAACAGAGCGATGAGGAGCCGGAACACGCTGACGATATCGTGGGCTCCGATGCTGGTGTGCATGTCGACGACCTGACGATGCACCCTCGGATCGAACAACTGATCCAGCTTCGCAGTCGGCGGCGTGTCTTGCCGCATGGAATGCAGCACGACGACCTGGTCACCTGCGGCTGCCTGACGATTGGCCAGTAGGGCAACGCAATGCAGCACGCCGCCGCCCAGAGCTTCCGTTACGTGTACGATTTTTTGTCGCATGATCGCTTACCCTAGTTCCTGGATTGCTGGAGCCATCTGATAAGGCAAGAACGGAGATTCCCCGTGTCCTTCTTCATCAGTCATGTTGTGGATGCGTCCCGCGAGCGCGATCAGTCCAATGAGGAATAGCCACGTCGCCAGATTTGTCTGCATGCGTCCAGTCGGCGGAGCGAACTGACGCCAGAGGACGACCAACATCAGGTTCACGAGGATCAACTGAAAGCGGATGCCCGCATAAGTCACCTGAGTCATGCCGTAAAGCACTGCCGCCAGCAACGCGCAGATCAGCCAGCCGATAGGTGGAATGGCGAACTGCCGCCGGTACACGATCATCACGCCCAGCATCAGCATCTGGATCATCAGAAAGAGCAGTCCGGACGACGCATTCGGGGCCGCTATGCCGGTGTAGAGACTGGTCTTGTCGGCGAAGTAGTCCGGCATCAAAAGTGAACCGCCGATGACGGCAACCGCAACGCCGACAAACATCAGCGTGTGTCCGCGCCGGGTCGTCGCAATGAAAAGCAGGAACAGGAGCGCTGAAGAGAAATGCACGCAGGTGCCGATCAAAGCGTAAATGAAGTATCGAAGCGGCTTCTGGTGTGGCGAAACGCGGGTCGCGAGCAGGAAAATCGCCGATGCGAGACCGAATCGCATCACATTCATGGTCAGCTCGTAGAACATGCCGGGCACGAGCACCAGTCCACCGAACCAGATGCCGAAGCGGCTACGGGAAATGGACCACAGCAACAGCAGCGCAGTTGTCATCGAAATGCTGTTGACGACGAACCGCGGGTCGGGATCAATGGCCCAGAGAAACTGCGCATACGCGTTGAATAGCGGCTCGGCGCCATAGCCGTTGCCTTGGCCGAGGTCCGTGAACGCCTGGTAATACGCAGCCGTGTCAGTACCGCTATGGCCACGCAAAACGGCTAGAGCGACCATCGGCAACGCACACGTGAGAACGACGGCAGGATTGGTGCCGCCATAGGCAATGCACAGCGCCACGCCGAAGTAAAAGATTAGTAGGGGAACGAGGTAGTAAGTCATTCTGAACGCCTCGCCGGTTGGTGCTGTGCGCTGGATGCGGGTACTTTTCTCACGTAAATCTCCGCGACAGCACGCAGCGCCGAAAATACTTGGCTGCGCTCAACAGGGAAAAACATAGCCATTCGACGTTGCTGATGACTCTGCGTCTGCGGAAGTGGAGGTAGTTATCCTGTTCACCTTTCTGGATTTTCCAGAGTTGAGCGCTCAGGCCGGTTTGCGCACCGAACTGCGCCTTGTAGACGTATGAAAGGGCAATCGGAAACAGGTAGGCCTCGCCTTGCTCCACCAGAACAGCTTCAAGCAGCATGAAATAGTCTTCAGCGTGCCGCTTCTTCTCGTCGAACCGGGCGCCGACATCTGCGCGCATCAGAATGCTGGACGGCGTGAAGCGGTTCGAGAACAGGATGCGCTGTCGCGACATGCGGCGCGGCGCGATGGCAGAAGGCCATGGTTGCGATTCGGGATGCTCGCCGGGCTCGAGTTGCGCCACAGGATGGCCAGTGATCGCCGCCTCCGGACGAGCACGCATCCATCCGTACTGGATCTCCATCTTGGCGGCATGCCAACTGTCATCCGAGTCGAGAAACGCGATGTAGGGCTGTGTTGCAACCGCCCATGCGGCATTACGCGCTGCACCCGGTCCGGCGTTGCGAGGCTGCGGCAGTACGCGGATCCAGTTGGCTGGATACCTCAGCGCCAGTTGGCCGAGAAGGTCGAGTGTGCCGTCGGTGCTGCAATCGTCGACGAGGATCAACTCTCGTGGGCGGCACGTCTGCAGAAATACCGACTGGACGGCTCGCCCGATCGTAGCGCGGCAGTTGAAACATGGAATGATCACGCTTACGGGAATCTGTTCGGATAGCAAGGAGGGCGCAATCTGGGCATCCTGCTGAACGTCGGCGACAGGTGCCGGCTTGCGCCGTGCACCGGCCAGGAAACGACGGGCGCACAGCACGGACAGCGCAGCCCAGACGACCTCGCCTGCGACCGACGCAACCGCGGCGCCGACGATGCCTGCGAGCAACACGCCGATCATTCCAGCAATGACGCTGAATAACAACGCAGCGAAGGCGCAGCGGTTACGCACATGAATCAGATTGCGGGTCGTCATCACGGAAGAGGCGCTGACGGTCAGGAATCTGAATGGCGTGCTCAGCGTCATGAGCATCACCACATTCACTGATTGCTCGTATTGCCTGCCAAATACCAGTGGGATTGCGAACGGCGCGAGCAATGCTGCGATGCCGGCCAGTGCGACACCGGAGGCGAACATCCATTTGTTGCCGTCCCGGTACACTCGTTCGAGACGCTCGTCGCCCGACGCAGCCCAACGATGAAGGCGCGGCATCAGGAGCTTCTGGAACAAAACGGTTGGCAATAGATAGAGCGCGGTCAGGATCGTCACGGCGACGCTATAGACGCCGACGTCCTGCGACGTGCCGAGGTGCGAGACGATCACCAGCCCGCTTTGTCCGTACGCATAGAAAAGGAGACTGGAGACGCCGAAGGGCATGGCGTTGAGCCAGAGTTCATAGATCGACGGCGTTGTCAAACTCCCGCTCATCCGTCGCGCTGCGGATTTCGCCCCATGTCCAATCAGTTCCACAGCACCACGCCGCAGCGCGGAGACCGACCGCCAGGCGCACAGCGTTACGATTGCGCCCATGCAGCCAAAGCCGAGCGCAATCGCCTCGCTGCTTGCCCCCAGCTGCCAGCAAGCCAGCACCAGTCCGAGACGTCCGGCATGCTGCAATGCCTGCCACATCGCAACCCGCCCGAACTTCTCTTCGAGCAGCAGTTTCGCCGAGGCCATTTCGATTACGCCCTGCGTCAATACCACGGGGAGCATCGACAGCAGCAGTTGGCTGGTGCGCGCGTCGGCCGTGCCGACCCATGCCCAGAGCGCGGCGGCGACGAGGCACACGAGCGCGCTGCGAGTGATGAAACGAACCGATGCCTCCATCCAGCGCTTTGCCGCCCAGCCTTCGGTGCCGTAGGCCTTTAGCCAGAAGGACGGCACGCCGAAGCCGACCGCCGGGGCAATGATGGTCACGACGGCGAGCGCGGCGGCGAACTGTCCGTACTCCGAAGGTGACAGCGACCGCGCCAGCATCGCCTGTACGGCGAACGCCAGCCCGGCCGATCCCAGCGCGCTGACGGAGAGCAAAGATGCCGCCCAGGCATCGCGGCCTCGCTGCGTCATTGCGCGACCTCGTCCAGCACGGGGCGAGGATCTTTGCTTCGCGAGCTCGCGTAGCGATAGCTTCCGTAGGTCGTGCCATACCGGAATCGTCCTGCGTGCCGATCGATCCCGTTGAGTACCACGCCTTTCACGTCGACGCCGACCTGCCGCAGGCGGCGCGCACATTCTTCGAGTTCCGCCGGCTTCGTGATGGAGGCGCGCGCCACCAGGAACACATTGCCATTGGAATAGGGCGCAAGAATGGCGGCGTCGGGTACAGGGAGGAGCGGTGCGGTGTCGACGATCACCACGTCGTACCACGCGGAGAGGGTCTGGAAAAGATCGGACACGCTCGGGCTGCTCAGATGGTCGGCAGCATTGGGCGGCATCGACCCGCTTGGGAGAAAGTCGAGCGTCGAGCGCTCGACGTTGCGGATCGACGCGTCGAGCCCACTGGCACCGGCGATCACGTCAGATAGCCCAACGGCCGAGTGGCAGCCATAGGCACGGCTCAGTCCGCTGCGTCTAAGGTCACCGTCGATCAACAGGACACGTTTGCCGGTCCGTGCGAGAACCGCGGCCACGTTCGACGCGATAAACGATTTACCGATGTTGGGTGACGGCCCGGTGAACATCACGACTTTGTTGCCCGAGTCGGACAGCGAAAACTGCAATGCCGTACGAAGACTGCGCAAACTCTCGATCGCGGGGTCGGCCGGATCGACGAATGCCAGCGGTCGCCGCGGGGGTGTTTTTCGACGCAAGTACCCGGACAACCGGAAGCCACTGCGGTTCGCCATCGGCACCACGGAGAACACGCTGAGATCGGTCTGTTCTTCGATCTCGTGTGAATCGGAAATCCCACGGAACAGCAGATCGCGGATGAACGCGGTAGCGGCCGCTGCAAACACGGCGAGCACGACCACGACGAGACACAACACGGGGCGCCACAACCGGATCGGCTGGTCGGGCAACAACGCGTTATCGAGAACGCGGACGTTCCCGATCCGTCCCACCTCCAGAATCTGCAACTGTTCGATGTTGTTCAGCAAGCCGACGTAGAGGTCATTGCTGATCTTGACGTCACGTTGTGCCGTCACCACCCGACGTTGGGTCTCCGGCAGACGATCGATGCGTTGACTGAACCCGGCCGATTGCGCCTGCAGCACCTTGATCTGGCGATCGAGCGCGACCACCGTTGGATTCGTCGGTTCAAAGCGGGTCAGCGCCTCCGCGCGCTTTTGCAGGAGCGTGCTGACCTGGGTCTCATTGTCGGCGGATTGCTGCAGGATGGCGCGCGCCTCACCGTCGAGATCCACCGATCCCAGCTTGCTTCGAACCGCGGCATAGGCACTTTCGGCGGCATCGAGTTTCGCACGCAAGTCGGGTACCTGGCCGCGCAGGAAGGTCAGCGATCGCGCGGCCTGCTCCGCTTTGCGGTCCTCGTTCTGGCCGACATAGTGGCGGGCGATATCGTTCAGGATTGCCGTGATCAGCACCGGGTCGCTGCCGCGCAGCTTGACCTGAAGAACATTGGAATCCTTGCCCAGCTCACTGATGGAAAGACTGCGTTGAAGCTTGTCGATCGTCTCCAGACGCGATTGCCGCGTGAGCTTGAAGCGCGCGCCAGGTGCCGCGCGGATCGCGCTCACGTGCAAGGTGATCGGACCGTCGTCGCTGACAAAAGTCTCGGTCTTGCCGATCCGGCCGACAACGTCCTGTTCGAGGCCGGCGCCCGAAAGCCGGTAGCTCCCGGCGCCCAGAACCGTCAAGCGGTACTGTTCTCCCTCGAATCCGGTGGGAACGTCGAAGCGCTGGACGCTTGCGCTCTCGTCACCCCACGTGTATCCGCCCATGCCGAGGAAGCCAGGGTGGGACAGCCCCTTGCTGGATCGCGCGATGGCGCGACCGATGAACGGAAAACGCGCGGGCTCCGCCTCGATATCCAGACGCAGGTTATCGACGGCCGAAGCCACGACAAGCCGCGACTGGAGCACCTGCATTTCCGTGTCGGCGGACGACTTGACGTCGAGCATCGACGAAAGATCCTGGCCCAGCAGCGACGACGCGGTGGTTGCGGCAGAGCCCTCGTCGACCTGAGTGATGATGTTGACCTGATATTGCGGATCCGATAGCAGTACCGCCGCGATGCCGAGAATCGAGACGGTTCCGAAAATCCACAGCATCATGCGGCGATAGAGCATGAAGACATCGAGCATCGCCGCCAGGTTGAACTCTTTCTCAGTGGCGGCTGCTTCGTGCGGAGCATACGGCGGGTTCACTGTGCACCTCCGCCAACGCAGACGGCTTCCGGATAGACGCGGTCGCCCGTTGGTTCATTCAGGCTTTTCAGTCGCCGTACCCAGTAGTCGATACCGTCTGTCAATGCCTCGCGACACGCGCGGAATGCGGAGATGGGCATGCCCATCGGATCATCGATATCAGCATCGTCGAAGCCGCGTATCGAGAAGATGCGGCCGCGCATCAGCGGATAAAGCGACTGCAGACTTCGCGTCTGTGCTGCGGTCATCGTCAGTATCAGCTCCGCGTCGTTCGCGATCTGTCGGGTCAACTGCGTGGCGCGGTGCGCTTGGATGTCGATGCCCATTTCGGAAAGTACCGCGACGGCCTCGGTCGCCGCCGGTTGTCCCACCTCGGCTGCCAGACCGGCGGAACCGACGCGCAGACCTTCGACGCGTTGCTGAAGAAGGGCAGCAGCCATCGGGCTGCGGCAAAGGTTTCCGTGGCAAACCATTAGAACGTTGGAAATCATCTGGTTGTTCTTTCTTTGTGTTGAGACGTTGCTGACTCGAATGGGCGTTCGCGCATCCAACGTCATGACGAGCGCCATACCGCGAGTTCGTTGATCTCGAGCTTTCCCGTCCAGCCGGTGAAGGTCGTCTTGAGGACAGCCTGAACGGCGCCGGCTGGAACGGCTGCTTGTGCAGACGGAAGTTCATTCGCCGCGCTTTGCGATTCACTCACGCTCAGCGGAACGCCCCCTGCGGCAAAAAACTGGAACGCGAATGCCGTGCGGCCCGTTATGCCCGTCGCTGTGGCAGTACACGCGGCCAGAACGGTTTCGCCGGGACTGACCGGGAAAGGTGTACGTGTGATCACCGAGAATGGCGCGTTATCCTGGTCGTTCGACGCCAGCCGCAAGGCCTGCCTCGAGCTGGCCACTGCGCTGTTTCCGGCAACCGGGTCCGAAGCGACGATTTGGCCTGCAGTCTGACCGGGCGTGGCGACTGACATGTTCCAGTGCGTGAGCGCGTCCACGCGCGTGCCCGGGCGATCCACCGTGAAGAGACTGTCGGCGTTGATCACGCCTCCCCGCCACGGCAGCGCCTGAACCTTCTGGAAGCTCATCGCGGTCACCGACTCGACCGGCACCTCGTCACCGATCAACGCCGTCAACGCCCCCTGCGGTGGAGACTCGAAACGCCACTCGACGCCGGAGGCGGAGAACTTCGCAGTGCCCGCGACCAATTGACGAGGCGCATTGTTCAGGTCCTTGCGCTTCCAGCGTCTCGGCAGCACGATCGAGTCGCGGAACACGGCGCGAAGATGCTTACCCGAAGCCGTGGCGTTGACCAGCAGTCCGTCGATACCCTCGATGTGACAGTGGTTGAGCGCCACCGTGCCGAAACGAGCCTGACGGCCGAAATACACCACGTCGCCGTTGAAATCGAACGAGCAGGCATCGAAGACAAAATCCATGCTGTCCGAGTTGATGTCGACGGCACGCGCGGACCCGGCAAACGTGCAATCGACGAAGGTCATCCGTTCGCCGCTATTCACGCTTCTGCCCACCCCCGCAGCCACGTAAATGCCGTTCTCGCGGTTCTGTTCGAACCGCGACGAGAACCACGCGGTGAGGTACGTATTGAGCGGATCGATCCGGAGCGCGCCACGCCAGCCCGTGACCACGACATTGCGGCCACCCGCGTCTCTCACGGCGCCCGAAAATCCGGCTTGCCGGTTGCCCATCACGATGCCCCATCCTTCGGCCCGCGCCTTCCCGGGGCCAAGTATCGAGATCGTGCCGCCTGTGCCGTCGAGGAACGGCGAGCGGTCACCCGGAAAACGCAACTCTGTCGCGGGAAGCGTGGTTTCGTTTCTGCAGGTCAAGCCGTCCCAACCCACAGGCAACTGGGAGAAGTCGAGCAGGACGCCGCCCACCGAGCACAGCTTGATCCAGGGCGCGGTGTCGATCGTCTCCGTGAGTACGTATCGACCGGCCGGAATCATCAAGGCCGGTAAGCACGACGTGTCGCGCGTGCGCAGTGCGATATTGCGCACGTAGTCGATCGCGCGCTGGAACGTGCCGGTGTCGTCCGTCGCACCCTTGCCCTTGGCGGCGAAGTCACTGATCCAGCGAAATCCGCTCGGTGATCGATTCTCAATGGATTCGCCCCACCCACGCGAGACAGCCGTGGCGCCCAGTATTGCGGCGCCGGCTGAGAGACCCATTGCGGAACGGCGATTCACCATGACCGCACCGTCATGCGCTGGCTTCGGAGAAATCGCAATGTCATGGTCATTTCGTCACCAACCCCGCCGTAAGTCCGGCGTTGATACCAGGAAGCAGAAGGCTCAACACACGGCTGAAGCGAACCAGCCCGTTTCCGTCGACGTAGACGATGTCCTTCGGTTGTAGTTCGAACCGATTGGCGAGAATCATCGAGACGGGCGACGCGGCGTCGAGGTGGAAGACACGTGCGTCCTTGCCGAGCCCGCGGATCACATACAGTTGCGTGGCGTCCGCGGTCGTCGAACTGATGCTGCCCGCCTGTGAAAGCGCGTCGCTCAGCGTCAACTGACCGCTGCGTAGCGGCAGCGCGGTAATGGGTTTTGTCACTTCACCCAGCACGAACACGCCGTTTTCTTCTCTGGCGGAGACGCGAATCAGATCGCCGGGACGCAGCATGATCTTCGAAGGGTTCAAACCGCGCTGCAGCATCCCCGTGAAATTGATGTCGTACGACTGACCGTTGCGAGTCAACGTAATGCGGCTCTGATCCGCAGCCGCGCTGAACCCGCCGGCATGACTGATGGCGTCGTACAGCGTCGTCGGAATATCGTTGATGGATTGCGCTCCCGGCGTACGTACTTCGCCGTCGACGTACACCTGCTTCGCGCGAAACGACGCAATACGCACCGTCACCTGAGGATCGTGGAACGACTTGCTCAGTTCCGCCGCAAGCTTGCGTTGGACTTCGTCGACTTTCATGCCCTCGACGTGAATATTTCCGACGAAGGGAAACCGCAGATAGCCTGTGTCGTCGACGACGAATCCCGGCGGCGGGTCGTAGGTGCGCGCGTTCGCAGGTGGCTGCGCGCCCAAAGCCGCGGCCAGTTCCGGGTGGTCCCAGACTGTGATCTGGAGCACATCGCCAGCACCGATCGTATAAGCCTGGCCGCGGCCGAGCAGGGCGCTGGCGCTGGCATCGTTACGGCGTTCAGCTTCACTGCGGATCTCGTCGATTGACGACAGGGTCACTTCGGTCATCGGTACGGGCAACTGCTCGGCCGGCGCTTGCACACTCGCACTGGTTATCGGCAACGTAGACGCTTTTTGCATTTTCATGCCGGGCGCAACCGAACAGGCGGACAAGGCGAACTGGAGCGCCGCAATCCATGCAACCCGATTTATCGAAAACATGTTGACACCGCCGCGACGCAGCGCGTTGGACCTGACTTTCAATTGCTTCACTCCGATTCCTTTTTATTGGGCTCGCCGACCTCCTTCTCGCGGTCCGCGGCTCCGCACGATGACTAGTACGCCTGCTTGCTTAAGAACCCACGGACCACCGTGCATAGCACGATCTTGATATCCATCCAGAACGATCGATGACGCAGGTAATACAGGTCGTACTCAACGCGGCCTGCCATCTTCTCCAGCGCGTCCGTTTCGCCTCGATAGCCGTTGATCTGCGCCCAGCCGGTAATGCCCGGCTTGATGCGATAGCGGTCGAGATAGCCCGAGATCAGCGGTCCGTACAGGTCGTCGTGTTCAAGCGCATGGGGACGAGGACCGACGATCGACATTTCGCCGCGCAGGACATTGATGAACTGCGGAATCTCGTCGAGACTCGTGCGGCGCAGGAAGCGCCCTACGGGCGTGATACGGTTATCGTTGCGTGTCGCCTGACGCACTACGCCACGCTCTTGCGCATGAACTCGCATCGAACGAAACTTGTAGATTGAAAACGGCCGTCCCTTCAGGCCCTTGCGGCGTTGCCGGAAGAAAACCGGACCCGGCGACGAGAGCTTGATGGCGATCGCGATCACCACGAATAGCGGTGCAAGCCCGATCAGCGCAACCAGTGCAAAGGCCCTGTCGAAGATCTCCTTGCCGGTCATCGCCTCATCAGAAATGGCCGACGGAGAAAGACTGAGCGAGGGGATGTCGAGTGTGCCGAGCGACGCGACGCCGGCGTACAGTCCGAGCGGCATGAAGTCCGGCATCAGCCGAATTTCCACCAGCGTGTTCTTGAGCGCTTCGATGCAATGGGCCGCCGCGGCGTGGGCCGACAGCGGTAACGCGAGCCATACCTCGTGAATGCCGCCGGACTCCGCTAGCCCTGCGAGACGGGCCAGTTTGGTCTGGCCATGCTCGCCCATGGCGGAGCCGGGGCGGTCGCCGGCGTCGTGCAACTCGACAACTTCCGCGACACGAAAATCCGGGTGATTGCTGGAGTCGACCTTCGCAACGATCAGCTTGAGGTATTCGCCGTTGCCCACGACGACAATGTTACGGGCGCGCAACCCGACAACACGCGGGGAGGAACGCATCGTGGAGGCGATCACTCGCCATGCCGCGAGCAGTACGACGCCTATGCAGGTCCACCATGCGATCCAGGACACCAGCGTCTCATCCTGGTGCTGAATGGACAGCAGGAGCAGCAAGCCGGCGAACTGCAGGGCCAGCCATGCCGGCAGAACTCGGGTCCCGAGGCGATACAACGAGCGCATGGGCGATACGGCGTAAACGCGAACAATCGGCAAAAGAGCCGCTGACGACATCAGGATAACGATTGCGAACAGCAACTGAAGTGGGCCGCTTTCGTGGCCCTGCGCAGGAGCGATATGGGCTGCGATGACAGCCGCGAGCGCAATGCACCCGCTATCGATCAGGCGTGCGACAGCTTGTTTCATGAGAATCTCCGTGGAGCCGGTTGAGGAAGCAGCCAGCTATCGCTCGCTTCTACGAAACGGGGCGGCGTACCCGCTTGACGGTGGGCGGTTCGGACGACCCGTTATCAGCCAACCGGTTGCGCTCATTGGTCCGATACTCTGTCGGTGACATTTGCAGGTGCTGGCGGAACAGCTTGGCCAGTCGGTCGCCACTACCCAGACCCGTACGACGGGCGATCTTGTCGGCGGGCAGGTCGGTATCGACCAGCATGTGGCAGGCTTTTTCGAGGCGGACCCGCAGGACGAACTCCGTCGGCGTCACGCCGATCTCCTGTTTGAAGCGGCGGAGGAAATTGCGTTCGCTCATTGCCACAGCCTGAGCGGCATCCGCAATCGATATACGGCTCTCGCTGCTGACCCGCAACTGATACGCTGACGTGCGAATCAGGTCACTGGCGCGCGCCTCGCGGGAATTGAATACCGAGTGGGTGAACTGTTTCGGCGTGACGGGCAGCAGGTCGTGCGCGACCTGGCTGGCCGTCTCGTAGCCACAATCACGTTTGACGACGGACAACGCGCTGGTTAGCGCGACACTAGCGTCGGCGTCGATGCCGGCGGTTCTGGTTGCGGACAGCGCGCTTGCGGTCATCGCACCACCTGCCACCTCAGTCACTGCAACATCCTTGGGTTCGAGTCGAGCCATTTCGAGAACGCCATTACCTCCGCCGATCCCCTGCACCACCTCCGCATGCGGATAGGCGTGACGTAACCACGAGATCAGCCGTTCGTCGCTTTCGACGGGTGCGCTCACGGCTCCGAGCGCAAACAGCGCATGAACATCTTTCGCGTAGTGGGAGTCGACCGCGTCGGTCCAGATCAGCACGCCCGAGGACGAGCGTATGGCTCCGCCGCTGGCGGACACGAGACGCAGGTCGTAGTAGTTGTGTAGCGCGTTGTCCGGATGACGCAAACGGTTGGCGAGACTGAATGTCTCCGCCAGGCGCCCCATATGAATGAGCGAAAAACCTTCGAACAGGAGAATCACAACCTGTCTGCGGCGGCGCGCCAACCCCACGCTCCCGCCCATCATGAGATGAATTGTTTTCCTCGTTATATCAGTCGCACATTCCATACCGCTGGCCCCCGGCACTATTAGCGAAAATGAGTTTTCTGCAGCGCATCATATTCGCGGGGGTGCTCTGATCAGACAGGGGCGTCCGATTCAACCATGCTCTTGGCGGATTTGATCAAGAACATCCAGGCTGGTAATTTTTTGACACGAAATGCATCGATTTGCCGCTGACGAACGCCAAGAAATTCATATTGGCTTCATATCCGGCAATTGAATATTTGGCGCGCGGTATCGGCGCGAAAGAGGGCGCCGTGTCGCGATAGTCCGCGTCTGGAGCCTCATTGCCAGCTGACTCAAATACGGTCAAATCATGGCGAAATGACGATATATCAGGGTGGTGTCGCGAGTGTGGGTGGTTAACCGAGTTATACACATTGCATCATTTCGGTCGCTATAGCAGGTTCAGCCAGCTCTTTTTTCTATGTGAAAAGTTCGCGATGTGAAAAAGCAGTGGTGAATTAATGCTCGCTATTGCGCTAATTGCAGTTCGCCACTGAGACCCGAAAGGAAAAAATAGACCCGGAAACATTGGCATCAGTTACTGACTACTTTCGGTGTAATTTGTCGGGTGCGCTCCCATGACGGGTGTCGATCCGTATCGCTTGTGCCGGCCGTATCAATGCATCGGATTGCCCGGTGGCTGGCTAAGGGCACTGCACCGTCGCAGGGCTATCGGCAATCGAAACAGAAGCGGCGGGCGTCGGTGGAAGCAGCCCGGAATGAGCTCGGCCGCTTCTCCGCAAGGCGGATCACCGTGCGCAGGTATTCGCTTTCAGGGGAGCGCCACGCTGCGGGCTCAGCTCAGGCTACTCGGAGAGGCTTCTTTGCTCAGCCGGTAATCGGTGGGTGTGGTCGCCAGATACTTTCTGAAAAGCTTAGCCAACTGACCGCCGCTGCCAATTCCGCAGCGCCGTGCGATTTTGTCGATGGGCAAACGCGATTCAATGAGCATCTGACAACTCAGGTTCAGACGCGCGCGAAGCAGATAGTCGGAGGGCGTCATACCGATCTCGTTCTTGAAGCGCCGCAAGAAGTTGCGCTCGCTCATGGCTGCGAGACGCGCCGCGTCGTCGATTGAGATGGGACGATCGACGTTTGCCTCCAGCCACCGGGCCGATGCCATGATCTTCTCGCTAACCTGCGGCGCCCCGCTGCGGGCGACGGAAGAGCTGAAAGGAGTCTTATGCGGCGGCGCGACGGACTCGGCAACCTGACGCGCCAGTTCAGGCCCGAGGTCTTCTTCAACGATGTGCAGTGCCGTGCGCACGGCCGCGGGCGTGTCGCCTTGCGACCGTGCCGGACCTCGGTCGCACGCTTCGGAGCCGCTGCGCAGCAGCGGGCAATAGCGGCTTGGAAGCCCAGCCGCTTCCAGAAGCAGCCGGCCCTCAGCGATTGGGTGAACGATTTCGCTGAACGGATGCCTGTGGCGTAGCCAATTGCGCAGGCGCTCATCGCAGCGTGCCTCTTGCGCGCCCGCGCCGCCTGCGATGAACATCAGATGCGTGTCGCTCGTGCCTTTGTGTGAATCGACGCTGTCTGTCCAGACGAACACCGACGACGAGCTCGCAATGCGGCCACCCGCAGCCGAAAGCAGCGAGACGTCGTAGCGCGCGCGGCCCGATCGTTGCGACGCGGCGAGCGCGTTCGCCTTATGGAATATTTCGATGAGCGCTGCGACCTTAGGCAGCGCAAAGCCATTGAACAGCACTATGTCGACGTGAGTCGTCGCGTTCACTTGCGCCGGCACCGCACTTTGCCGCGAGCTGAGCGGCGGAATATGTACCAGCCCCATTGGTTCTTTACCCCGGAATGTTGTGGCCTGTAAAGCCTCTCTCAAGACCCTGTAATTCTTTTGTCGAGGCCTGTTATGCAAATGATACAGGCGCCATTATTATAGGCTGAATTAGTCAAGACATTGGCAGTGGAGACATTGAGTGGGTATGGGAGCACCGAGTTGGGGCACGCGTTTAAACGGAAAAAAATTCGAATACGTCGAGACGATATCCTGGATAGACTGAGACGGAATGTATAGGGAATCTTCAAAAATGATTTATACCAGACACGAGACAAAGCCCTATTCGAGATGTTGGTACCCGTGCAGCGTGCGCGCTTGGGTAATGCCCGGTAAGTATTCTATCTCGCTGTAATTCCGAATCCCGCCTCACGCAATAACAGAATGAGGAATCTGTCTTTGTCTGCGGCTTCGACGCGCGTCACCAGGCCTGCGGAAAAAGCGTTGTCATGGCGTAACGATTCTGAATTGGACGAGGTTTGCATTCTTCATCCTCGTTTGAGACCGGTGCTCAGAACGCCATTGACGCGAGGAAACCTATGGCGGGTAGCAATTCGTCAAGCGCGGTCGAAACGGTGGTGTCTCTTCGGACAGAATGTTTCCGATAGCGGCCGCTCGGAGGAAGGTCGAGCCGGGATTGATAGAATCGCACCGGCCGTCGGCACACGGCCTCATCCTGATTTCGATTTGCTGTTGCGCAGCGATTGTCTGACTCCAATTGATCCGGAAATATTCGGGGTAGGGCTTTCCAGAGTCATTTTTGAAGGATGACACCCGTATCATGTAGACGCGCCACGCGGTGCGTTCGCCGCACGGGGCTGGTTGCGGCCGTCAGATTCAAGCGGGATTGTGTCAAGCTCAGTCATACATTAAGCAAACGATTGCGCGAGGGCCTAAATAAGTCGGCCGCGCAGCCGATAACCCGTTCATGCACAAACAACACATTAAGACAATCGTTGATGCCGCCAGCGAAACCGCCGATAGCATCGTCGGCGCGCGGCAGTGGAGAACGGCCGAAGATGCGAGCGCGATGCACGATGTGATCTTCTGGGACATGATCGCCAAGCAATTACCCAATGTGAGCATTGCCGATCTGCTTTCAATCCTGAATTAGACGCAAAGCGCGGGTTGTGGCTATACATTCCGCGGTGGACTGAGCAGTGACATAAGACGGCTCGATAAAGGAGACGAAAATGTTCGTTCCGGTTCACTGTTTTCCGATTGGCGGATCACTTGCACAGTGAGCCGCTATTTTCGCTTCAAATTAGAACGCACAAGATACCGAAGGACGTTTTGCCATTCGGACACGCGGTTGGCCCCATAGCGGGGCGGCGAAATCGCGCGACTACCCATCGTTGAGTCCCATCACTGAAAAAATTTTGACGACCGCTCCTTGCCTGGGTGGGCGTCCTCCTTGTTGTTGATTGAAGACTTGCACGGCGCGCATCATCTCGTCCCAGGAAAGTTTTCGATAAGCGCAAATGTTGTACGTGATGCCGTGTTGCTGGTCTTTGACAAAATTATCAACGCTCGGTAGCTGCATGGTTTCCTCGAATGCGGCGCGCGATTTTTTGTCCGCCGGAGCGGACATCTCTCAACCACGGCGGTGGTCAGCAGACTCTCTGCAAGACCTCGACCCGCAGACGCCGCTCACTAAGACACAGCCGGTGGTTCTCTAAGGTCCTGAATGACCAGCGACGCAGACAGAAATACGTCTTCAATCGCTGCAGCGTACTCGCCCGCCGAATCGCGACTCTGTTCGTCCATCGGATGGAACGTGGCGCTGCGTCGGATTGCACGTCGCATACGCTCCAGTTCGTTGATTGTGGGAGATGTCTTGGCGAGCAGCGCTGCGATTAGCGTCTGGTACGCGAGAAGTTGCATCCGCAGCTGTTGAATGTCTTCCATCAGTGACTCTTTCATAAAAGTGAAGCGTTCTGGAACAAGGCGGTCATGTCCCGGGATTGCGGACACTCCTCTTTTAGTGCCTGCTGTGTGGTGAGCCGGTACACATGTATTGGATTCAGGCTGCGTGCATCAATAAGTTGACTCTTCCCGCTGCGAACTCACGAGCGATCCTAAGCAACCGTGTGAGACAGACCCAGAATGACGGTTAGTGAGCCTGTTTTATCGTAATCGAAGAGCCGTGACTTCACTCGCAGAACGCCATCGAATCCCAGTTCGTCGACCTTCATTGTTACGTTGTCGCCGACAAGGGGAAGTTGGTGTGCTGCCCGTGTACCGGTAGTACGGTATGTACCAAAGCCACCGGTGTACTCATACACGTAAGTTACTTTCTCATCCATGTGCGCCCCGCTCGTGTGGATCAGCAGTTCTATTCGCTAGAAGTCTCGCACAACTGCGGGCGATTTCGCTTGATGCCATCGGGTAGCTTCGAAGGGGGTTGCGATCACATCGATGCGATTCGAGGGGCGCTGCGAAAAGATGGGAAGCCTTGTCTATAAAGACGAAGGCGGGAATGACCGTTTCATATGGCATGGTCATTTGACTTGATGGGTAATTGGCTCAGGTCCAAAACACCTCATGACGTGGCGGATGCGGCCATGCTTTTGGCAGTTCTTCCCAACAAATACCGCGGTGTGGTCAATTGCCGGTTAGCCACGACGAGGGAATATTGGTATCGAAAGTGGCAATCAAAGACTCTGATACATACGGGCCGACGTGCGGTTGCCCTGCAACTGGCGAGAGAATGGGAGTATCGACGAAAAAGAACCTGCCGCCCGAGGGAGCGGCAGGTTGTAAGATCGAGGGGTGGGGTTTGCTTGAGAGAAGCCCCCTCGAAAGACCGGCTTTGAGTTTAATCGCCCGAGGGCGGCAGCGGACTCAGGCGGCGGATTGGATCAAGTTGTTGACTGAACAGGACGTGAAAAAGCGGGCCGGTGCAAATTACGGGCACGAGGGAGAATATGACCGGCCGTTCAAACCCGTGGTCCAGTCGCAGTTGACGTAGACGGAGCCCGCCCGACGCAACATCCCCCCACAAAAGCATAAAGTTATCCCCCACTCTGCCGTTAGAGCAGAGGGGACTACGCGCCGCCGAACTAACGCGGCGCGGCTCGCGGAAGCCAAGCCCCAGATGCAAAAAAACAGTCGCATAAGACTGATACGAAAAAGAGAGAGGGCCGATGACTGGTGTCTACAATCCCTTACTGGTCTGCCTGTCGCTGGTGGTCGCATTCCTCGCGTCCTACACGGCGGTGGAGCTGTCCGGTGGCCTGAACGCGCTCGCGAGCGCGAAACGGCGGCCGCTATGGCTCGTCGGCGGCGCGGTGTCGATGGGCGTCGGCATCTGGTCGATGCATTTCATCGGCATGCTCGCGTTTTCGCTGCCGATTCCGATTGGCTACGATTTTTTCATTACCGCGGCGTCGCTGTTCCTCGCGATCAGCGTGTCGTTGATCGCGCTCGCCACCGCGAGCCGTGGCGCGCTGTCGCACAGGCGCCTTTGCATCGCGGGGACGATCATGGGCTTCGGCGTGGCGGGGATGCACTTTACCGGCATGCACGCAATGCAGATGTCGCCGGGAATCGAATACACGATCTGGAAAGTCGCGCTTTCCGTGGGCGTGGCGATCGCCGCATCGATAGCGGCGCTCTGGCTCGCCTTCACGCTGCGTGCATCGGACGCCGGGAACCTCGTCGTCAAGCGGCTGGGCGCGGCCTTCATCATGGCGATCGCGATTACCGGCATGCACTATTTCGGCATGAGCGCGGCCAATTTCGCCGCCGGCAGCCTGTGTCTCTCCGGCGAGAAGTTCGACGCGAACTGGCTGGCGCTCGTCGTCACGGCGACGTCGTTCACCGTGCTGGTCGGCACGCTCGCATTGTTCGGTTTCCATACGAGCAGCCTCTCTCTTTCTCTGAAGCGCGCGAACCGACAACTGCATTATCTCGGCACGCACGATGCGCTGACGAACCTCCCCAACCGTCAGCAACTCGCCTTGCGCATTGCGCAGGCGGTCGCCGAATGCGCGCGCAGAGAATCTATGTTCGCCGTGCTCTTCATCGACCTCGACGGCTTCAAGTCGATCAACGATTCACTCGGCCACGGCGTCGGCGACGACTTGCTCCAGGTGTGCGCCAAGCGTCTGCGTCAGGACTTGCGCCATACCGACATGGTCGCGCGGCTCGGCGGAGATGAATTCGTGATCGTGGTGGAGAACGTGGCCGATGCGTCGTCAGCGGCGGCAGTCGCCAATGGCGTGCTGCGGCGGCTCGCCCAGGAGATCGTCGTCGACGGACTGCCGCTGCGCGTGAGCGCGAGCATCGGTATCGCGTTCTATCCTTGCGACGGCGGCAATGCCGACGAGCTGCTCCATAGCGCGGACGCCGCGATGTACGCTGCCAAGCAAAGCGGACGCAACACGTTCCGCGTGTTCGAGCCGCAGATGAACCACATCGCGCTCAAGTCGCTGATCCTGCAACGCGATCTGAATCGCGCGTTGAGCGACGGCGAACTCAGCGTGTCGTTCCAGCCGAAGTTCAGCGTTGCCTCCCAATCGGTGACGGGCGTCGAGGCGCTGATCCGCTGGCGTCATCCGGAACTCGGCGAAATTGCTCCGCTCGAATTCATCCCGCTCGCGGAACGCTCGGGTCTCATCGTCGAGATCGGCGACTGGGTGTTGCGTGAGGTCTGCCGCAACATCGCGCTGTGGGATGCGCAAGGGCTGCCTGCGATTGCCGTGGCGGTAAATCTTTCGCCGATCCAGTTCAACGTGCCGGACCTGGTGGCGCGTATCGACGCGCTACTCGACGTTGCCGGCGTCGATCCGTGTCGTGTGATGTTCGAGATCACGGAAACCACGGCGATGCAGAGCATCGAGAAAACGAGCCGGACGATCGAAGCGCTGCAAGCGCGCGGCTATACCGTGGCCATCGACGACTTCGGCACGGGATACTCGAGCCTCGGCTACCTACAGCGGTTCAGGTTCGACCAGATCAAGATCGACGGCTCGTTCATGCGCGACCTCGACTCCGCCGGTCAACGCGGCAGCGCTTTGCTGTCCGCCGTCGTGACGCTCGCGCGCGCGTTGCAGATCGAGGTCGTGGCGGAAGGCGTCGAGACGGAGTCGCAGTTCCGCACGCTCAGCGAACTTGCCTGCGATCAGATGCAGGGTTTCCTGTTGAGCCGGCCGTTGCCCGCCGCTGAGTTTCTCGCGTTCCTGCGCGGCGCCGCAGACCGGGTTGTCGCCCCCGGAAGCGCCTGCGCCGCGTCCGCGGGATGAAGGCGGATGCCGGTCCATTGTCGGAGACCGGGCCGGACGACCGATTCGCGGGGCCGCCAATCGCTGCGTTCCGCGAATACCGGTACACCCTGATTCCCGCCGGAACTACCCTCCAACGCCACCACCGGCGCGCCGGCCCTTCCCGCCACCCCAACATCCCCAACCCCATTGGCAACATGCCAAAGCGGGACTTTTTTCATGAATTGCGGTGGACGCGTTAATGTACCAGCGCCGCGAGGCCGGGTATCTGGCGTCCCAGATACTCGCCGCCATAGGCGCAAAACGTACTTCTACCCACCGCGTTAATTTTTTTCATGGATTCTTTATGCTTATTAAAAACGTAGCAGTCAGCTTGCCCTCCAGGATCGTTACGAACGAGGAAGTGATCGATATGATTCGATTCCATTCCAAAGAGTACGAGGGCGACATTGACAGGGGGATGCGCACCATCAAGACGTTGCTCGACAGAAGCGGACTGGTCAACCGGCGCTGGTGTGAAAGCCATGAGTCGCCTATCGATCATGTCGCGATGGCGACGCGCAAGGCGCTATCGGAAACGTATCTGAAGCCGGAGCATATCGAGCTGTTTATTTATGTCGGCATTGGAAGAGGGTTCCTCGAACCCGGCAACAGCCACATGATGGCGAGCACGCTTGGCTTCGTCAATGCGGAATGTTTCGATGTGGTCGACGCCTGCATGAGCTGGACCCGAGCCATGGCGATTATCGACAGCCTTTTCAAGTCGGGCCAGTACAGAAACGCTATGATTGTGAATGCCGAGTTCAATATGCTTGCAGGCGGTCCACTCTATCCGGGGAATTTTGCGTTGAAGAACCAGGCTCAGATTGAATACACCTTGCCGTCGTTCACGATAGGCGAGGCGGCGACCGCTACCTTGCTCGTCGCAAAAGAGCCGGATAACTTCAGCTTCGCTTTCCGCGCGAAGCCGGAAGTGTCGGACCTGTGCACCATCCCGATCCCCGGCTACGAAGGGTATTGCCACCCAACCGAGCGGATCGGGAAAAACGGCGACATGCGTTTCACATCATTCGGCCATGAGCTTCACAAGAATTCGGACGAACTGTCCGCGGTATTGACTAAACTGCCTGTTCCGAAGAAAGACATCGACATCGTCTTCACCCACGCATCCTCCAAGGCGGCGTGGCAGGGTTATGGCGCAAAGGTCGGAATCGACGACAAGATGTATCACATCTATCCGGAAACCGGAAACCTCGTGTCGGCTTCGATCCCGGCTGCGATTTCACTGGCAAAGGACGACGGGCAGTTGAAGAGAGGCGACCGGGTGCTGTGCTGGGTCGGCAGTGCCGGCATGTCATTCAACGTCAGCAGCTTCAAATTCTGAGGCTGGATAGATAAACATAAAGCACGACATGAGAGCCATTTCAGGGAGCATCCGTTACCTCAACCGAGTGGTTTACGACTCGGCCAAGGTGTCGGACTATAGCGTGTTGGCTGTTGGCGTAATCGGTACGATCGGACATCCGCTGTACTGGCTGTGGTGGACGTACATCGATCCTCAACCCAACGAAAGCCTGCAAATGCGTGCTTTCGGCACAGCCGCCTGTGCGCTGCTGCTTTTGCGCCGTTTCTGGCCCGCTTCGGCCGTGCGCTTCCTGCCGTGGTATTACTTCGTAACGGTAGCCTATACGCTACCGTTCTTTTTCACTTATTACCTGATTGCCGGTCACTATTCGATGCTCTGGTCAATGGCCGAGCTGGGCATGGTGTTTTTCCTGATCGCCATATTTCCGTCTTTCGTTGCATTAGCACTCAATCTGATTCTGGGTATTGGCCTTGCCGTCCTGTGTGCCAGGATCGTGATTCCGCAATCCCTCCACGTGGATGGGCAGCTATTTCTCTACACGTATCTGCCAGTTTTTACATTCGGCATTTTCGCCGGCCTTACGTTCAGTTACAGCAACCTGAAGGGCATCGTTGCGCAGGCAAAAAATGTCGCGTTTCGCGCGCTCGCCGGCTCGATCGCTCATGAAATGCGCAATCCTCTCAGCCAACTGAGGCACGTACTGGATCGCATGGAAGAGGCGCTGCCCGCGGTGACGGAGGCCAACCCGTCGCCGGCTTTGTCGCATGACAGGGCGGCGTTGCTCTATCGACATCTCGCCCACGGCCAATTGTCGATTGATCGGGGCCTGCGCATTATTGCCATGACGCTGGACGAAGTCAGTGCGAAACCCATCCGCTCGGATCACTTCACCTATCTGAGCGCGGCGGCCACCACGCGTAAAGCGCTGGACGAATACGGCTTCGGCGATCAGAAGGAGCGCGCCAAAGTCCGACTCGCGGTGCTGGAAGATTTCATCTTCAAGGTCGACGAAACCGTCTATCTGTTCACGCTATTCAATCTGATCAAGAACGCACTCCATCACATTGCCACGCATCCTTTGGCGACGCTTACGCTTACAGTCGACCGCCAAACGGTGCTGGTTCATGACACCGGCCCCGGCATTGCGCCCGACCTGCTGCCGCATCTGTTCGAGCCTTTCCGTACCGCGGGCAATTCGGCGGGTACGGGGCTCGGCCTTGCCTATTGCCAGCGCGCGATGCGCGCCTTCGGCGGCACGATTGCCTGCCGCTCGGAAGTCGGCAAATTTACTCAGTTCACGCTGCAATTCCCCGTCGTCTCCAGCAGAGAAGTTGGAGAGCATGAGCAGAAGATCTTCGAGCGCGCCACGCCGTTTTTCACCGGCAAACGCATTCTCGTCGTGGACGACGATGCCACTCAGCGGGCGCGAAGCCGCCGTGCGTTGTCGAAGGTGGGTGCGGACGTGAGCGAAGCGGAAAACGGCGAGGTGGCGTTGAGCGCGCTTCGGCTGTCAGCGCCGTACGACCTCGTGCTGATGGACATCAATATGCCGGTCATGGACGGCTACACCACCACCGAGAAGATCCGCGCCGACCATCAAGACCCGAACTGGAACGTGCTGATCGCCGCCTATACGGCGGAGCCGGCCAATGTGACGCGTGTGCTTGCCCGCCGCGCCGGTATGGACGACATGATCAGCAAATCCGCCAGCGCGGTGGAACTGATCACCGCGCTTCAGACGCTCTTCGAAAGCGGTAATCGGCATGTTCACAGCCATCCATTCGACGGGTTTGCCGGCAAAACGATTCTGGTGGCGGACGACGACACCTACAGCAGGCGGATTGCCAAGGGTTATCTGGAGCGATGCGGCGCACGCGTCGTCGAGGCCGAGCATGGGCCGGACGTGCTGGCGAGGTTGGCGGAGAAGGGCCCCATCGATGCCATCGTGATGGACATGAACATGCCAGGAATGGGCGGCGTGGAAACGACTGCGTCGATTCGCGTCCGTGCTGATTCATATGCTCAGGTCCCCATCATTGCATTGACCGGGCAATCCGATATGAAAGCCGTGCAGGCCTGTCTTGCCGCGGGCATGAACGAGGTCATGATCAAGCCCGTGCAGATCGGCGCTCTCTATGCTTCCCTTGCAAGACAGTTTGCCCAGCAACGTGCGTCGCATGCGCCGATCAAAGCCGAGCCGGTACAAAGGCCCGCCGTGCAAGCGGGCAGACCTGCGCCGATCAAGGAAGGCCCCCTGCTCGACGAGAAACACCTCGAAGAACTGGTGGCGCTCGATTTGCTGGACCAGACGTTCCTCAACGGCATCGAGCAGATTCGCTCGACCGTGGCGCAACTCGCCGCCAGCGTGGCGGCCCGCGACCTCGAATCGACGCACGGAGCCTTACACGTCCTTCTTGGCATCAGCGGCAATATCGGCGCGAAGGCGCTGCATCAGTTCGTGCGGCAGATCTATCCGCGCGTGGTCGAAGGCGAATGGCCCGCCGAGGCCGACTGGCTGGCGCGAATCTGCTCGTTGAGCGACGACTCGGCGCCTGCCTTACAGACCTATTTCGCTTTGGCCAAAGCGCGTGGCGATCATGGGGACGCGCTGAGCGATTGATGGGCGTCGGAGTGCCCTCGTGTTGCGCATTGAAGCGGCATTACCGCGAACACTTTCCGCGTCGCAAGACAGCGCTTGCAACCTGCAAGATGTCATGCAATGGTCGAGCACGGCCGCCGGCGCCGTTCGAACAGTTCTCCCGTGAACAATGGCAGGATCTGATGAAGACCGACGTCGACAGCGTGTTCCTCGTCGGACAAGCGGTGGCGCGGCATATGATCGAGCGGCAACGCGGCAAGATCATCAACATCTGTTCGGTGCAAAGCGAGTTGGGCCGTCCCAACATTGCCGCCTACACCGCGAGCAAGGGCGCCGTGAAGATGCTGACGAACGGCATGGCGATCGACTGGGGCCAGCACGGCATCCAGGTCAATGGTCTCGGGCCGGGCTACTTCAAGACCGAATCGACCGAGGCGCTCGTCAAGGACGAGACCTTCAGCAAGTGGCTGATCGGACGCACGCCGTCGCGGCGTTGGGGCGATGTCGAAGATCTCGTCGGTGCCGCGGTCTTCCTGGCGAGCAACGCTTCGAACTTCGTCAATGGCAACATTCTCTACGTGGATGGCGGTGTGACAGCCACGCTGTAATCCGTCGATAAAGCGCCGCCGCGGAACTATCTCGCAGCCGGTCCCGTCGAGTGCCTGAGTTGGAAGAGGGCATGCACCTCGTGTCCGTGCTGCGGACGCTTGCCGTCGAGTGTGTCGAGCAGATATTGCGCGGCGAGCCGCCCGATTTCGTAGGTGTCGACGCGCATCGTGGTCAGCGCGGGGCGAATCTCCTGCGCCATCTCCAGATCGTCGAAGCCGGTGACGGACAATTCGCCGGGAATCGCGATGCCCAGTTCTTCCGCCTCGCGCAGCACGCCCAGCGCGATATGGTCGTTGCCGCAGATGATCGCTGTGGGACGCTCGCCCGGCGCCTGCCAGATCGTGCGCAGGCTGCGCCGCCCGAATCCCATGGTCGATTCGCCTTCGAACATATGTTCCGGCCGCACGGCGAGGCCGTGCCGTTCGAGCGTCGCGCGGATGCCCGCGACGCGTGCCTGCACGCGGTCGTTATCGCGCGTCGGCTGGATGCAGACCGCGAACGAGCGATGCCCGAGGCCGATCAGATGTTCGGTGATCTCCGCATAGGCCGCGTGATTGTCGAAGCCGATGCAGGTGTGCGGACTGTCCTTGCGATACGCATACGTGACGGCATACGGTACGCGGTAGAGCCGCAACGCATCGAACAGTTCGGGCGGATGAGCTTCGCCCACCACTGCCATCGCTTCCACGCCGCGCGCCAGCATCGCGCGCACCTGCGTGAGCGCCTGCGCGGGATCGTAGTTCGAACAGCCGAGCACCAGTGTGATGCCGCGTGCCGCGAACGCCGCCTGCATCCCGCTCACCTGCGAAGCGAACACGCGATCATCCAGCGTCGGAATGATGATGCCGGCAATGTGGCTGCGCGTGGAGGCGAGGGCGCGGCCCGCCGCATTCGGAAACCAGTTGAGTGTGAGCGCGGCATGCTCGACTCGCTCACGCACGTTCGCGGAGACCTTGTCCGGCTCGTTGTAGACCCGTGATACGGTCGCCGTGGACACACCCGCGAGCTTGGCGACATCGGAAAGCACGCTGCGGCCCGTGCTGCGGCGAGCGCGGTTCGTCTGGGTGCGGGCGGCGGCCGGCGGGTCGAGGGAGTCAGGCATCAGGTTGGAAAGCGCAGAATGAATCGGGGAACGCCCGCCATCTTACCGCCGCCTGCGCGCGCGGGAAGCGTGAGCGCGCGTGACAGTTTCAGCGGACGTTCCTGTGATCCGGAAATCCTCCCAGCAAACGCTAGCGAACGGAGCGGCTTGCGTCGAGTGCCGCGATACGGCCACGAAAATGCTCAGTGCCGGCGACGATCTTGTCGAGCACCGCGTCGAGCGCCCAGAAGCGTTCACGCACGTCGTAGTCGATCACGCGGCAGCGAATCGAACTGAATGTGCCGATCCGTTGATGGTAAATCTTCGCGAGCGCCGGATAGCCGAGCGATTCGGAGACGGCGGCGAGCACGAGGAACGTGGCGAGTTCCTCTGCGAGAGCCGGGTCTTGCGCCGCATCGTTGCGCAGCCAGTTGTACAGATCCGGGTGGAAGTTCGTGAACACGCCGTTGAAGCCTGCGGAACCCGCCTTCATCGCGTCCCACGCAATGGCCGCGTTGGCGTTGAGGATTTTCAGCGGCGAACCGTCGGCGAGCGCGACGCGCCGTTTGACCGTGGCGAGATCGCAGCTTACGTCCTTCAGCATGATGAAGCGGCCGGTGTCGATACACAGCTTCAATTCGTCGTCGGAGAGAAGGCGGCGGTAGGGCGCGGGGCATTCGTACAAACCGAGCGGAATGTCGGACGGCAGGCGCGCGAGGAGTCGTTTGAGATTCGCCGCGAACGTCTCCGTGCCCTGCTGCTTCGGGTCGAGCCGGTTCGTCACCAGCACGATGCCTTGCGCGCCCGTGGCCGCGGCCACGTTGAGTTCTTCGGCCTGCGCCTCGGGGTCGTCGCTGATATGGCCGGAGACGACGACCGGAATGCGGCCCGCCACCTTGTCGACGACGAAGCGTCCCAGCGCGCCACGCTCGGCGAGCGTCAGGAACTGCATTTCACTCGACTGCGCGACGGCAAAGAGCGCGTCCGATCCATGCGCGATATACCACTCGATCAGGCGTTCGAGTCCGGCGTAGTCGATTGCGCCGGCCTCGTCGAACGGCGTCAGCATTACGGGGACGATGCCTTCGATCGACGTGGTGGTTTGTTTGGAAGTGGTCATGCTCGTGATCTCCCGGAGAGGGTTCGTTGAGTCGGAGCGGCGCGCGCGTTCACGCGGGCGCTCGCACGGGTTCGGTTGGGGCGGACGGGTCTTCGATCGGCTTGCGCACCAGCAGGAGGTAGCTCATCGCGCCAATGAACGCGATGCCGGCGGCCGTCAGCAGCGCCGGGACGAACGACCAGCTCTGCGCGATGTAGCCCGTCAGGATCGGGGCGAGGGCACCGCCCAGAAAACCGCCGAAGTTCTGGATGGCGCCGAGCGAGCCGACGCGGTTCGGCGGCGCGGCCGCGGTAGCGAGCGCCCATGAACTGGCGGACGCGGCATTCGCCAGAAAGATCACCACCGAGATGCACACGATCGCGATCGTGTTGCTCTCGACGAGCGCCGCCGGAATCGTGAAGGCGACCATACCGAGCATCGCGATCACCACCGCATTGCGGCGGCTCGCGACCGGGCTCGTGCTGCGGCTCGTGATGAGATCGGAAAACCAGCCGGCCGTCAGCGAGCCCAGGAAGCCGCAGAAGAACGGAATCGATGCCGCGACGCCCGTATGCATCAGGCTCATGTGACGTTCCATCGTCAGATAGCCGGGCAGCCACGTGAGGTACACCCAGTTCAGATAAACCGAGCCGAAGAAGCCGATCAGCATGCCCCACGTCGTGCCGTGCGAAAACAGCGAGCGCCATTCGGCGAAGGTGACCGTGGGTGCCGGCTTGCGGTCGGCTTCGTCGCCTTCGAGATAGTGCCGCTCGGCTTCGGTCATGGTGGCCTTGACGGGGTCGCGGTACACCGCGAGCCACACCAGCGCCACGACGAGGCCGACCACGCCCGTCACGATGAACGCCCAGCGCCAGTGAAACTGCACGACGAGAACCGACAGGCAAAGTGGCGCGAGCGCCGTGCCGAGCGGCGACGCCGAGTTGAAAATGCCGGTCGGCTTGCCGCGCGCGCGCAGCGGAAACCAGTTGCTGACCACACGGGCCGCCGACGGAAACTGCGGCGCCTCGCCGATGCCCAGCACGATCCGCGCGAGGATGAACCAGCCGAAGGTCGAGACGAATCCGCCCGCCGCCTGCGCGAGCGACCAGACGATCAGGCCGATGCCCAGCAACTTGCGCGGTCCGATCCGGTCGACGAGGCCGCCTACCGGCAACTGGAAGAGCGCGTAGCTCCACGAGAACGCCGAGAGCAGCAGCCCCATCTGTCCGAGCGACAGCCCGAGATCATGACGGATCAGCGGATTGGCGACCGCGAGCGTGCCGCGGTCCAGATAGTTGACGATGCCGCTCACCATCAGCAGCGTGAGCGCCACGATCTGGGCGCGGCGGATTCTCGGTGGCGCCTGCTCGAGGCCCGGTGTTGCACTCATGATCGTTGTCTCCGTTTCATGTCTTCGGTTGCTGTGAGCAAGCCGCGCCGATGCGATGCCGGACGGCTGGAAACTGCGCATCCACCGTCGGCGAAGGCGTCGTTCAGTGGTAAATGTTAGCGCTTACATTTTGAGATGCATTTGAGCTGTTAATCGGATTTTCTTGGCAATTTCGCCTCATGAATCTCGATGATAGCGCTTACATTTTGAGCTTCACTTCGAGGAGATTGCAAGCGCTAACGCTGTTTTGGAGGGTAAACCCCCAGCCACTTGCGGACTAATGCCATGTTGTCGAAGGCGCAAACAGAGGCCTAACGCCGCTTCGCCTGGAGCCAGGCCGAATATGTCGCTGAAGCTGGGCGGCGAGATCTCGGTGGTCAGCGCGACGGGCAGCGGCACGTCGATCGCCGTACGCATACCGGTCGACGACGCTTCGTAGCAGGCGAGAACCCGATCGAATCGTCAAGACGATTTTCGCAAGCGGGCGACAATCGCGTTGATCTGCATGTCGAAGTGTTCGAACCATGACCGCGCCACTTCCAACTGCGCGTCGACTTCCTGAAAGTGGGCCTCGTGCACTTCGACAGCGCGCCCGGCAGCGGCAATCGCCTCAGGAGTGGTCTGCGAGCGAAACGCGTGCGCCGCAAGCGACTCGATCTCGCCACGGTTACTCTGATCCATGAGTTCAGTGAGCAGCGCCTGCAACATCTGCAATTGACTCTGCCAGTCACTCTCCGCCCGATATAGCGCCTCGATCAGAGGTCCGGCATCATCCGCCAAAGAGACGTTTGCCGCGGCGGACGTGCCCTGCCGCAGGTGACCCAGCACCGCGAGACAACCCTCCGCGCGGCGGGCCAATTCCTTCGCTTTGTCATGCGCTTCGGCCATGCGCGTCGTGAGCGCCGTGGCGCGATCGCAAAGCCGCGCCTGTAGGACGAACGTTTGCGGCTTCATCGGTTAGTGTCCATGTGCAGGCGTTCGTGGGTCGCGATGAATGATCTCGAGCCTGACGATGTGGACGAATTTGCTCACTTCTTTTCCTTAGGGCCGCTTGCGTTTGAAATGGAGTTGCGTCGCGGGACTGGCGCCGCCTTTCCATGTATACGGCGACGCCGCAGACGGCTTGATGTCAGGATTTCCTGATTTTGGCCCAGGCATTTCCCTTTCAACCGCGTGGCGCGCCGAGGACTGCGTCAGCTTATCCAGTACTCGTCTGGAATCCTGCGGTCCGGTTCGGAGAGGAAGGGATTGTCGAGCGTGAAGGTCAGCCGCGACGCGATCTTGGCGCGCGACAGCGCGTCCTGAACGTAGTGATGGGAGTTGAACAATCTCATGTAGCTGCCATTGCGATACGCAGTGATGAACCCGTCTTCGATCGTCTCCGCCAGTGCTTCGTGGCCCGAGGCGACATAGAAAATGAAATCCGATCGATACTTCAGCAGGAGCCTGTTCTCGACTACGAGATCCGGCTCCTGATGCTGGCGTCCATCGATCTCAGTAAATGCTTCAACTAAGCCGCGTGGAAAATAGTCGATCCGGCCGCCTTGGGTCATCTCGAACAGCGTGTCATAGGTCGAGGTCTGGATGTTCAGGCCGGCTGCTCTCAGGACCTCCGTGTCGATCCACCCAATTCCTTGCCCACCAATGAATGCCTTCAGATCGGAGAAGCGTTCGACCTTGTCGAAATCGGCTTGGCGATCCTTTCGGATGACGAACACCCGGTGCCCGATCAGTCCACGATGTATCGGAATCCGCACTACATTCCTGCCGCGTTCCGCTCGCGCCTCCATGCTCGTCCAGTGCAGATTGATCATATTGTTGGTGCCGGCCAGTTCCGCCAGCGCGCGACCCCGCTCCATTTCGATGTCGGCTGAGCGCAATGTATACGATGCGTTGGCCGTTTTCATGGCCAGATCGAGAACCGCGAGTGCAAACGCGGCGTGCACGTCGCGGGCAGGCCGAATGCGGGGATAGACGATGTCGAAGTGAACGGGAGGGTCGGCAGGTGCGGCACGCGCGCGAAGCGTGACGCTCGCCGCGCTCAGCGCTGCCAGTACAAAGCGCCTGCGATGCATGAATGGATATTTTCTCGAAACAGGAGTGGCGCGCTCGACCGGGCGCTTGTCCGCGCAGATTGTCGCCTGATCGGTTTTTCATCGTGCCACGTCCGGACCGTGCTGACAAATCGTGTAATCCCTTTGTCAGGAAGTCAGCCATGCTGTGTTCACACCGGCTGAAATGCGCGATGCGCAGGCGTTAAGGATTTCCTGACGGCATATTCAGCAAATCGGAAGTGCATTTTTCCGGGCTTCCTGACTGTGTGACTCCGTAGGCCGACATCTGGTGTGAAAGCAGAAGCGTCATACCGCTCAGCTATCTGTTGCACTGCTGGCCGTTACCGGATTGGGGATACGCGTCCGTGAAGCGACTATCGGACGGAATGCGCGAACTGCGGATGTCGAACCCCGACGCCCTCGGCGGCCGCGTCCGGCCGATCCTCGGCGAGCTGACGTCATGCATCGATGAGATTCTGTTGTATCCGCGGATCTGCCTGCCGCGGGCGATCACCGATTCGCCGTCCGTCGAACCGATCATGTACGTCATGTAGATTCTCGTCAGATTAATCAGGGCGCGTTTCACCCGGAATGAGCGCCGGCGCAGACCAGGAAATGAGAGTGACTGGCTGGCCGGTGCAGGCAAACATTAAATCGCCACCCTGCCGACGCGGCGGCCGATTGGTCTGGGCCGCGCAGCGGCAACGAGTGCAGAATAGACGAAACAAGAACCGTAGCACTCGCGGGGATGTATGAAGCACAACCTGTTCGATGCATGGTGGAGTTTGATCGGCGGCTTCAAGAGTAGCCTTGTGTCGCGGCTTCTCGTGACGGTGCTGCTCGTCAGCTGCGTAGTCACTGTGTTGTTGACCGGGTTACAGCTTTACCGCGACTACTACCGCGGCGTAGAGCAGATTGAAAATCGCCTTGTGGACATTGATCGCAGCAGTCGCGACAGTCTCGCGGAAGCGCTCTGGCGCCTCGACGGCGCCCAACTGCAACTGGAGTTGAACGGCATTCTGCGTCTCGCGGACATTCGCGCCGTGGAAATCCGCGAGGCGGGGAAAGACGGTCAATCGGCCTACCTGAGCGCGGGTCAGCGCTCAGCCGGTCCCGTGATTGCCCGCGAGTTTCCGCTCCTCTATAACGTGCAGGGCAAGGACCGCGAGATCGGCAAGCTGTACGTCGAGGCGACGCTGCTCGACCTTTACCATGAGCTGATGCGAACCGCTGCGATGATTCTCGTCACTCAGGCCGCCAACACTTTTCTCGTTTCGCTGTTCATCGTCTACATCTTGTCCCGTCTTGTGATGCGGCACGTCGCGGCCATCGCGCGCACGGTGGAGGATTACGATTTTCGTGAACCGCCCCAGCCGTTCAGTCTTCAGCGACGCAAACGGCGCGATCCGGATGAACTGGACCGCGTGGCGGCCGCATTCAATGCAATGGGCGCGCGGCTGTACTGCGCGTATCGCGACGAGCAGGACACGGCGGCTGAACGCGAAGCACGCAATCTGGCGGAAGCGGCTAACCGGGCCAAAGGCGAATTCCTGGCGAATATGAGTCATGAACTGCGGACGCCGCTGAACGGCATTCTCGGCTACGCCCAGATCCTCGAACGCGATGCCACGCTGAGTGAGCGGCAGCGCGAACGCGTGGCGGCCATGCGCAACAGTGGCGAACATCTGCTGACGTTGATCGAAGACACGCTCGATTTCGCGAGGATCGAAGCGGGCAAGCTGCGCGTCGAAATCGGTGACGTGCCGCTGGCAGGGTTTGTCGATGTCATTCGCGACATCATCGATGTGAAAGCGGAGCAGAAGCGCCTCGACTTCATCTGCGAAATCGCGGGGGATGCGCCCGTCGGCGTGCGTGCCGATGAGCGACGGTTACGGCAGGTCATGCTCAACCTGCTTGCCAACGCCGTGAAGTTTACCGATTCGGGTTGCGTCAGCTTGCATATCTCGAGGTCCGAGTCGAACCGCGTCCGTTTCGAAGTGCGCGACACGGGCATCGGCATTGGTCACGATCAGTTGAATACGATCTTCGAGCCGTTCGAGCAACTGGGCGCGGCCGAGCGGCGAGCAGGCGGCGCCGGCCTTGGTCTGGCCATCAGCCGCGAGTTCGTGCGCGCGATGGGTGGCGAGATCGAGGTGGAAAGCGAAATCGGACGAGGGAGTACTTTCCGGTTTGAACTGCCGGCGGCGAGCGTGACGCCGGTGTTGCGCAAGGCGACGGGACCTGCGCTGCTCCCGTTCACGGTGACGGGTTATGAGGGGCCGCGCAGGAATGTGTTGGTCGTCGATGACGTCGAGGTCAATCGCGCGATCGTTGTGGATCTGCTAGGCCGTCTCGGCTTCGATACCGTCGAGGCGGAAAACGGTCGCGACGGGCTCGAGAAGGCGCAGCGCGAGCGACCGGCGCTGATTCTCACGGACATCGTGATGCCCGAAATGGACGGCTTCGAAATGACACGCAACCTGCGCCAATTGCAGGCGTTCGCCGATGTTCCGATCGTTGCCATGTCCGCCAGCCCATCCGGAGTCAACAAGGCGATGAGCATTGAAGCGGGGGTGAACGCATTCCTGTCCAAACCGGTCGACCTCGAAGCGCTGCTGGCCCAGATCGCTACGCTGCTCGGGCTGAAATGGACCCATGCATCGCCGGCGCCGTCGGTTCGCACCGCTACACCCGAAGTCAGTCTTGCGGCCGTGCCTCGGCAACAGATGGAAGAACTGCATCATCTTGCCCGCCTCGGCGATATGCATGAAATCATCGCGTGGGCCGAGAACGTGGCGGCCCGCGATTCGCGTTATCGCTCGTTCACGGCGCAACTCTGCGCGCTTGCTCGCGACTATCAGTCGAAAGCCATACTCCATCTCGTCGAGCGGCATCTGAATGTCGAGCCCAAGTCATGAACGAGCCCAACGTGGAGGCTGGCGAACGGCCGACGATCCTCATTGCGGACGACACGCCGGCGAATTTCGGCGTGGTCGTGGAGAGTTTGACGGACCGCGGCTTTCGGGTACTCGTTGCGCTCGACGGCGAAGAGGCGCTCGAACGTGCGCTGTTTTCCCAGCCCGACCTGATCCTGCTCGATGTGAAGATGCCAGGCATCGACGGCTTCGAGACCTGCCGGCGACTCAAGGCGGACGCGCGCACGCGCGACATCGCGGTGATTTTCATGACGTCGTTGACGGGCGCGGAAGACATGGTCGAGGGTTTCTCGGCTGGCGGCGTCGACTACGTGGCGAAGCCCGTCCGCGTCAATGAAATGATGGCGCGCATCGAGACCCATCTCGCCTTGCGCGTGATGCACCGGCAGCTTGTCGTGCAGAACCGCCAACTCCTGAACGAGGTGGCGGTGCGCCACCAGGCCGAGGCCGAATTGTCGCGCGCACGCGATGCACTGGAGCAGCAGGTCGAGCAGCGCACGCGGCAACTCGCGGAGTCGAATGCGAGGCTTTCCGCTCAGGTCGACGAGCGCCGCCGGGCGGAGGCGAAATTGCAGGCGAGCGAAGCGCGTTTTCGCACGATTGTCGAAACCAGCCCGATTCCGCTGTGCATCACGTCGATGCCCGAAGGCGTGATCCTGTACGCGAATGAACCGCTGCGAGAACTGTTCGGTATCGATACGGGCATCGGCACGCTGACCAACATCGTCGATTTCTATGTGGATCCCGGCGACCGTGACCGGCTCGTGTCGCATCTGCGCACGGAGGGCAGTTTCAACAATAGCGAAGTCCAGATGCGGCGCATGAACGGCTCGGCGTTCTGGGCCATGGCGACCGCGCGCGTGGCGACGTTCGGCGACGCGCCGGCGATCTACGTGGGTCTGAGCGATATTACGTCGCGCAAGCGTATCGAGCAGGAGTTGTTCGAATCGCGCAATCAATTGCGCGAGTTGTCCGCCTATATGGAAGCGATTCGCGAGGAAGAGCGCAAGCGTATCGCCATGGAGATTCACGATGAACTCGGCCAATTGCTGACCGCCCTGAAGATGGACGTTTCGCTGCTGAAAATGCGCCTCGGCAAGGATCCGGACGCCATGCGCAAAGCCGAGGACATGCGGGAACTCGTCGAAAAGACGATCTGGATGGTCCGCAATGTGGCGAACCATTTGCGGCCGGTGGCGCTGAACTTCGGGGTCGTGTCGGCGCTGGAGTGGCTCGTGGAGGACTTCATGCGACGCCACGGCATTCCTTGCCAATTGCATATCAACGGCGGCGAACCGGTGCTGCCGGAGGCTTGTGCCACAGCCGTATTTCGTATCGTTCAGGCTTCGCTGACCAATGTCGGGCGCCACGCGCACGCGACGCGGGCCGACGTGACGCTGACCAGCACGGCGGCGGCGCTCGAACTCCACGTGAGTGACGACGGCTGCGGTTTTGATCCCAACATGGCGCGCACGGGTTATTCGTACGGACTGCTCGGCATGCAGGAGCGCGCCCGCCTGATCGGCGGCGCGATGACTATCGACAGTGCGCAGAGCATGGGCACCGCCATCTCCATTCACATTCCGCTTACAGGCGGGGCAGAAAATGATCGACGTCCTGATTGCTGATGACCACGCCGTGGTGCGTGGCGGTCTGAAACAGATTATCGCGACGACCACGGATATCGTCGTCGCCGCCGAGGCCGCGCAGGGTTCGGAAGTGCTCGATCGGCTGCGCGCGAGGCGGTTCGATCTCGTGCTGCTGGACATGACGATGCCCGGCATCAGCGGAGTCGATCTGATCCGGCGCGTACGTGCCGAGCAGCCGCCTTTGCCGATTCTCGTGCTCAGCATCCACAACGAGGCGCAGGTCGTGTCGCGCGCGTTGCGCGCCGGCGCGACGGGTTATGTGACGAAAGACAGCGATCCCGACGTGCTGCTCGCGGCGATCCGTAAACTGGCGGGAGGCGGGCGGTTCATCGACCCGAAACTGGTCGACGCGATGGTCTTCGAAACGCATTCCGGCGACGCGCCACCGCACGAGGTGTTGTCCGACCGCGAATTTCAGGTATTGCGGATGCTGGCCGCCGGTCAAAGCATCAACGAGATTGCCGAGACGTGTTCGCTCAGCGCCAAGACCATCAGCACCCATAAGATGCGTCTCATGCAAAAACTCGGCCTGAACAACAACGCCGAGTTGATCCGATATGCGATCAGACACGGTCTGGTAACCGAGTGACGGAGCCGTTAGGGAAATCCTGAGGCTCGAAGCAGCGTTTCCCGAATCAACAATCCGGCGCTGCTGACTGAAGAATCCCCGCCGTTGTCCCACGATTGTCAAATGGGAACCTGAGGTGCGGGGGCAGATGTGGATGCGACGAAAGGCTCACTACGCGGACTGCGCGAGAAATTATTGGCAACGGCAGGCACGCTGCCGGTCCGTGTGCTCACGCTGCATGGTTCGCAGGACGGTCTGACTTGCCGGGTTTGCGTCGAAATCAGGCGTCCCGATGGTCCGATCCTGCTGTTCTTCTTCCGGCACGACGACGGTACCTGGCACGTCTTCCCGCCGGCAAAGAACCTGTGCAGAATGAGCTTCGAGCCGCTCGTCGGGTGACCTGAACGAGGCCGGACAAAGGAGATCATCGATGAATGCAGACAACCTGAGGACACTGTCGGGGCACGAAACGAAATTGCGCGCGTGGTTGAGCGAATGGTACGACCATGCGTTTGCGACTGGCTTCATCAGGCCGCCTTTCATACTCGACGACGCGACCGCTTTGAGGCTGGAAGGTTATTTCGATGTGGGTCTGACGCCGGCAGAGGGCGTCAAAGCGATCTTCGGCGTGGTGCATTGACTCGTCAGACGCGCCGGGGCATCCGCCGCGTCGACGCGTTGCTCACCGGGAGCGGGCTTTTTGTTGCGGGACGCCGCAGTCCAGTTCGGCGGCGTCGCTGTCCTCACTGCTTTCCTCGTCGATCCAGCGCCGCGCCCATTCGAGCGCGTATTGCTGTGCCGTCTCGCAGTTCTTGAAGCTCGGACCGATCAGCCCGGAACGCGCGATTCGCCTTTCGTCACGCACGATCTCGGCCCATCCTCGGAAGCGGGTGTTTGCCAGCCGGTCGGCGGCAATGTAGATGACGTGGCCGCGCGGGTCGGATTCGGTTTGGCCTTTCGACGCGAGGCCCATCCACGGTGAGGCAGTTCGATGAATCGAATGTAAGGGTGTCACCGGCGCGCGGGATTCGACGCGCTCGGGTACGGCATGCGCGGAATTGTCGGGATTGGGGAGTTGCCGCGCGATATCCCTGAATGTGTCCGCCGTTTCGCCTGACTGCCATGTCTCGCGCGATGTTTGCCACGACGCCTGATCTCGCCAGAACACCCGGCGAAAACCTGCGTCCCGAGTCTGGCGGTCGATGCCGCGCGTCAGGGCGTCGCGGCGTTCCAGTGTCAGTTGCGGACCGCACCGAAACTTGCGTCCGGTGCTTGAAAGAATCTGGTACATCTCCGCGAGAGCGCCGCTCGAACGCCACGCCTCGAAGCGGTGCCGGCACGTCGGCGCCGAAGGATAGTGGCTCGGCAACATTGACCAGGAATCGCCGGTTGTCAGTACCCACAGCACGGCATTCGCCACGACACGAACCGCCGCGCGCGGCCGGCCGCGCTGCCGGTGAACAATCGGGGGATCCGCCAGGATGGGCGCAAGCAGCAGCCACTCTTCGTCACTGATCTCGTTGAAATGCACGCTGTCCTCCACGTCGCCGTTCGCGCTACCAGCCGCTCGTCAGCCACGTTGGCAGGGACGACAGGATCAGCAGATCCTCGACACAATCCGATAGCTCGCAGACTTCCTGAAAGGCGGCATCGTTGGAGTCGTGCAGATGTTGCCGTCTGAGCTCCCGTAACGCAGTTCCGAGACGACGAAGGGTCTCGGGGTCGCTGTTCATCATCGGCCAGCCTCTTAACAGATACGTCAGCGGCACGACGCTTCTGGTATCGCACCACCGGTCGAAGAGATGCAAGCACATTGCGTTGACGTGCTCGATCGAGTTTTCTCTTTCGGACAGATAGGGAACCATGGCAGCACTCGGATGAAGGACGATCGGCGTGCGTTCATCGTATGCGGCCAGTTTTCGCGGTGCTGTCAGGAGATCAAGAAAATAAGAGTGGCCGATGCTGAACTTTGGGTCAGGGAATCCTTAGGAGGCTCGTTTTTTGATGTCAACGACGGCATTCGCCATATGGAAGAGCTTGCGTCTTGATGCGTCAGAAGGCTCGCCGACCTTCAATCGGATATCCGGGATCCGTATAGCCCGGCGTCGATGCGTGACCGGGAGGCACCAAGCTGTCCACAAACTTTTCGTCGTCGGCTCCCAGTTGCACATTCAGCGCCTGAACGTAGCTGTCCCAATGAGCCTCGGTGCGAGGACCGGCGATAGTCGAGCTGACGATTCTGTTCTTAAGCACCCAGGCCAATGCGAAGGCGATCGAATTGGTACCGCGTGCCGCGGCGTGCGCCGCAACCTTCTGCGCGATCGCCAGCGACTCAGGCCGCCATTCGGTCTGCTGGATGCGCTTGTCACCGCGCCCTGCACGCGAATCAGCCGGCGGCGCGCCATCCAACGTGTATTTGCCGGTCAGCACGCCGCGGGCGAGTGGGCTATAAGGCACGACGCCGATGCCATAGTGCGCCGCTGCGGGCAACTGCTCGACTTCGGCAGTGCGGTCCACCATGTTGTAGAGCGGCTCGCTGGCGACTGGGCGCTCGATGCCGAGCTGGTCGGCAAGACGCACAATCTCGGCAATGCGCCAGCCGCGGAAGTTGGACAAGCCGAAGTAGCGAACCTTTCCTTGGCGAATCAGGTCGCCAATCGCACGGACACCTTCTTCGAGCGGTGCATCGAGCAGTGCGCGGTGAAAGTAGAGGATGTCGATATAGTCCGTGCCGAGGCGCTTGAGACTGGCTTCCACCGACTGAATGATCCACTTGCGCGACTGGCCCTGTTCGTTCGGACCCTGCGTCGTCGGGTAGCCGAACTTCGTGGCGATCACCCAGCTGTCGCGGCGCTCGGCAATCGCACGGCCGACGATTTCCTCGGAACGGCCAGCGTGGTAGACATCCGCTGTGTCAATGAAGTTGACGCCCTGATCGAACGCTTTATCGATGATGCGCTTCGACGTGGCTTCATCCGTTTCACCACCGAACATCATCGCGCCCAGACACAAGGGTGAAACCTTGAGAGCGCTACGGCCCAAATACCGATAATCCATTAGCTTTCTCCATGCAGGCTACGCCTGCGGTCTGCGACTCTTCCGGACCACGCTATAAACAGCGGCTAGGTTCAGATGATAGGCATTCGCCGTCTAGAGATTAAGTCCATGAAACCGCAAGAGGTTATGAAATGCATTCATGAATATTCCTATATGCCTGTGCAAACGCGGCTAGTTTTAGTTCAGGTGGCGCGTCGCAACCGACGTGAAATAAAAGCTGGCATTGACCCGACGAATTTAACCAGTGCACACCTGTGTAACTAGTGGTTAAATTCCGCAATCACCCATGAGGCCGGTTCATCAATGCCACGCGAAAATTTCAACGATCTGCTCGCTTTCATCGCCGTCGCGCGCGAACGCAGCTTTACTCGCGCGGCCGCCCAACTCGGTGTATCGCAATCGGCTTTGAGCCACACGATCCGCGCGCTCGAAACCAGGCTCGGCCTGCGGCTGTTGACGCGAACCACGCGCAGCGTATCGCCGACCGAGGCAGGTGAGCGCATCCTGCGGACGGTAGCGCCGCGCTTCGAGGAGATCGAAACCGAACTGACGGCCGTCACTGAGCTTCGCGACAAACCCGCCGGCACGATTCGCATCACCGCGACCGATTACGCGACCAACACGGTGCTCTGGCCCAGGTTGTCGAAGGTGCTCCGTAAATATCCGGAGATCAAGGTCGAGATCATCACGGACTACGGCTTAACTGACATCGTGGCGGACCGCTACGACATCGGCATTCGCAACGGAGATCAGGTCGCGAAGGACATGATTGCGGTGCGCGTTGCCGCGGATATGAAGATGTCGATCGTCGGCACGCCGGCCTACCTGGAAAAGCAGCCGTTGCCGAAGAACCCACAGGATCTGATGGCGCACAACTGCATCAACCTGCGCTTGCCGACACTCGGAGTGTTTTACGCGTGGGAGCTGAAAAAGGGCAGTCGAGAAATCCAGGTTCGTGTGGAGGGCCAGTTCTCGTTCAACGGTACCTATCACATGCTCGATGCCGCATTGGCCGGTTACGGCCTTGCGTACATACCGTCCGACCTGGCGCAACCTCACGTTACGGCGGGGCGTCTCATTCGCGTGCTCGACGACTGGTGTCCGACATTTCCGGGCCTGCACGCGTATTACGCCAGCCGATCCGAGTCTTCGCGAGCGATGGCGCTGATTATCGATTCGCTGCGTTATCGTCCGAAGACGAACTAGCGTCAGCCAATCACCCTCTCGTACGAGACAAATCCGCGCGTTGCAGCAGAGCATTTTGTATTCCTGCCGCCGGCATACTATGCTGAAACTCTCCCATGGCGATCGGCGGGAATTCCCATGCGCATGCAATTCCTGGCTGTTCTGGCGTTGATCGCCTCAAGTTCGTTCGTCGCCGGTTGCGGCAGTGAACTCTCGCAAGATCCTATTGCGCAGATCATGGACAAGCCGCGCTATACGAGTGCGAAGTCGCAATGGTCGATGATCGTCATGGACGCGGGCACCGGCGAAGTGCTGTACTCGCTGCAGCCTGACGTGTTGTCATTGACCGGCTCGGTGCGCAAGCTCTTCTCGGTGGGGACGGCACTCAACGCCATCGGTCCGGATTATCGTTTTGAAACGCCGGTCTATCGTAATGGCACCATCGACGCATCCGGCAAACTGACTGGTGATCTCATCGTCAAGGCATCCGGCGATCTGACTTTCGGCGGCCGGATGAAGGCCGACGGCACGATCGATTTCACCGACTTCGATCATAACGAGGCGCGTGCCTTCAATGGTGCGATCCTGACACCCGAAGATCCATTGACGGCCGTGAACCAGTTGGCCGCGCAGGTCAGGGCGGCGGGCATCACGTCGATCAGCGGCGACGTGATCATCGACGACAGGCTCTTTGACGCGTTCCGCGTGCCGAATGGCAACGTGCTCATTTCGCCGATTCTCATCAACGAGAACGTGATCGATGTGACGCTCGCACCGGGTGCGAACGCGGGGCAACCTGGCCAGCTCGACTGGCGGCCGCGCACGAGCGCGATGACCATGCAGGGAACGTCGATTACGACTGCGGCCAACAGCGCACCGGACATCGTGACATCCGGCGACGCGCTCGACGAAGGGCCGCTCAGTTGTCTCGCCACGCCCGGCTGCAAAGGAACCATCTCCGGCGAAGCCAGCCTCAACACGCCGGCGTCGATCCCTGCCGGCTATCAGGCAGCGTTGATCGGCAACGACCTGTACGTCAGCAACCTGCGTGTCGAGGATCCGCCGTCCTTTGCGCGGACCGCCTTCATCGACGCATTGGCACGCGCCGGCGTGACGGTGTCGGCGCCCGCTGTCCAGCCAAATGCTTCAGACAAATTGCCCGCGCCGCAAACGTATACGAGCGCGACGCAGGTCGCGAGTTTTACGTCGTTGCCGTATTCGGAGTTCGCGAAGCTGATCCTCAAGGTCAGCCTGAATACGGGCGCTAATCTGAGCCTGATGTACCAGGGTTTGACGAAAGGCGCGCGGACCGTCGGCGACGCGCTGGCCACCGAGCGTCAATCCTTGACCGGCGATCTGGGCCTCGATGGAGCGGGCTTCAATTTTCCGACCAATGGCAGCGGCACGCCCGACAGCCGCGCGACGGCACGCACCACCGCGACGCTGCTCAGCGTAATGAGCCGCCGGCCGAACTACACGGTGTATCGGAACGCACTCTCGATTCTCGGTGTCGATGGCTCGCTTGCCGCAATCGGTAAAAACGTGCCGGGCAAGGAGCATATCGCCGTGAAGAGTGGCGCGACCGTCACGGGCGGCCAGATGATCGCCATGAACATGGCCGGCTATATCGACGCAAAGAGCGGACGGCGGCTCGCCTACGCGCTGTTCGTCAACAACGCCGGTCCGGTGGCCGCGCTCACCGATACGCTCGATGTATTCGACGACGAGGCAGAAATACTCGGCATCGTCTACGCACGGTATTGACGAAACGCAGGCAGGCTGCGCCGCCGCGTTACTGCAGTTTCCAGAGCATCGCCGAAATCGTGCCTTCGTCCTGGAAGACCGATAGCACGTCGATGATGCCCGAAATAGGAACGTTGTTCACCGTCAGCACGAAGGCGATCCGGTGGCCGCTTTTCGCATCGATATAGCCGGCGAGGGATTGTCCTCTCAGGAACGGTGACGTCGGCGCGTTTGGGTTCTCCGTGACGTAAGTGCCGGTCTTCGCGTGCACCTGGCCTTTCGCCCCTGCAAGCGTCGCATCGGATTCGAAGGCGGTGATGGTGGCCAGCGATCCGTCTACGCCCAGCACCGGCAACGCGTCGAAGTAGGGCGAAAAAACCGGCGTCGTGCTCATGCCTCTCAGCATGGCAATGACGGCAGTGCCGCTCGCAGTCGAGTCGCCGCCGCCGCTGCCGTCGATGAAGTGATACTGGCTCGACGGGATCTTGAACGTGGTGGTCAGCACGCTCTGTTCCGCCGCCAACGCGTCGGTCAGCGTCTTGGCGTTGTTGTTCGCAAGACCGAACAGCATGAGGCTCGTATCAGCGCCGATGTTATAGCTGACCTTCATGACGTATCTAACGTATTGCTCATACGGTTGCGAAGTGAGTTGCGCAACCTGCGTCGCGCTCGAATACGAGCCTTGCGCGGGCAGTAACTGAACCGGATTGGCGGCGACGGGCGTCGCCGTGACCGTGACACCCGCGCGGGCCAGGGCTTCGATAAAGACCGTGCGGGCGTAATTGGATGGCTCGGTCACGCGAAACGTGCGAATCAGCGGGTAGGCGTTCGTCAGTGGCGGCACGAACCCGGCCGGCACGTTCCCGGTTACGTTGCCGACACAACCCGATGAGCCGATGCACAACGGCGGTTCCGGTGCGAGTTTGATATCCAGACCCGAGGTCGCGCTGCCCGTCGCGAGCGTGGATTGCACGCTAAACGCGGCCGTTTTGGGCCGCCAGTCGAATGGAACGGCCGAGCCTTCGGCGCTCTGGTTCAGGGTGACGTCGACGACGTCGTCGTTGACGAAGATCGGCCGCACATTGAACTCACCGCGGAAGTTGAAAGGCTCGAAAAGCCGGTCGTCGATCACGACATCGCCGTTGATCGTTTTGATGCCCGCAGCCGCGACCTGCGCCGCGAGGGAATTGAAGCCGGCGAGCGGATCGGGCGTGGCGAGTATCGCGTTGCCCAACGAGTCGGCCTCGTTGTGATCGAAGTTCGTGATGGCGATCGTGCCGTCCGGGTTGGCTCGGCCGCCCATTGTCAGATCGCCGCTTGCCAGCAGAATCAGATTGCCGGTGAGGGTGCCGCTAGCATTGACCGTACCCTGCCGGTAGACCGGCGTGACGAATTGATGCTGCGCACCCAGTTGATTCAACGCGGAGCCGACCGAAAAGAGCTTGCGCACCGAACCGATCAGCATTTGTGCGCTCGAGTTCACGTCGTAGATCACATCGCCCGAGTCGAGGTCGACCACTCGCATCGACCAGGTCGCGCTCTTGTAGATCGGCTTTTGCATCACCTGCATGATCGAATCGGGGACGGTCGGATTCGAATTGATCGAATCGCCGCACGACACCAGCAGAATGGCACTCGCGATTGCGGCCCAACGTTTCCACTGTCGATCGATGGTCGGGCTCATGGCATGTCTCCAGCGTTGACTGCACGGTAAGCGGCTCGATTCGCAGCGGATGCATCCCGTCACGGCGAGATTGCAGCATCAGAAGGTCCGGCGCTCAGGCGAACGACAGCGCCGCATGAAGTGAAAATCACGCACGGTGCGAAATTGGATCTCCGGCAACAGCAGGTAATGTACTTCTACTTTGTGACCCGGCCGGCAGATAGTGGAATTAAATACCGTCCTGAACGGGTGTCAAGGAGACTGTATGCATTGACGCGCAGGCGGCGAAGCTTTGGCGTTGTTGCATGATGAGTGAAATAGGCCGGCTTATTGCAGCTATCATTTAGCACTCGGGGCAAACCGGGGTAACAGCGTCGTTGTGGCCGCAACGACGCCAACGAAGCGCCGGGATTCATCGGCTTTGCCACACAGTTCGTAAGGAGGGAGCATTGGTCAAAGGCACCAACGGGCAAGAAGTTTTCGACCCGGCATCGACGCGCGAAGCCATCGGGCAAGGCGGCGGACGTGCGCCGGGCGAGGTGACCGCGCTAGGGCTGTTCCTTATTTTTTCCCGCATCGGTCTCACGAGTTTTGGCGGGGGATTGAGTGGCTGGTTTCTGCGCGAGTTCGTGCACGACCGGCGCTGGCTGAGCGAGGACGAGTTCCTCAACGGACTGGCGTTGTCGCAGGCGCTGCCGGGCGTCAACATCAAGAATCTGGCCATCTGGATCGGTTATCGTTTGCTTGGCTGGCGCGGCGCGCTGGCCGGATTTTGCGGAATCATCTTCCCGCCTGCCGTCCTGATCGTGCTGCTCGGCGCATTCTTTTCGGCCATCGCCTATCTGCCACTCACGCATACCGCGCTGGCGGGTGCGGCGGCAGGTGCAATCGGCCTATCCGCGGCGATGGCGATCACCGCCGCGCGCAGGCTGCCGCGGCGGCTTTTTTCGTACCTCATGCTGATCGCGACCTTCGTGGCGGTGGCGTTATTCAGGGCGTCGCTCGTGTGGACAGTGTTGATAGCCGGCGTCCTGAGCGTCGGCTACGAATACGTCCGTTCGCCGCGGCAGCAATAACGACAGTCGGGCAACTTTCAGAAAGCTACCTCACGTGTCCAGAAATCTCATCGCACTGTTTTCGGTTTTTGCACCGCTTTCGATCGTGACGGTCGGCGGCGGGCAAGGGATCATTGCCGAGGTCCAACGGCAAGTCGTCGACGTGCATCATTGGATGACGCACGCCCAATTCCTGAGCGACTTCGCGATTGCGCGGCTCGCGCCGGGTCCGGGGTCGCTGCTGGCGACATTGATCGGCTGGCAGGTGGGCGGCTTTGGCGGAGCGCTCGTGGCGACGCTGGCTTTGTTCGGGCCAACGGCGTTCCTGATGTGCGGTGTCGTGCACGTGTGGAACAGACATGAAGGCGCCCGCTGGCTGAACGCGTTGCAGGCAGGTCTGCGGCCCGTCGCCGCCGGTCTTATTCTGGCCGCCGTCTACGTGTTGATGAAACAACTCGATGGCGGCTGGATAGCGTGGCTTACCGCGGCAATCGCGACCGTGCTGGTGATGACGACCCGAATCAACGCGTTGGTGTTGATAGCGGGCGGCGCCGGGTCGTTCGTCGTGCTGCATCTCGCGGGTTTGCTCTAGTCCGGCAGCGACGCACCCGCAATCTGCCGGTCGATGCGTTGCGCCTGCTTGTAGACCGCATGCATCAGCAACGCCGTGTTGCGGGAAGGCGGAGAGAACTTCGAATAGACAAAGGTGGAGACGAGTTCGAGTTCCTCGATCAGCGGACGGACGATAAAGCCCTGACCTTCGGCGGCGAACTCGTCGACGATAGCGAGCCCGAGTCCGCCTTTCACCAGTGCCAGCGCCTGGTCCGCGCGCGTGACGTCCACCACGGATTGCAGTTCGACATTGGCTTGCTGGCATGCGCGCGCGATCATCGTGCCGAACGGAATGTCGCGCCTGAAGAGAATCATGGGTTCGCCAATCAGCTCGGCCAGCGCAATCGGCTCGGGCGCGGCCAGACGATGAAGCGGCGGCACGACGCAGACCATCCTGCCGCGCATGAACGGCACCACGTCGAGGTGTTCGTGTTCGATCGGCATCGATGTGACCGCCACGTCGACGGCCTTGCTCAAGACTTCGAGCGGCATGTCGGCCATCAGCGTGGTGTGCCAATCCACGCTGAGCGCCGGCAACTGCCGTTTCAACTCGACGATGGCAGGCGCGACGATCGACGTCGCCAACGACGGACTGCACGACACCCGCAACAGGCTCGCCGGCCCAAGCGCCAGCGCCCGCGCGAATTCATCGACGCTCAGCGCCGCCTGATAGACCTGCTCCACCTCCCTGAATAGCGCCTGCGCTTCCGCTGTCGGTATCAGCCGGCCTTTCGTGCGTTCAAAGAGGCGCAGCCCCAAGGTGGTCTCAGTGTGGGAGATGAGCTTGCTGACAGCCGGTTGGGACACGTAGAGCATCTTCGCCGCTGCGTTGATCGAGCCGGTCAGCATGACCGCACGAAACACTTCCATCTGCCTGAGCTTGAACCGCATGCATCCTCCAGAACGCGTATCCGGGGATATTAACCAAAAGTTATAGGGTAGCTGAAACTCGGCATACGACAAGCTTGCGGCAACTATCTAGTATCTGCTCAACGGGAGCCCGTCTCCCGCGTTGCATAGTGCACTCGAGACAAAGAGCAGACAGGATGGAGACAAGATGAATCAGGCAACTCAGTCTGGAGTCGCGGCAATCGACGTTGCCACGACCGCGCGGCGGACCCGCGCCCGCTTCGGCATACTCGCGCTGCTGGCGGTCGGCACGATGATCAACTATCTGGATCGCAGCGTCGCCGGCATTGCCGCACCGAGCATGAGTCACGAACTCGGCTTGAATCCCGCGCTGATGGGCGTGATCTTCTCAGCGTTTTCGTGGACGTACACGGCTTCGCAGATTCCCGGCGGCGTGATGCTGGACCGCGTCGGAACCCGCTGGACGTATTTCTTCGCACTCACGCTGTGGTCTCTTTTCACGGGATTGCAGGGGCTGGCGACAGGTTTCGTCTCGCTGCTGATCATGCGTTTGCTGATCGGCATTGCCGAGGCACCCTGTTTTCCGACTAACAGCCGCGTGGTCGCGATCTGGTTTCCACAGAGCGAGCGCGCCCGCGCAACCGGCATCTACACGTTCGCGGAATACGTCGGCCTCGCTTTCCTGAGCCCGTTCCTGTTCTGGCTGGAACAACGCTATGGATGGCGTGCGTTGTTCGGCATCGTCGGCACGGTCGGGGTCGTGTTCGGCGGCATCTGGCTCATGCGCTTTCACGAGCCGCATCAGTCGAAGCGCGCGAATCGCGCCGAACTCGATTACATCGCGGATGGCGGCGGCGTGGTCGACGGAAGCCAGCAGGCCACGCACTTTCGCTGGTCCGACATCGGCGCGCTTCTCAAGCGGCGCAGCATGCTCGGCATCTGTCTCGGCCAGTTCGCCTGCAATTCGACCAACGTGTTCTTTCTGACGTGGTTCCCGACTTACCTCGTCACCGAGCGTCACATGCCGTGGCTGAAGGTCGGGCTGATCGCGGTGCTGCCGTTCATCGCCGCGTCCGTGGGTACGCTCGCGGGAGGCTGGATCTCCGACGCCATGCTGCGCCGGGGCATCTCCCTGAACTGGTCGCGCAAGCTGCCGGTGATCGTGGGCCTGCTCGCTGCGTCGAGCATTGTCCTTGCGAACTATGTCGAGTCCACTGCAACCGTCATCGCGATTCTTTGCATTGCGTACTTTGCTCAAGGGATGTCGGCGCTTGCATGGATGATCGTCTCGGACATCGCACCAAAGGGTCTGCTCGGTTTGAGCGGCGGCATCTTCAATCTGTTCGCCAATGCAGCGGGGATCGTCACGCCGCTGGTGATCGGCCTGATCGTCAACGCGACGGGCTCGTTCGTCTATGCGTTGGCCTTCATCTCGGCGGTCACGCTGGTCGGCGCGCTTTCATACATCTTCGTCGTTGGCGATATCAGGCGCATCGAACTGCAAAACGACATTCTTCAAGCAAAGGAATAAATTGAATATGACTCGCTCTCTCGACGGGAAAGTGGCCATCGTCACGGGCGCCGCGCGTGGCATCGGCCTGGGCATCGCGCAAAAGCTGAAAGCGGACGGCGCACGCGTGGCGGTGTGGGACCTGAACGTGGACGACTGCGGCGCGCAACGTCTGGGCTTCGCGCCCGACCACGTTCAGCAGGTGGACGTCGCTTCCATGAACTCGGTCGAACAGGCCTTCGCGGCCACGCTCGAAAATCTCGGACAAGTGGATATTCTCGTGAACAACGCGGGGATCAATGGACCGGTGGCGCCGTGCTGGGAATATCCGGTGGACGCATGGCAACGTGTGATCGCCGTGGATCTGAACAGCGTGTTTTACTGCTGCCGCGTCGCCATTCCGCATATGCGCGCGCGCGGCGGCGGCCGCATCGTCAACGTGGCGTCGATTGCGGGCAAGGAAGGCGTTCAGTTCATCTCGGGGTACTCGGCGGCGAAGGCGGGTGTCATCGCGTTCACCAAGGCCGCAGCGAAGGAACTGGCGAAGGACAACGTGCTCATCAACTGCGTCGCGCCGGCAATGGTCGAAACCGAACTGTTCAGCGAGATGTCCGACGCGCATATCGAGGCGAGCAAGGCCAAGATTCCGATGGGCCGCTTTCTGCAGATCGAGGAAGTCGGTGCGATGGTTAGCTGGATCGCGAGTCCCGAATGCAGCTTTACGAGCGGCTTCACGTTCGATCTGACCGGCGGGAGGGCCACATATTGAGCGCGCTTACAGAAGCGCCGAAGCTTGCGGTCGCGCATCTCACCGCGCTGGAGCTGACACCGCTGGAATGGGTCACGCAAGCGGCGCGCGCGGGGTTCGATGCGGTGGGGCTGAGGCTGAACCCGACCTCCGCGGATGCGATCGCGTACCCGTCCATCGTGGGCAGCGAAGCGCATCGCGTACTGCGGCGCGTGCTTGCCGACGAGGGCATGACGGTGCACGACGTCGAGTTCATTCCGATGCTGCCCGATATCGACGTCGCGTCCTATGCGCCGATGTTCGACGCGGCGGCCGATCTGGGCGCCCGTTGCGTGACAGTCTCGGGCGACGATCCCGACGCCGGGCGGCTTGCCGCCAACCTCGCGGCCGTGTGCGAACTGGCCGCGCAATATGGCTTACGTGTCGATCTGGAGTTCATGCGCTGGCGCCATGTCGGCACGCTGAAGCAGGCCCGGTCGATGGTCGAGCGCGTGGACAGCGCCAACCTCGCGATTCTCGTCGACGCGTTGCATCTCGCGCGCTCGGGCGGTAGTCCGGCCGACGTTCGGGCGTTACCGGTGGGGATGGTGCGCACCGTGCAGCTTTGCGACGCGTCGCAGCACGCGCCGGTCGGTGACGATGCGACGATCCTCGAAGCGCGCACTGGCCGTTTGCCGCCGGGCGAAGGGGTGTTGCCGCTCATCGACTTGCTGGACGCGCTGCCTGCCGGCACGGCCTTGGGCGTGGAGATGCCGGTGCCGTCGCTGCCTGCGAAGGACCGGCTCGAACTTGCGTACCGAAGCACGCGCGCTATGCTTGAAGTGGCACGCCGCCGACACGAATCTCTCGGAGAGTCGCCGCAATGAATATCTTCGATGAAGAGAAGATCGACTGTCACAACCATATTTTCGATCCCGCACGCTTTCCTTATCGCGCGGACACCGCGTACCGGCCATCGATGCAGGAGATCGGCACCGCTGCGCAGTTTGTCCACGTCATGGACGCATGTGGCGTGCGACATGCGTTGCTGGTCGGGCCGACGAGCGGCTATCGCACCGACAATCGCTGCATGCTCGATGCCATTGCATGCTATGGCGATCGCTTCAAAGGCATCGCCGTGGTGGACAACGGGGTGAGCCCGGAAGCGTTGCTGGAGATGAAGCGCGCGGGCGTGGTCGGCGTCGCCTTCAATCCGGCGATGGAGGGTGTCGAAGCGCTCAGCGACGCCGACGCGCTTTTCAATACGCTGGCCGACCTCGATATGTTCGCGCAGATACAGGTTACGGGCGATCAGTTGGTTGCGCTTGAGCCGCTGATCGGGCGGACTGCGACGCGGGTGCTGATCGACCACTGCGGTCGACCCGATGTCGCGGCCGGCTTGAATCAGCCCGGCTTCCAGGCGCTCCTGCGTCTTGCCGACACCGCGCGCACGGTCGTCAAGCTTTCCGGCTTGCAAAAGTTTTCGCAGCTCGAATATCCGTACGAAGACGCGCAGATTTTCGCCCGGCAGATTCTTCGCACGTTCGGGCCGGATCGCTGTGTGTGGGGTTCGGATTGGCCGTTCCTGCGCTCGCCGGTGCGAATGGACTATGCGCCCTTGCTGACGTTGGTCCAGCGTCTGATTCCCGATCCGGACGCACGCCGGCGTGTCTTGTGGGCTACGCCTCGCAACTTGTTTGGCTTCGACGCTTGAAGGTGCAGTCGCTGTGCTGCCACTGCGAGTGACCCGAGAGGCAAGACTTGCCGCTGCGTATCAATGCGTCGTTGTCCGCATTGCCCGATATTCGCGTCGCACGATCTCCATGAGCTCCTCGACCGACGTGCTGGCTGCCTCCCGCTGGTAGGTCACCCGTCCGCGTTGCATGAGCATCACGCGATCCGCGATGTCGAGCGTCTGCGCATAGTTGTGCATGATCATGACGATAGACAGGCCCCCTTTCGCCTTCAGCCGAAGGATCAGGTCGATGATCAGTCCAGCCTCGCGGGCGCCCATCGCGGCCAGCGGTTCGTCGAGCAGCAGTATCTTTGCATTCGAATTGACCGCGCGAGCGACCGCGATAGCCTGTCGCTGCCCGCCCGAAAGCTGCTCGACCGGCAGGTCGACCGAGGGCACGTGCACGCCGATTTCTTCGAGACACTCCGCCGCGCGCTCACGCATTGCGCGATTGTTCAGCAGGCGAAACGGCCCTCGACGGATGATCTCCCGATTCAGGAACATGTTGTGATAGATGCTCAGGGAATTGGCGAGCGCCAGATCCTGATAGACACATTCAATGCCGAGCGAACGGGCGTGATCGACCGACCGAAGCATGGTTTCCTCGCCGCCGACAAAAAGCTTGCCGCTTGTCTGCTGATGAAAGCCGGTCAGAATCTTGATCAGCGTCGATTTGCCTGCGCCGTTGTCGCCGAGTACGCCGAGAATCTCGCCCTGTCTTAGCGTGAGCGTCACGCCATCGAGTGCGGTGACCGCGCCGAAGCGCTTGACAATGTCTTCACCGCGCAGCGCCTCCAGCACTTCGGACATTACAGCTCCCCTTTGCGTGCGAGACGAACCACGTGAATGTTGAAGATCATGGCCCCGAGAATCGCCGCGCCGAGAATCATGTTGAAGGTGAAGGCGTTGATGCCGATCAGCGTGAAGCCGTCGTTGAGAATGCCAAGCACCGCCGCGCCGATCAGCCCGCCGATGATCGTGCCCGATCCGCCGGCGAGCGGCGTGCCGCCAATCACCGCTGCGGCGACGGCAAGAAACATGATCTGGTTGCCGCCCGCTTGCGGATCGATCGACGTGATGCGGAAACCCTCGAGGATCCCGGTCAGGCCGGCGAGGAACGCGGCAAGAATGAAGTTGCCGAGCTTCAGCCGTCTGACCTGTATCCCCGCCTCGCTCGCACCCAATGGATTCGCGCCCGAGGCGATCGTATGCAAACCCCAACGTGTGTGACGTAGCAGTACATGCATGATGGCGGCAATGACAAGCGTCCAGATGATTTCGCTGTACCCCCATCCGCCCATGAATGCCGCAAACGCTGAGTTTTCCGGCGGCGAAACCGGCGTGCCTCGTGAAATCGTCAACGTGAGGCCGTTCACGAAGAACAACGTGCCGAGCGTCGTCACGAACGAGGGGATGCGCAGGTACACCGTCACGGCGCCGTTGATCAGACCGACGAGGCCCGCGGCAACCACGCCGGTGAGCATTCCGAGCCACGGCGGCAAGCCCGCCTCGATGGCGAAGTGCATGATGAAAGGCGCAAACGCAAAGACCATCCCGGCGGAGAGATCGATCTCCCCGCCGATCATCAGCATGATTTCGCCAAAGGCAATGATCGCGACTGGCGCGATGAACTGCGAGAGATTCTGCAGACTCGCGCTGGTCAGCAGAAAGTCATGGTTGACCGTCTCGAAGTAGATGCAGAGGATGAGCGCCACCGCAAAGATGCGGATCTCGCTGGAACGCCCGAGCGCGCCTGACCGGCGCCTCGGACGTTGGGCGGCTTTCTGGGCGTCCGTCACAGAAGACGTCACCCTTTGATCGCACCGGTGCGTGGCACGATCTGGGCTTTCGTGCTCTTGCCTTCATAGCGCGTCGATGTGTTCAGGTACGGATCCACCGTACCCTTGGTGACGAACTTCAGACCCGTGTTGACATTGGCCGGTCCGACGAGCCCGCCGGAGGCGAGGAAGGTGAACGCCTCGACCACGGTATAGAAACCCTGCACGTACGGCTGCTGGTCGATCGTGAAGTCGAGGAAGCCTTCGTGAATCAGATCGACCGTGCGCGGCAAGAGATCAAAGCCGCCGCCGTGAACGCCTTTGGACGGCAGGTTGGATTCCTTCATGACCACGGCGACGCCCTGGGTGCTGCCCGCGTCGACCGCGAACATGCCTTTGAGATCCTGGTGGCCGAGATAGAACGATTTGATCTTCGAGAGTTCTTCGTTGACGGTCGCGCCGGTTGCGATGGTCTGCACGTCGATCTTCTTGCCCGATTTCTTGATTGCAGCCACCGCGCCATCGAGGCGGGGCTGAATGTTGAGCTGGCCGGGCGTGGCAATAAAGAGCGCGACGAGGCCGCTATCGATTAGGCTCACAATCCGCTCGCCCATCTGATAACCGGACAGATAAAGATCCTGGCCGATATACGCAAGGCGCGGATTCGTGGAATCCGAAGGCGCGTCGGCGTTATAGGCGAACACGGGAATGCCGGCGTCGAGCGCGGCCTGGATGGGTTTGTCGAACGCCTTGGGGTCGACGATCGGTACTGCGATCGCGTCGGCTTTCGAGGCGATCGCCGCGTTGACCGCATTCACCATTTCGGCGATGTCGGCATTGGCCGAGCCGGTCCATTGATAGTCCATGCCCAGCAAAGCGGTCGCGTCCTGAATGCCGTATTGCGTCGGCACGAAGAACGGATTCGTCGTGACATGGTTGACGAATACGATTCTCCACCGTTTGTGCGCCGGGAACGAACCTGCTTCCGCCGCCTGGGCCTGCGAGATCATTCCACCCATTCCACCCATTAGCGCCAGTGCTGCGGACAGGCCTGCGCCCTGCAGCAATCCCCGACGCATGCCTTGCACTTCGTCCTTGTCTTCCTTTTCTTGCGCCATCTCAGTCTCCCGTCTCTCAGTTGTTGAACACTTCACTGTTTATAACGGCGCAAGCAGGAAAAGCTCCGGCAAGACAGGCACCGGAGCCGGGCACCACTCCTTTCGGAACGCCCACGTGCACGCGCGTACGCATGACTACCCCTCAGAAAATGCTATATCACGCACTTTTGCCCACTAATCGATGTATACCCTTAACTAGTCTGACTAATTAATTACTGTCGCGCAGCTTTTGCCTTTTTCATTTGCAGCTCGGGGTGCGGCGCAACACGATGACGGACCTGGTCTGGTGTCGCCGGAATGATGTGCACGATACACCGATTTAATAGTATTACTATCGAGTTGGCACCTGGAAGGAGAGGGACATGAAGAACGGAAAGCGCCCGCTACGCTCTGCCCAATGGTTCGGGTCGGCCGACAAGAACGGTTTCATGTATCGAAGCTGGATGAAAAACCAGGGCATTCCCGATCACGAATTTCACGGTAAACCAATTATTGGGATCTGCAACACGTGGTCCGAGTTGACCCCGTGCAATGCCCATTTTCGAAAGCTTGCTGAACACGTGAAACGCGGCGTGCTGGAAGCGGGCGGTTTCCCGGTGGAATTCCCGGTGTTTTCCAACGGCGAGTCGAACTTGCGACCCACGGCGATGCTCACACGCAATCTTGCGAGCATGGATGTCGAGGAGTCGATTCGCGGCAATCCGATCGACGCCGTCGTGCTGCTGGCCGGTTGCGACAAGACGACCCCCGCGCTTCTGATGGGCGCGGCAAGCTGCGACGTGCCGGCGATCCTCGTCACCGGTGGTCCGATGCTCAACGGCAAGCATCAAGGCCGCGATATCGGTTCGGGCACGATCGTCTGGCAACTGAGCGAGCAGGTGAAGGCGGGCAAAATCTCGCTGCACGACTTCATGTCCGCCGAAGCCGGGATGTCACGCTCGGCGGGTACCTGCAATACGATGGGCACCGCATCGACGATGGCCTGCATGGCGGAAGCGCTCGGCGTCACGCTGCCTCACAATGCGGCGATTCCCGCGGTGGACGCGCGCCGCTATGTGCTGGCCCATATGTCGGGCATGCGCATCGTGCAGATGGCGCTGGAGGATCTACGTCTGTCGGCACTGCTCACGCGTGAAGCATTCGAAAATGCGATTCGCGTCAATGCAGCGATCGGCGGCTCGACGAATGCGGCGATTCATCTGAAGGCTATTGCCGGACGTATCGGCGTGAGCCTTGAACTCGACGACTGGACGCGGATTGGACGCGGTACCCCGACGGTAGTCGACCTGCAGCCGTCGGGCCGCTACCTGATGGAAGAGTTTTATTACGCAGGTGGCCTGCCTGCGGTCTTGCGCCGGCTCGGCGAAGGCGGCCTGCTGCTGCATCCGGGTGCGTTGACTGCGAATGGTCAGTCGCTGTGGGACAACTGCAAGGATGCCCCGCTTTACAACGAGGAAGTCATCCGCACGCTCGATAAGCCGATTTTTCCGGACGGCGGCTTATACGTACTGCGCGGCAACCTTGCGCCCAACGGGGCGGTGCTCAAACCTTCCGCGTCCACACCCGCGCTCCTCAGACATCGTGGACGGGCGGTGGTTTTTGAAAGCTTCGAAGACTACAAGGCACGCATCGGTGCACCCGACCTGGACGTGACCGCGGATTCGGTGCTGGTCTTGAAGAATTGTGGACCCAAGGGCTATCCGGGCATGGCCGAAGTCGGCAACATGGGCCTGCCCCCAAAACTGCTGGCTCAAGGCGTGACGGACATGGTGCGGATATCCGATGCGCGGATGAGCGGCACCGCGTACGGAACGGTGGTGCTGCACGTAGCGCCCGAGGCTCGCGCGGGCGGCCCGCTTGCGGTGGTCCAGGACGGCGACTGGATCGAAGTGGACTGCGATGCCGGACGCCTGCATCTCGACGTCAGCGATGCCGAACTCGTCACGCGTCTCGCCGCATGGACTCAAGCACGCCAGGACGATCCCGCCGACGCGAGCGGCTACCGGCATCTGTACGTTCAGCACGTGTTGCAGGCCGATCAGGGATGTGACTTCGACTTTCTGGTGGGCTGCCGGGGCGCGGAAGTGCCGCGCCATTCGCATTGAGCGGCGGAGAGCGGGCGACCAACAGCGCAGCATTCGGCGCAACCTGCGCGTCGCTGAGGCTTCCTGTACGCATGTCCAGTCGATGACAAAGACGTTTACTTCGCATGCGAATGTTATATACTTCGCATGCGAACGTTTAGACACGTTCCAATGTGCCCAGGCGTGCATACCCGTAGATAGCCGGAGCAAATCTTTGGAGACGAAGCAATGAATGCGGAAGTGAATGTAGAACTTGCAAATGGCGTGCTGGTCGTAACGATCTCGCGACCAGGAAAAATGAACGCCATTACAAACGTGATGTATGGCGCGCTTGCGGATGCAGTCGAGCGGGCCAATGTCGATGAGGACGTTCGCGCATTATTGATTCAGTCAGATGGGGACATGTTCACAGCCGGTAACGATCTCTCGGAATTCGCCATGCAGGCTGCGGGCAACGGTCCACAGGAACGTCAGGTGGTCCGCTTTCTTCGCGACCTGGCTAACGCGACAGTGCCTATCGTGGCCGCTGTTCAGGGCAAGGCGGTCGGAATCGGTACGACGATGTTGCTCCATTGCGACTACGTGCTTTTGTCCGAAGAGGCGCAATTGATGACCCCCTTCGTGAATCTGGCCTTGGTTCCCGAGGCCGCCTCGAGCTACCTTATGCCGCTACAGATTGGGCACGTCAGGGCATTCGAAATGTTCGCGCTCGGCGACCCGGTTTCGGCTGATTCCGCCGTTGCCTGGGGTATTGCAAATCGGCTCGTCCCCATTGCGAAACTGCGTACAGAAGCACGCCGGATTGCCGAGAAAATTGCCACCAGGCCCTACGGATCTCTGACGGCAACGAAACGGCTCATGCGGGACGCAGAGCGACTGACGGCCCAGATGGATCGGGAAACCACGATATTCGTGGAGCGGCTCGCAAGTGCTGAGGCGAAAGAAGCATTCCTGGCGTTTGCCGAAAAGCGCCGGCCAGACTTCACGAAGATTCCGCGATGAAGTGAGTGGCGTACACCGCCGAGCAAGACGGCGGCACGGCTGTGCCGCCGCGTTCAGTGTCACCCTATGCCGCTTCCTCGTCGACGTCGGGAAACTTGTCCTGCAAACTCGTCAGCCAGCGCGCAACCACGTCGATCTCTGACGACGTAAATCCCTCCGTCAATCGTGCATTCAACTCAGCAAGACCCGACTTCGACCGCTTGAGTGCGGCGCGTCCTGCGGCGGTCAGCCAAAGCCGCGACGCGCGTCGATCGAGTTCGTCCGAATGGCGTTCCACAAGACCGGCCCGCTCAACTCTATCGACCAACCCGCTCATTCCCGGCGCCTTGAGATCGAGTGCCGCGGCCGCCTCGCTTGTGAGGGCGCCGTCGTTTTTCCCGAGAAAGAAAAGCAGTCCCGCCTGCGCTGCGGTGACGCCACCTGCGGCTGTGCGAGTCTGCGACCATCGATTCAGGCGCTTTTGGCCCACATTGAGCAGATATACGAGCCGATGATCCATGTTTCAACCTCGCCTGTTGCGCTCCAGAGTTCGGCGCTTTTTTGTTGGAAGTTAGTTCGTGTACGAACTTTTATCTTAGCATAAGTCATATCGGACGACAGACGGCGGGAGTCGGCATATGAGGCCGAGTGCGGCCACGAACAACTGCTCAACCGGGGTCATACCCGCATGGCTGAAGCTAATAAAAAAGTGAACTTTTTCTTCCCGCCGTGTCAATTTTGATGGTCTTCCTTCGTCGTCTCAATGGCAGCATGCGGCTTGCCTCCGCATTCAGCCACCACTGACAGGAGATTTGCCATGACGATTCAAAAGATCACGCCTTTTCTTTGGTATTCCGCGGAAGCTGAGGAGGCCGCTGCTTTCTATGCGAGTATTTTTCCAGACTCGCGCGTCACTCGGGTCACCGCGGTGCCGAGCGCCGGTTCCACGAAGGTTGTCGAGTTTGTTCTCTTTGGGCAGCCTTTCATCGCCATGAGCGCGGGGCGACTCGACGCGTTCAACCACTCGATATCCTTGATGGTCAACTGTGCCGACCAGGCAGAACTTGACCGCTATTGGAACGCTCTTCTCGAGGGCGGCGGCGCACCCGAGGAGTGCGGCTGGCTGAAAGACCGCTTCGGCGTCTCGTGGCAGATCGTTCCGACCGATATCCTCGACATGATGGCTGACCCCGATCCCGCCAAGGCCACGCGTGCTGCCGACGCCATGTTAAAAATGGTGAAGTTCGACATCGCCACGCTGAAAGCCGCCTATGCGGGGACGACGGATTGACAAAAGGCCCCGTATATCATGTGTGCCATAGAGCGTCGGTCGGGTTTGTCCGCTTCCGGCCGACGCTCATCTCATACGTTTCTGGAACCCTAACGCCAGGCGAGATCCCGAGAGCGGGAAACGCGGCGCTGTTTCGTCGGTAATGGCAAGTGCAGTGAGCATCTGACAAAATCTCTAGAAGAATACTAAGAACGGAGGCAGCTTGCGGACGGTCGAATACCGCTTTTCCACCATCTGGCGCATCGATGCGCCAGTGCAGGACGTGTGGGCGGCAATCCAGGATTCGGCGCGCTGGCCCGAGTGGTGGCATAACGTCGAGCGCGTGGACCAGTTGCAGGCAGGTTCCGATCAGGGCGTGGGCGTCGTTCAACGCTATACGTGGAAAGGCTGGTTGCCCTATCGCCTCGTGTTCGATATGCGGGTGACGCGCGTCGACCCGTTGGTCGCGCTGGAGGGGGAGGCCAGTGGCGATGTCGAAGGCGCCGGCCGGTGGAGCTTTTCGACCGATGGACGCGCTCTGACTGTAGTCCGCTATGACTGGTGCGTGCATACGAAGCGCCCATGGATGAATGCCTTGGCGCCGTTGTTGCGACCGGTTTTCCAATGGAACCACGATGCGGTGATGCGCGAAGGCGGCGCGGCGCTGGCGCGGCGGCTGGACGCGCGGCTGCTCGGCATCGAGCAGGAATGAAGCTCCATCCTGGCTGGAGCACGGTTCAATCAGCGCAAGCACGAATTCGCCCCAGCCGTTCGATGAAGTGTGCCGTTCAGGAGCCGCCGAACCAGTTGTAGCCCTGGTTTTCCCAGTAACCACCGGGGTATTCGTTCGTCACAGTGATCGCCACGATATGCTTTGGATTCTTGTAACCGAGCTTGGTCGGCATGCGTAGTTTCATCGGGAAGCCGTATTTCGGTGGCAGCACCTGACCGTCGTAGGTCAGCGTAAGCAGCGTCTGTGCATGCAGTGCAGTGGGCATGTCGATACTGGTCCAGTAGTTGTCCGCGCAGTGCAACGACACGTACTTCGCTGTGGTGTCCGCGCCCGAATGCTTCAGGAGACTGGAGAAGCGCACGCCGCCCCATCGGCCGATCGCACTCCATCCTTCAATGCAGATATGACGCGTAATCTGGCTTTCCTGTGGCATTGCGCGCAGTTCATCGAGCGTCCAGACGCGTTTGCCAGTCGCAAGACCACCCACCTGGAGCCGGTAGGTAGCGGCGTCGACTTCGGGCACATCGTCGACCTCGTAGAACGCGTTGAACGGAAACGGTCGCGTGATCATCGACTCAGGATAGGTCGGGGCCATCTCGTTCGGATCGAACAACAGGGCTTGCACCTCGTCGTTGAAGAACGACATTCTGCGCAGCATGGTGTTCACCGACTTGTCATTGGTCAGATCGCAGCCCGACAGCAAAGCTAACCCGCCGAGCGTGAGAACTCGCCTGCCAAGCAGCCGGCGGGCCGGATTTTTCAGTTCGTTGCGCGCGTCCTTGATTATGGATTCAGCGTGAGAGAAGAGAAACGTATCGGGCTTCCTGGGCATGGCTAGCGTCCACGAATCATCAAGAGCAGGGAGCGCGGCACCAGCGCCACCATGACGACGTGCACGACGAAGAACGCAACCAGCACGCTCATGGCAACAAAATGCACGACGCGGGCGTTGTCGTATCCGCCCATCAGCGTGCGCAGCAGCGGGAACTGTACGGACTTCCATATCGCCAGTCCCGACAGAACCACGACCGCGATATCGGCGATGACTACCAGATAGGCGAATTTCTGTACCGCGTTATAGCAGGTGAGGTCCTCATGCCCGAGCGTGCCGCGCAGCGCGGCGACGAGATCGGTTGCAAGTGATCTAAAGCTGATCGGCAGCAGTTTTCGGCGCAGGCGACCAGTGGCGAAATTCAGCCCGATATAGACGAGGAAATTCGCCACCAGCAGCCACATCACCGCGAAATGCCATAGCAAGGCCCCGCCGAGCCAGTTGCCCAATGTGATGGCAGAAGGAAATCGCAAGACCGGAAAGATCGGCGAGGCGTCATAGACTTGCCAGCCGCTCATCACCATCAGGACGACAGCGAGTGCATTGATCCAGTGGGTGATGCGGACCCAGGCGGGTTGAATCGTTGCGTGGCTCAAAGCGATCTCGTGATTGATGAGGTTGCGCATCGTCGGAAACGTCAAGCCACCGGCTTGCTCGGAATATCAATCGCTACTGGCCGGAATGCTGCGCTGCCTGTTCGATCAGCGCAGCGACTTCCCGCGGATGAGATTCGAACACCGCATGGCTCGCACCGTTGATCTCGACCGTATTGGCGTGAGCGCGCGCCGCGTACATGCGCTCGAGGTCCGGATTGATGATCTTGTCGGCCTTCGCGACCATGTACCAGCTCGGCTTTGTCTTCCATGCCGGATCGGAAATTTGCGCGGAGAACTCGGACGCCGCAAGCGGTATCTGCGCATGCGCTTCGAACTCGGCCTGCGCACGAGGCAGGTCGGGTGCGAACTGCAACGGATAGTCGGCGGGTTTCAGGTAGACAAAATTATCCGGCGTGCCGACGATGGAGATGGGTGAACCCGGGTACTTCTTGCCGTTGGCCGCCATGGTTTCGCCGGCGTCGAGCGCATGCGCGGCGATGTAGACCAGCGAGCTCACGTGATCGTCGTTCCCGGCTTCACTGATAATCGCGCCGGCATAGCTGTGACCGACGAGTACACACGGACCGTCGAGGCTGCTGAGCACGCGTTTCGTGGCAGTCACGTCGTCGTTAAACGATGTCAGCGGTTGTTGCACCAGTGTCACGTGGTAGCCATCCTTCGTCAGAATGTTGTAGACGGGGCGCCAACCCGCGGCATCGGCGAAGGCGCCGTGGACCACCACGATATTCTTAACGGGTGCGGCAAAAGCCGGCGCGACGGCAGTGGTGAGCAGGCAGAGTACGGCGGCGGCTCGTAACGCGGGAAAACGCATGGTGAATCCTTGAATATTAGAAGCGCAACAATGGATTAGGATTGTTGAATGAATGGAAAAGAAAATCGGAATGTCGACGGCATGAGGTGACGCGTAGCCGCTGTCGTGGTCATCTATGATTTCCAACACGATTCAGGCCGCTACCGTGGCCGGCCGCGCTTGCTGCCATCAGGGAAGATCATCGCCACTAGCGGCCACAGCGGAGACCGGCATCATGCGTTAGAACTGCGGCACCACGCCGTCCTTTTCGACGAACAGCACGTGCGCGTCATAAACCCCGTTCGCGCCTGGGGTCACCACGGCGAAAACTTTCTTTCCCGCGATTAGATCGGCTTTGCTGACCGGAACCGGCGTCACGACGGGCACGTTTGTCGGCACGGTCACCGTGCTGGAGCCGCCCTTGTACGACAGATTCAGTTCACGGCCGCTGGTGGCGGTGACAACCGATACTACGTTTGCATTCGTCATTGTGCTGTTAGGACCGAAGTCATAGGCGAAATGTCCTTCGGCCGTACCGCGTGCCGCCTCAGGAAAAACGATCATCGAAGTGGCCGTCAATTTTCCATCGCTGCCCGTGAGCGCCGGCGTCCCGACGTACGAACCGACTTTGGCGTCGGCAAGTTTGGCGGCCTTGAAAGCCGACACGCCGACGTCCGGCTTGACATCGATTGACACCGTATCGCCGCTGTTCCGGTGTACGGTCAGCATTTCGCCTTTGAACGACACGATATCGCCACGAATCCGTTCCGGTTTGACGTCAGGCGTTTGCGCGAAAGACACGCTGGAAAACGCAATGGCAGCGAATACAACGCCTAGTTTGTAATGAATCGACACGAGTTACTCCATCTACATGAATGCGATTGAATCGGGGCGCCGCGGTTGCAGCAACCCATGTTGCATGGGACCAGAGCAGGGCGCCCAAGCGCGAAGTCTGGTCGACAACTAAAGCGCTAACGCCGATCGACAGGAGACAGACCGCCCGCGCGGGTTTGTGCGCTGCCGAGGCGCGAACGGGTCAGGGCAGTTGATTTTTCATGGCCAGAACGTCGATCGGTTCGATGGAAGGGGGGCTTGCCAGCATCTCGTCGGCGCGCGCCATCAGGGCGTTGGCCATGCTACCGAGCAGGTGTGCCTGACGATCCTCTTCACTCGCAAAGGCGTCGAAGACGCCGAACGTCGTCGGCGAGAACTTGAGGGCGAACCAGATCGGCGTGGTCGCCTCGCGATTGGTCATTTCAAGGCCACTGGTAAGGAAGTCTGCGACCGCCTGCTCCTTTCCCGGTTTGGCTTCAAGTCGGACAAAAAAAGCGTGCTTGATCATCTTCGTTTCTCCAGTGTCCGCGTGATGGGTTCATGCGGTGAGTGACACTGTACAAACAGAGTGCGCAGGGGAATACTGTCTCAATCGACAATTTTGGTACCAATTCTGCCATGCGAATTTTTGTCCTCGCGCTCGAGGGCGTGTTCGACACAGGTCTCACCACTGTGCTCGATAGCCTGACGATGGCCAACGGCCTTGCGCAAGCGACAGGGATGACCACGCCGGGCTTCGACATTACCGTGGTGGGGCTGCGGCCCGAGGTGCGTACCGCGCTCGGGATGCAGGTACCCGTTTGCGATATGTCCGACGCTCCTGCGCCGGATTGGGTCGTCTTGCCGGCGCTCAACCGCATAACGGCCGATGCGCTTGTGCCTTTGCTCGGCCGCGATGATGTGATCGATGCGTCGAGTGCCTTGCGTGCGTGGCGCAGCGGCGGCGCCCGCGTTGCAGCCGCCTGTACGGGCACGTTCGTGCTGGCTGAAAGCGGCTTGCTCGACGGTGGCGAAGCCACGACCACCTGGTGGCTCTCACCATTATTCCGGCAGCGTTATCCGCACGTGCATCTGGATGCACATCGGATCGTCGTTTCCAGCGGCGGCGCGCTGACGGCAGGGGCGGCCCTGAGCCACGTCGACCTTGCGCTCTGGTTGATCCGCAACAACAGTCCTGAGCTTGCGGCGCTCGTAGCCCGTTACCTCGTCTTCGATTCGCGGCTGTCGCAGTCGGCGTATGCGATCTCCGATCACCTTTCCCATTCGGACCCGCTCGTCGAGCGTTTCGACCGTTGGGTGCGTGAGCGTCTCGACACGGCAATCTCGCTCGACGCCGTCGCCGATGCATTGGCGACCAGCACGCGGACGTTGACGCGACGTCTGAATGCGGTGCTCGGTAAAACGCCCGTCGAGTACATACAGGATCTGCGGATCGAGCGTGCCGTTCAATTGCTCAAGACGACCAAGCTCACGGTCGATCGCATTGCTGAACAAGTCGGGTATGCGGACGGTCACACTTTGCGAACGTTGCTGCGGCGGCGGTTGGGTAAGGGAGTGCGTGAGTTGCGGGGATCTTGATGAGTCACAATAGCCGTCGTGCGATGCGCCCGCCGTCCGGTCCGGCCGAGTTCGCACAGTAGCGACGCCGGCAGCATCGTGCGCCACGCTCGCCGTCACAGCGCGCCGATCAAACAGCCAGACCAGATCTGCCCGGCGAAACAGGTTCGCCGGCAATGGGAGAGTCTATGTTCGACAAGATGCTGCGTATCGAAGGCGGACCGGACTGGCACCACTTCCACGTCTATACCGACAGCGAATTCGTCGCAGTACTGCTCGTCATAGCGCTGCTGCTCGCGATTCTGCTGGCGAGCGCGCTCTGCTACTACCTGACGCGCTCGATCATGCTGATGATTGTCGGCCGCCTCGCGCGCCAGGAGCGGCACAAGTGGCTGCGAGCCGCCGAGCGTCACAAGGTCTTCCACCGGCTCGCGCCGCTCGTGCCCGCCGCGATCGTCTACGCGGCCGGCCCGCTGCTTTCCGGCATCACGTTCCCGATGATCGCGGCGCTCGGGCATCCGCTGTCGGTGCTGGCGGCCTGCTACATGGTGTACACGTTGCTGCGCGCCGCGCTCGCGTTCCTCGACAGTGTCAGCGAGCGCTACAGTCACTTCCCATCCTCGAGCGAGCGGCCGATCAAAAGTTTCCTGCAGATCGCCACCATCGTGCTCTACGTGATCGCGCTGATCGCTGTGATTTCCGTGTTGCTGGAGCGTTCGCCCGCCTACTTCCTCACTGGCCTCAGCGCGATGACGGCGCTGCTCATCATCATCTTCCGCGATTCGCTGCTCGGCTTCGTGGCGAGCATCCAGCTCGCCGCCTACGACATGCTGCGAGTGGGCGACTGGATCGAGGTGCCCGGCTACGTCGCCGACGGCACGGTGATCGACATCGCGCTGAACACGATCAAGGTGCAGAACTTCGACAACTCGATCGTCATGCTGCCGAGCTACGTCCTCCTGACAAACGGCGTGAAGAACTGGCGTGGCATGACGGAGTCGGGCGGCAGGCGCGTCAAGCATTCGATTCATTTCGACGCCGACACGGTCCGCTTTCCCGACGAAGCGCTGCTCGCCCGGCTGCACAGCAATATCGACCCGCCGCTCGCGGCATTTGCGCCCGACGACGCACGGCGCACGAACCTCGGCCTGTACCGTCTCTATCTGACCGCGCATTTTCGCGACCATCCGGCCGTCCGCCGCGACATGCCTGTCGTGATTCGCCAGGTGCAATCGAGTCAGCCCGTCGTCGCGCTAGAGATCTTTCTCTACCTCGACGAGACCAACTGGGAGCCGTACGAAAACCTGCAGTCGGACATGCTGGACCATGCTTATGGGCTCGTGCCGCTGTTCGGCTTGCGCTGCTGGCAGCAGCAGTGCCAGTCAGCGCGGCAACCTTAGCGGCGGGTGCATCGCGGGCATAGCGTCTCGGGGCGTTCCAACCCGCGGCTGGACCACGGGAATGTCGGCTTGAGGAAAGCCGCCTCGGGCTGGCACTAGTTCAGCCCGGCATCTACACTTATTCCATACCTTGGCTGATGATGCCAACGACTGCGCCGAACAGGCGACGCAGGTATTGCCGCGCTTCTCCACTGACAAGAATAATCAACAGCGATCCGGCGCGGACAGGAGACACCGACATGAACGGCTATCAGGTCACCTTCTTCACCCAACAGGATCGCCGCCATCACGGCAAGCCGCTGGCCGATTGGCTCGTCCATCTTGCGGGGGAACTCGGCCTGCGCGGTGCGACCGTGATACCGGGCTGCGAAGGCGTCGGCCAGCATCACCGCATTCACTCGGCGCACTTCTTCGAGTTGGCGGACCAGCCTTTGTCCGTCGTGATGGCGATGACGAGCGACGAAGCCGATCGATTATTCGACCGGCTGCGCGCCGATGGTGTGCATCTGTTCTACGTCAAGACGCCTGTCGAGTTCGGGGTCATCGGGAACGACAACGGGAACACTGCGAAGTCTTAGCACGCGATTGCGTGCGCGAACTCCGCGAGGTTCGACGCGCCCAACTCGTTGCCGACCCGACGTGCATCGCCGGGCGGCGCGTTCAATAAGCGTCCATCGGCGCCGCAAAGCCGCCGGCTTCGTTCGTCTTTGCTTCCGGCTCGCCGAGATACGGGCGGTCGGGGCGAATCCAGTGCGCGGCAATCGGTCCGAGCACGAGAAAGAACATCGACAGTGCAAACACCGGCTGCCATGAATGCATCGTATCGACCAGCCAGCCGACGAGCGGTGGCGATACTGATGCCGCAATGCCGAGCCCCGTGTTCATGATGCTGCTCGAAGTCGCCGCGTGATTGGGCGCGAGATCCATTGCGACGGCCCACAGCGGCGCGGTCACCAGTTCGGATAGAAACAGCGCGGCAGCCAGCGAGAGGGCGGCGAGCGTCGACGACGTGTGCAGGAACATCGGCACGAAGAACACGATCGGCGCGAGAAAACCAATAGTAATCAGCGTTTGACGTGAGCGGCGAATGTTGCCGGTCTTCTTGAGCATCAGATCGCTGAGCGAACCGCCGAGCGTGGTGCCGACCACACCGCTCAAGAAAATCCCCGAGCTGAAGATGGCCGAATGCCGGATATTCAGGTGATACGCCTGCGCAAAAAACGACGGCATCCAGTTCAGAAAGAACCACAGAATCCAGCCGTGACAGAAGCTCACGACGGTAGCCGGCCACAGCGCGCGCAGCAGCGGCGGCCAGCGCATCGGCACCCGTGTCTTGCCGAGTTTCGCGGGGAGTCGCGCGATGTCCTGGGGCGTGATACCCGGATGATCGGCGGGATTGTCGCGGTAATACCAGACCCACAGTACGACCCACGCCAGACTCGCCGCACCGAGCACGATAAACGCGATGTGCCACGAAAACGCGGTGATCAGGCCGGCGACGAGAATCGGCGTCGAGGCGTTGCCCAGCCGGGCACAGGCATGCGTGATGCCTTGTGAAAAGCCGCGCCGCTCGGGTTCCATCCATGCAGTCAGCGCTCGCGCCGATGCCGGCACGATCGGGCTTTCACCCAACCCGACGACGAAGCGCGCGAGCAGCAACGTCCCCAGCCCGCCGGCAAAGCCGGTGAGGAGTGTGCCGAGCCCCCACAGCACGCCGCATACGGCGAGCATCTTGCGGGCGCCGAGACGGTCGCCGATAAAGCCGCCTGGAATCATCGCGAGCGCGTAGGTCAGCGCAAAGGCGGAGAACACGATGCCAAGCTGCGAGTTGCTCAGATGCAGATCGCGACGGATCGCGAGAGCCGCAGTCGAAATATTGGTGCGGTCCACATACATCAGGAACGACATGATGCACAGGACAATCAGTACGCCTGTCGTCGCGGAAAAGCGGTTGCGGCGGCGGATCGATTCCATCGTGTCTCCTCCTTGCGACCACGCAACGGCACGTGCCGTTGCGTCGCGTGTCGCGGCGCCGCGGGCATCGCCCCACGTCGCCGTACGTCGAACAGTTCGCTATGAATTGGTGTGATGCGAACTGAAACGCGAACTTGAACCTACTTATTCGAGTACTTCGCCGTGTACGCCGGCGGCGAGCGTCTGCTTTTCCCAGCGTTGCATCGGCACGACTTCGGCGACCGGACCGTTCGGCGAACGGAACTTGACCGGCAGATGACCCGGCGCCGTCAGGATTTCGCCGCCGTTTTCCTTGATCTGCGCGATGAATGCGTCGAGGTCTTCCACTTCCATGCCGATGTGGTGAATGCACGGCGCCGGGCCGGCGAAATCTGCTTCATCGGAGTCCGACTTCTCATAGTGAATCAGCGTCAGGTCCATGTAACCGTCGGTCAGGTGATGCGAAATGTGATCGCCGTTCTTGCCCTTGCGACGCACCGTGTTCACGTGCTTGTAGCCGAACACGTTCTCATAGAACGCGCGTTCCTTCTCGACGTCTTCAACCTTGAATGCAATGTGCTTGATGAAATTCGGCATGGGTCATCTCCTCTGATGTAAGCGCGCGTGGTTGCGCGATGAAGATCAGTCTAAGACGACATGCCGGCGCAGTCAATCGAATCATTCGAATGATTCGAATTAATGGATAGGTTCGGGTCGATGCCGATTGTCTCCGGTTATCGCGCTCGATAGCGGCATGGCCCCGATCACAGTCACGCACGCGGGTGTCGATCCTGTATCCTTCCGGAATTCGCCGTGCAGGCCGCGAATCGGACCGGAGGCAGCGCATGAAATGTGTGCGTCTCGCGGCCATCTCATCGCGCATCGAGCGGCTTTTTCCGATTCCTTTTCTTCACTCTGACACTGACCTGAATGCCAGGACTTCGTACTCCGGGAGAGCAACCGCTCTATGAAATCGTCCGCGCCCGTATTCTCGAGCGCCTTCGTACCGGCCAATGGACGGCCGGCGACAAGATCCCGACGGAGCCGCAACTGGCCGAGGAATTCGGCGTCGGCATCGGCACGATCCGCCGCGCGGTCGAAGAACTGGTGGCCGAGCGTCTGCTGATTCGCCGGGCAGGGCGTGGCACGATCGTCGCGAAGTTCGCCGACGAACATGCGTTCGACCACTACTTCAGCTTCGTCGATACAGACGGCGAATTAATGAAGGTCACCGCGCGCCTGCTGCGCTTCGGCAAGGAGCGCGCGAGCCCGGCGCTTGCGGCGACGCTCAAGCTCGCGCGCGGCGCACGGCTGGCCACCGCCGACAATCTTCGGTTGCATGACGACGTGCCTGTCATGCTGGATCGTTTGTGGTTTCCGCTCGCCGTGTTCCCGGATCTCGAACCCGGCATTTTCGAAGCACGGCGCGGTTCCATCTATGGCTTTTACCAGGAGCACTTCGGGATTTCGGTGGTGCGCGTGGTGGAAGATCTGGGCGGCGCAATTGCCGACGAAGAGGTGGCGCGCGCGCTGAATATCGAAGTCGGTGCGCCGGTGTTGCGTATCGAGCGCACGGCTTACACGTTCAAGGACCAGCCGGTCGAATTTCGCGTGCGCTATGTCGATTCGAGCCGTTGTTCGTATCGGAACGTGCGCGGCTTGCAGGATTGAGCGGTGTGCATCGCGCGCATAGGCAGCGCCGTGCGCCACGGGTATCCGTGCGTAAGGGGCACTGGTGTCCGCTTTGCGCCAAAAAGGCACTGCACGTCATCAACGAACGACGCCCATAAATCAGGACGTCGTTCGCATTGACCAGTCTATTGCCGGAACTGCGCGATCGCGCCGAGCGCCGGCTCATTGAATACCGTCTCGCACCACACGCGCGCCTCGTCGGCGAGTGCGATGCTCCAGCCGCCGTGCTGCGCGTTGTCGGTGAATTTGGCCGCGAGTTCGGCGCGCGACAGCGGTTCACGCGCGCCGCCGCGCATATGCGGCTGGCGCACTTCCTGAAAGGTGCCGTCGTTGAGCGTCGCGCGCAGATGGCCGGTGAAATTGCTCGGGTACTCGTTGTCCGGATCGATCACATAGCGGATCTTGCCGGCCAGCGCGAGCACCGCCGGATCGTGAATGCGCGCTTCGGTGAACTGGCTGAAGCCCGCCTTGCGATCGAAGAAACCCACGGCCATGCAGAACGGTGTGCTGAACTTGGCGGCGTAAGCAGTCGGCGGCCGATGCTTGACCGCGAGGTCTTCCCACAGCCGATGCACCGTGCCTTCGCCCACTTCACACACGATGTCGCGAATCTGATCCGCCTGCACGCCGCGCTCCGCGAGGGCGATCGCACAATCGATATACGGCTGGGTCATCGTGCCGCACGCATAGGGCTTGAAGGCTATCGTCTCCATGATCCACGACTTGCCGAGCGTATCGAGCACCGGCGAGAAATCCGGCGCGCGAGACGGCGCGAACGCCTTGAAGAAACCGTGCTTGCCTTCGAGTACCGTACGCGGGCCGTCGAAGCCGCCGCGCGCCATCAGCGCCGCGCGAATGCCCGACTGCGCGGCCCATCCGGCGTGCATCCGCTTGGTCGAGGTGCCTTCGGCCAGATACTCGATGATCCCCGCCGCCATGCTGCCCGCGATACCGAGCGCCGAGGTGGCCTGCTGCGGATTCAGGCGTAACGCACTTGCGACGCCGCCCGCTGCCGCGAGTGCACCGATCACGGCTGTCGGATGAAAGCCTGCCGTATGAATAGCGCGCGGCGCGACGAGACTCAACCGGCACATCAATTCCGTGCCGACCGCGATGCCACGCAGCAACGCTTCGCCACCAAGACCTTCACGTTCGCACGCTGCCAGCACCGCGGGCACGACCACCGCGCCCGAGTGCACCGGACCGCCCTCGAAGGTATCGTCGTAATCTTCGCCGTGCGCGGCGGTGCCGTTGATCAGCGCCGCGTCGAATGCACTGAAGCTGCCTGCGTGGCCGAGCGCTGTGCAGGCGCCGCCTGCATCGGTGGCTTGCAGCGTCGCGCGGATATACGATTCGTCGCGCCCGGCGATGCACAGACCCGTCACATCGAGCAGCAACAGACGGGCGATTTCGACAGTCTGTGCAGGCAGTGCCGACGCGTGCACGTCCGCAATCCAGGCGCCGAGTTTTTCGCCAACGATTCCGTGTCCTTCTGGTTTTTCAACGCTCATACGGGTGACCACTCCAAGTCGGTAATGAAATGCGTGCGCCGCCGTGTCGCACGCGTGCCGGGCGTTTCGGGCGCGCGCTGAGGCTTAGTGCGGACCTTCGGCGACGGTGGCTCGCGCCGTCTTGCCGGCGGCGTCACCTGCCGCGGCTGCGGGCGCTGCGTCTTCCGCGCTATGCGCGGCGATCGCGCGCTGGAATCCCGCCTGCACGTGCTGGCGCATCGCCGTCGCGACGGCTTCGGGATCGCGGCTCGCGAGCGCGTCGAGAATCAGGCGATGTTCGGTGTGCGACGCCTGCGAGCTGCCCGCAATCGAAAAACCGCGCCGGCGCAGCAGGTGCATACGGTTGATCGTTTGCCGGTACAGACCGAGCATCGTCGCGTTGCCCGACAGTTCGACCAGCCGGTCGTGAAAGGCGATATTCAGCGTGAAGTAATTGTTCAGCTCGCCGTGGATCGAACTGGCTTCGAGCTGATCGAGCATTGCGTGCAGTTCCTGCAACTGCGTATCGGTGATCTTCGATGCGAGCCGGCGACCGGCCATCTCGTCGAGGCCGGCGCGCACTTCATAGAGTTCGGCGGCTTCGTCGTCGGAAATCTCGCGGATGTAGACGCCGCGATTCTTTTCGAGCCACACGAGACCCGCTTCCTCGAGAGCGCGAAACGCTTCGCGCACCGGACTGCGGCTGATCTTTAGATGGTCGGCGAGATCCATCTCATTGAGTTTCATGCCGGCCTCGAGTTCGCCTGTCTTGATGCGACGGAGAATTTCCTCTTGCACGAGACCGGACAGCGTGACGGAGCGAAGCAACTCGAGCGAAGTGGTGGGGCGGGGCATAGACAGACCTGTGTTGGGAAAAGCTGGCAGTGTACAACGCACATTGCGTCTTGAAGATTGTCGACAACATACTATCCACAACGCAGGCGCGCAACTAGAATTTGCCATGATTTGCGTATTGTCGACAATATGTACAATGCGATCTCGTACCCTGGCGATTCCCTTTTCATGGCCTGACTACCCTTTACGATCCGATGACCCAAGCCGATCGCGTCACCCAAACTCTCGCGCGCTACCTCGTCAACGCGCGTGCCGACAGCCTGCCGCAAGCCGTGCGCGACCATGCGGTGCGTACTTTCGTCAACTGGATGGGCTGTGCGGTCGGCGCGTCGCGGCATGAAGCGGTCGAGATCGCGATGGCGGCGCTCGCGCCGTTCGGCGGCCCGGCGCAGGCGACAGTGCTCGGCCGCACGGAGAAGGTCGACGTGCTGAGCGCAGCGCTCTTCAACGGCATCAGCTCGCACGTGTTCGACTTCGACGACACGCATCTGAAGACCGTGATCCATCCGGCGGGCCCGGTGGCGTCTGCAATTCTTGCGCTGGCCGAGTATCGGCCGGTCAGCGGCAAGGAGTTCATTCTCGCGCTGACGCTCGGCATCGAAACCGAATGCCGGATCGGCAATGCGGTCTACCCGAACCACTATGACATCGGCTGGCACATCACCGGCACGGCGGGTGTGTTCGGCGCGGCCGCCGCGGCGGGCAAGCTGCTCGGGCTCGACGAACAGCAGATGATCTGGGCGCTCGGTCTCGCGGCGACGCAGCCGGTCGGCCTGCGCGAGATGTTCGGCACGATGACCAAGAGCTTCCATCCGGGACGCGCGGCGCAGAACGGCCTCGTGTCGGCGTTGCTGGCGGCGCGCGGCTACACGAGTTCGCAGCAGGGCATCGAAGCGAAACGCGGCTGGGCGAACGTGACGAGCACGCATCGCAACTACGCGGAAATCACGGACGGGCTGGGCGAACGTCATGAAAGTCTGCTGAACTCGTATAAGCCGTTTGCGTGCGGCATCGTGATCCATCCGGCGATCGACGGCTGTATCCAGTTGCGCAACGAACATGGGCTGAAGGCAGACGCGATTGCGTCGGTGCAGTTGAAGGTGCATCCGCTGGTGCTCGAACTGACCGGCAAACGCACGCCGCAGACCGGGCTCGACGGCAAGTTCAGCGTCTATCACTCCGCGGCGGTGGCGATCATCGACGGTCGCGCCGGCGAGCATCAGTACAGCGACGCGGCCGTTCATGACGCCGCGACGGTGCGGCTGCGCGACAAGGTCACCGCCGAGATCGATCCCGCGATGCCGGCCGACGCCGTTCACATCACGGTCACGCTAAGCAATGGCGAGCGGCTCGAGAAACATGTGGAGCACGCAATCGGCAGCATCGATCGGCCGATGAGCAATGCCGAGCTGGCCGCCAAGTTCACCGATCTGGTCGAACCGATTCTGGGCGGCGCGCACGCCGCGAAGCTGCTGGAAGCGGGATGGCAGATGGAATCGCTGGACAACATCGCGACGCTGGCGGAGCTGGCGCGTCCGGTCGAGAAGACGTCGTAAAACGGCGCTCACATGCAGTACCGATGAGGTGCGCCTCGTGCAAGCAGGGGCGCGCGTCATCGATAACATTGTCGACATAACACAAGCCGCGATACCCAAGAACGCGGCGGACCGTGGATTCAGGAGACGAGATGTCGAGTTCCGTCGGTGTGGCAGTCGCAGTAGCGCGTCCGTATCGCGTCTTTATCGCCACATGGGCGGGCTGGATGCTGGACGGCTTCGACAACGCCATCTACATCTACGTGATCGTGCCCGCCTTAACCGAGTTGCTGCCGAAAAGCGGCTTCGTGGCCGATCACGCGCATATCGCGCGGCTCGGCGGGTTGATGTTCAGCCTCTTCATGCTCGGCTGGGCCTGCTCGATGTTCTGGGGCTGGTGCGCGGATCGCTTCGGCCGCGTGCCGACCATGTGCGCGACCATTCTCATCTATTCGATCTTTACCGGCGCCTGCGGGCTCGCGCCGGGCATCGTGTCGTTTGCGATCTTCCGTTTTCTGACGGGCTTCGGCATCGGCGGCGAGTGGGCCGCGGGAGCGCCGTTGTTGCAGGAGTCGGTGCCGGAGCATTTGCGCGAGCGTCTGTCTGGATGGCTGCATACCGGCACGCCGATCGGCTTTCTGCTGGCGTCCGCCGCCGCGCTGGTGATTCTGCCGCTGGGCGGCTGGCGCGTTCTGTTTCTGATCGGCAGCGCACCCGCGTTGCTGACGATCTGGCTGCGCCTCGGCGTGCCGGAGTCGCGCCGCTGGCAAGAGCAGCGACGCGCACAGGGTCCGCGTGCACGCGTGCGTGATCTGTTCGCTCCCGGCATGGCGCGCACCACCTGGTCCGCAGCATTGATGATGACGTGCCTGATCTTCGGGCTGTGGTCGTCCACGTTCTGGATTCCGACGCTCGTGATTACCTGGCAGCGCGCGGGCGGCGCATCCGTTGCCGATGCGCAGTATCTCGGCTCGCTGAGCGGCCTGATCCTGAGCGTCGGCACGCTCGCGGGATGCGTCGCGATGCCGTGGATCGTGCGCTGGATTCCGCGCCGCAAATCGGTCGCCAGCGTGTTCTTCTCCGGTGCGCTGATCTGCAATGTCACGTCGTACTTCGGCATTGTGGTGTTGCTGAAAAGTCTGCCGCTTTTCCTGATCACGCTGCCGCTGCTCGGCTTCTTCACGAGCGGCGTGTTTTCGCTGTTCACGATCTGGCTGCCCGAAATGTTTCCGACGATGCAGCGCGCGCTCGGTTCCGGATTCGCCTTCAGCTTCGGCCGCGTGCTCGGGGCGGCGGGGCCGTCGATTGTCGGCGCGCTCGCGGCGATGTTCGGTTCCTATCCGCTCGCGATCACGGCAGTCTCGCTGATCTATCTAGTCGGTCTGTTCTGCGTGAAGTGGGCGCCGGAAACCGCGCATCGGGCACTGCAGAGATGATCAAACGTATTCCGAATGATGTGCGTCGCGCGCCGCAGGGCGTCGGCGGCAATCGAAACTGAAGGAGCAAACCATGCATCACGGTCACAGTCGCGGTCACGGGCAGGGCGGTTCAAGATGAAAGCGAAAGCAGGCATGTTTACCGGCACCACAGGCAGAGTGTTCATGCTCATCTGCGCGATGTATTTCATCGAATACGTCGACCGGGTCAATCTTTCCATCGCGGCGCCGCTGCTGAAGTCGGAGATGCATCTGTCGAACACGCAGCTCGGCATTGCACTCTCGGCGTTCGGCTATTGCTATGCGATCTTCCAGGTCATCAACGGTTATCTGGGCGACAAGATCGGACCTCGCCGGATGCTGGCGTTCTCGGGCATCCTATGGACCCTCGGCACGCTCGCGACCGGTGTGACCGGCGGCCTCGCGACGCTGGTGCTCTCGCGCGCACTGGTCGGTCTCGGCGAAGCCGGCACGATTCCGAACGCCACGCGCGCGATGGCCAACTGGGTTCCGCTGGTCAAACGTGGCTTCGCACAGGGCTTCACGCACTCGGCCGCGCGCCTCGCGGCCACCGTCACGCCGCCGTTGCTCGTGCTGATGATTCCGCTGCTCGGCTGGCGAGGCGCGTTTGTCGCGCTGGGCTGCGTCAGCGCGATCTGGGTGGTCGTATGGGCGCTGTATTTCCGCGACGATCCGCGCACGCATCCGTCGATCACCGCCGCCGAAGTCGATACGCTGCCGCCGTATGCCGGCCCGCGCCATCGCACGGCGGTGCCGTGGTGGCCGCTGATCCGGCGCATCATGCCGGTCACGCTGGTGTTCTTCTGCCACGCATGGACGCTGTGGCTGTATCTGAGCTGGCTGCCGAGTTTCTTCGTCGGCGTGTACGGCATCGACTTGAAGAGCACGGCGCTGTTTACGTCGGGCGTGTTTCTCGCCGGCGTGGTCGGCGATACGGCGGGCGGCCTGCTGACCGACGCGATTTATCGACGCACCGGCAATCTGAATACGGCGCGGCGCAACGTGATCATCATCGGTTTCGCGGGCTCGCTGCTGTTTCTCTCGTGCGTGCTGTTCGTGCGGGACCGGACCTTGATCGCGCTGTGTCTGGCCGCGGCACTGTTCTGCCTTGAATCGACCGAAGGCCCGATCTGGGCCGTGCCGATGGATGTCGCGCCGGCCTTTGCGGGCGTCGCCAGCGGCTTCATCAGCACGGCGGCCGGTCTTGCGGCGGTGGTGTCGCCGGTCGCGTTCGGCCTCATTACCGACATGACGGGCAGCTATCGACTGCCGTTCGTGATGTCCATTGCGCTGTTGCTGGTCGGCATTGCGTTGTCGTTCTGGATTCGTCCCGACCGGCCGCTGCAAGCCAGCGCGCAACCCACGCTATCAACGAAATCACTGGGAGTGCATTCATGAAAGGAGAAGTCAACGGCGTCGCGGTCGTCACCGGGGCGGCGCGCAATATCGGCCGCGAGATCGCACTGCAACTCGCGGCAGCGGGCAATGCGGTGCTCGTCAACGCGCGCAGTTCCGCCGCCGAGGCCGCCGAAGTCGTGCGCGCGATCGAGGCCGCGGGCGGCCGCGCGGCCGCGCATCTGGCCGACGTCAGCGAACCGGCGGGTGCGCAAAGTCTGATGGAAGCGGCGATTCACCATTTCGGGCAGATCGACATTCTCGTCAACAACGCCGCGGTGCGTCGCGAAGTGCCGTTCGCGGAGCTGGATTACGCACGTTGGCGCGAGGTGATGTCGGTGATTCTCGACGGCGCGTATCTGTGCGCGCACGCGGCGTTGCCCTATTTGCGGCAATCGAAGGCCGGCGCGATCGTCAATATCGGCGGCATGTCCGCGCATGGGGGCTCGGCGGGGCGCGCGCACGTGATCGCCGCGAAAGCGGGCCTCGTCGGTTTGACGCGCGCGCTGGCGCACGATCTGGGTCCGGACGGCATCACCGTCAATTGCGTGGTGCCCGGCTTGATCGCGACCGTGCGCGGCGGCGCGGCGGGCAATACCGAACCCGCGCATCACGCTGAGCGCACTACCTTGCTTGGCCGGCGCGGCCAGCCCGACGAGGTCGCAAGCCTCGTGCAGTTTCTGTGCGGCCCGACAGCACGCTATCTCACGGGCCAGGCGATTCATGCGAACGGCGGCGCTTTTCTAGGCTGATCGTAGCCGCGGCGGCGCGGCAGACAACATCTGCGCGCCGCTGCCGATCAGTTTCAAGTCGGACTCGCTATTGCGGGTTTCGCAGGAGGATTGCTTATGCGGTGAAGACATCAAATTAGTTAGTATTACAGAGTGAAATGTTTAAGGCACAAATAAATTATGACTTGGCGGAGATGACAGAATGAGAAAGTCGCTTTTTGCATTATCGATATTGGGGACCTTTGCTGGAACCGTTCACGCGCAGAGCTCGGTCACGCTGTACGGCATTGTCGACGAAGGCGTGTTGATCAACACCAACGCGAAGAACGTGGTGAACGGCAAGAACGTGGGCGGCCGGCAATTTTCGGTCGATTCCAACGCGGGCACGCAGGGCAGCCGCTGGGGCATCCGCGGCGCCGAAGATCTGGGCGGCGGCCTGAGGGCGATCTTCGTGCTGGAGTCGGGCATCAACGTCAGCACGGGCGCGTTCGGACAAGGCGGCACCGCATTCGGCCGGCAAGCCTACGTGGGCCTCGCCAGCAGTTCGTTTGGCTCCGTGACGTTGGGCCGTCAGTACGACAGCATCAACGACTATGTCGGCAACTACGGCTTTGCCGCGGCGTATGGCGGATCGACGACGGAACATCCGGGCGACCTCGACAACGTCAACCACACGTTCCGCGCGAACAACACGATCAAATACGCGAGCCCCAATTTCAATGGCCTGACGTTCGGCGGCACGGTGAGTCTGGGCGGCGTAGCGGGCGAGATTTCGCAGTCGAGCGGGTACAGCCTCGGTGCGAATTATGGACACGGCCCGTTCGGGATTGCGGTCGCCTATGAACTGTTCAAGAATCCATCCGCGCTGGGCTCGATTCTGAACAGCAACGCTAGCCCCACGACGTTCAACTCGCTGAATTCGGGGTATCTCGGCACGAAGCCCGCCAACTCGCTGCAAATCATCACCACGGGCGGCTCGTATGATTTCGGCCCGGCCAAAATCGGCGCGGTGTATTCGAATACCAAGTACATGAATATTGGCGCATTCGGTGGCGCGACCGCGACGTTCAACAGCTACGAGTTGAACGCGCTCTATCGCGTCACGCCGGCGCTGTTCTTGTCGGGCGAGTACAACTATACGAAGGGCAACGCGGTGAAGGGCGACATCGGCGACCAGAAGTACAACCAGTTCTCGTTGCTGCTCGACTACGTGCTCTCCAAGCGTACCGATGTCTATCTCCTCGGCACCTTCCAGACCGCGAGCGGCACGAGCTCCACTGGCGCTGCGGCGGTTGCGGATATCGGCAGTCTCGGCGATTCGTCGAATAATCATCAGGCCGTGGCGCGCGTCGCGATTCATCACAAGTTCTAAGAGCTCTGTTTTACATGCGCAAAGCCCAAGGCATCGAGCGATGCCCTGGGCTTCATTCATGCATTCAAGCCTCGCGCGCTAACACTTCACGTCAACGCTGCCAGGTTATTTCGCGCTGATCGCGACCCCGCGAACCTTGGCAACTTCACCAGCAGTGACAGCGGCTGCGCGATTTCCCCAACTGCTTCGCACAAAGCTCAACAGATCCGCGATCTGCTGATCGGTCAAACGCCAGCCGAAGTCGGGCATGGCAAGCGGCGTCGGCGCGGCTGCGGTGGACGGCATATGCGAGCCGCTTAATACGATATGAATCAGCGACGCCGGATCGCCGCTCAGCACCGATGCATTGCCCCTGAGGCTGGGGAAGGCCGGCATCGCGCCGGTGCCATCCGTGCGGTGACAGGCTGCGCAATTGTCCAGATAGAGATGCGCGCCGGTCGAATCGATGTGACCGGCTCTGAGCGCGACAGCCGTCTGATCCGCGCGACCGCTTTGCTGCGCGGCCGGCGGCGTCGCGCCCGTTTGCAATGACGGCGACGTCAGATAAGTTGCAATCGCGTTCAAATCTTCGTCGTGCAGATATTGCGTGCTGTCGTTGATGACCTCCGTCATCGGGCCGAATGCCGCGCCGTCGTGCATACGCCCACTGCGTAGATAGGCGACAAGATCGGCCTTGCTCCATACCTTATCGCTGGTCGATGTTTGCGCCATATGGCCACGCAGGTTCGGCGCATACCAGCCAGCCAGCGTATTGCCGGACAGGAACGCGGTATTGTCCTTGTCGTCGAGTACGCTCTCCTGCCCGAGCATGCCGTGCGGCGTGTGACATGCGCCGCAGTGCGCGAGCCCTTGCACCAGATACGCGCCACGATTCCATTCGACGCTCTGGTGCGGATCGGTTTGATAAGGCAGTGGGTCATGCGCATACAAACGATCCCACACTGTCATCAGCGTGCGAACGTTGAATGGAAAGCGCAGTTCGGATGCGCGATTCGGCTGCCCGACGGGTTTGACGCCTTGCGTGAAGTAGCGATAGAGCGCATGCATATCGCTGTCGTCGATCTTCGCGTACGACGGATACGGCATTGCCGGATACAGACGATGACCGTCTTTGGCTATGCCTTGGCGCAACGCCTTGGCGAAGTCGTCATAGCTATAGCCGCCGATGCCAGTCGATGCGTCCGGTGTGATGTTGGTCGAATAGAGCGTGCCGAAGGGCGTCGCGAGCGGCAGACCGCCTGCGAACGGTTGCGCCTTGTTCGCCGTGTGGCAGGCCGCACAATCTCCGACTTTCGCGAGATAAGCGCCTTTGGCTAGCTGCGCGTCGACGGTTACTGGCGTGGGCGTGGCATTCAAAGTTTGCGCGTTCGCACCGCTGCCGGGCGCGCCACTGCACATCAGCGCAAACACGGGGATCAGATACTGCCTCAAGCGATCGAAAGTGATTTTCATGACGGTCGCTCACGCCTGAACCAGAGGGCCGGGATTCTTCAGATACGTCTCGCGTATTGCCTTCGCCGCGTAGTACGTCATGGCGCCGATGGTGCCGGTTGGATTGATGCCGAGATTTTGCGGGAACGAACAGGCGCCGGTCACGAACACATTCGGAACGTCCCACGACTGAAGGTATTTATTCACCACGCTGTTGTCCGGCCGGTCGCCCGCGATCGCCCCACCGGTCGTATGCGTGCTCTGATACGGCCCGACGTCGAAGTGATCGCCCGGCTTGCCCGCGTTGATCGCAACCGATTGCGGTTTCGGATTCATCGCGCGCGCGACATCGGCGGCTTTGTGGCTGACGAACTGGGTCATGCGGCCTTCGTTGTCTTTCCAGTCGAACGTCATGCGCAATAGCGGCAGGCCGTATGCATCCTTGTAAGTCGGATCGAGGTCGAGATAGTTGTCGCGGTACGACATCACCGAGCCTTGCGTGGAGATGGCGAACGAATGCAGATAGTGGTCTTTCACGGCCTTCTTCCACCCCGAGCCCCACTTCGGCGTGCCGGGCGGCACTAGTGCCTGCGCGATCGGGCGGCCGCCCGTCACGGTCGCAAAGGTAATCGCGCCACCGACGAAGTTCAGCGGACCGTGATCGAAGTTGTCGGCATTGAAATCGTCGTAGACGACGCCGCCCGCTCCCGAACCGATGAACGGATTGATCGCCACGTCCTTGTCGAAGAAGACCTGAATCTTGCTGTTCTTCTGGTACGCGTAGTTCTTGCCGACAGTGCCTTCGCCGGTGGCGGGATCGTATGGCTTGCCGATCCCCGACAGCAACAGCAGACGCACGTTGTGCATCTGGTACGCGCACAGCGCGACGATATCCGCGGGCTGCTCGACGGTACGGCCTTGAGCGTCGATATAGGTGACGCCCGTCGCGCGCTTGCCGGTCGCATCGAGATTGACCTTGACGACCGCCGAGCGGTCGCGCAATTCGAAGTTCGGCTTTCTCGCAAGCGCCGGGAGAATGCAGGTCTGCGGCGATGCTTTGGAAAACATGTAGCAGCCGAACAGTTCGCAATAGCCGCAGAAGTTGCACGGGCCTAGCTGCATGCCATACGGGTTCGTGTACGCCTTGGAAGCAATCGACGCAGGCGTCGGATACGGGTGGAAGCCCACTTCGCGCGCGGCCTGCTCGAACAGCATCGACGGATACGCAGTGGGCAAGGGCGGCAATGCGTAATCGCGTGAACGCGAAGCTTCGAATGGATTGCCACCACTGATCGGCTGACCGTTGACGTTACCCGCCCTGCCCGAAGTGCCGGCGACATATTCGAAGCGGTCGTAGAACGGCTCGAGCTCGGCGGCGCTGACAGGCCAGTCCTGAATCGTCATGTCGTTGGGTATGAAGCTCTTGCCGTAGCGCTGTTCGTAGTGGCTGCGCAGTTTCAGTTCGGCATCGGTTGCACGATAGGTGAAGCCGTTCCAGTGCACGCCCGAGCCGCCGACGCCGTCGCCGAACAGAAAGGCGCCGTACTGGCGCAGCGGCAACGCGACTTCCTGCGCCTGGCGGCGGATCGTGACGGTCTCGTGCGCGAGGCTTTGCATCAGCTTGAAGCGCTGCACGTAGGTCAGTTCGTCGGCGACCTTCGGATACGCGAAGTCGGGATAGGTATCGCGGTTTTCGCCGCGTTCCAGGCCGACCACGGTGAGGCCGGCGTCCGCCAGTTCGATCGCCATGATCGAACCCGACCAGCCCATGCCGACGACCACCGCGTCCACTTTGGGTTTACTGATGTTCGCCATGTGTCTCCTCCTGGCGTGTGTTTTATCTGATGCTGCTGTGCGCGTTGCTGGATGAAGGCGGTGGCTATGCCTTGCCTTCGATCGTTACGGTTCCGAGCGGATACACTTTGCCGGGTTGCGCGACCCAGTCGAGATAGTCGGCGCGCGCGCCGGGAAAACCGATCATGGTCCAGCTCGCGGCGTGCTTGTTGCCGCCATGAATCGGATCGGAGAAATAGCCTTCTTTGGTGTTCTGCCACAGCAACGCGATGAAATGACCGGCCGAGGTTTGCTCGAATTTGACCTTGCGGCTATCCATGCCATGCAGCAACGTGTCCTGTTGCGCGGTCGTCAATTGCACAAACGGCTTGCCGCCGAAGTGCGCCTTGCAATAGGCGTCGAGCGCCGCGATGCCGGTGCGGTACAGGTCGCGAGGGGTCATTGGACTTTGATAGCCGGCGAGCGGCGTGGCATCGGGATGAAACGGGCCATGCATATACCACGCTGCCGCATGACCGAACGCGCCTTCCATCTGCCGGTCGATGAACGCCGCGACGTCGAGTTCGAGCGCGCCCGGACCTTCGGCATCGGCGGGAATCAGGCGGTCGATCGCGGCTTGCAGCACGCTCCACTCGTCGGGCTTGAAGAACTTCGGCTGGTACGGTTTCGCGCTAGAACCGTCGGTTCCAGCGGTGGCTGACGTTGACGCCGATGCCGATGCCGTCACGCCGCCGGGCCGATCACACGCAGCAAGGCCGCCCGCCACCGGCAACACCGCGACGCTTTTGATCAGGAACCGGCGCCGCGATGATGCTTTGGGAGGCACTGCTGACGCGGCGGCGGGTTTATCGTCCATGATGAACTTCTCCGTGCATTAAAAAGGCATCCTGATCGATCGGGCTTGAGAGCAAGATGGTCGACCAGCGTAAGCGCCGCGAAACGGCGCCCCCCGTCTTTACTTCAACGCGTCCGCGCCCGCCTTGCAGATATCCGCATCCTGGTCGCCGCTGCCGCCGCTGCATCCGATCGCGCCGACGATCTTGCCGCCCATCACGAGCGGATAGCCGCCGGGAGAAGCGGCCAACGAAGGATCGAGCGTCGCGGAATAGGTGTGGCCGGTTTCGAAGGCGTTATAGAACGTGCGTGTATCGCGACGAAAGCGCGCGGCGGTCGCGGCTTTGCGCAGCGCGATTTTCGGCGACGCGTTCTGCGTGTTGTCCATCTTGGCGAACGCGACGAGTTCTCCGCTCGGATCGGTCACGGCAATGGCTTCGGGCCAGCCGTGCCGCGCGGCTTCAGCTTCGGCGGCTTCGAGCGCCTGGTTGGCGTTTTGCAGGCTGATCGGCATGCCGTATGGAATATCGAACGGCGAGTGCGCCGGCAGGCCACCGGCCGACGGTTGCGACGCGGGCGTCTGCGCGATGGCATTCGTGCCGCTCAGTGCCGCGCACAGCGAGAACAGCGCGGGCAACGAGGCGTGGATGATTCGCTTGCTGGTCATATTGGATTCCCCTGTGTGGCCGATAAAAGGCGTCGAGCATTGGCGGTCGGTGACAGCTTCGCCCGATGCGTCAAACACATCGGGCGAAGCGCGTCACGTCAGTCGACCGAAGTCCAGCGCGTACCCAGCGCTTCCGTGATGGCGGCGGTGTCGAAGCGATACGCCATCAGCGCAGCGAAGCCGCGCCGTCCGTCGATCGACGCAGCCGCACTCGTGAAGCCATGCTTCGCGATCATCGCGGCTTCGAGCGCGTCCGCTGCGGCCTTGCCGATCTCGATCGCTTCCATCGCGTGGTCCGCGTTGTGCGCGAGTCCCGCGGCCTGGGTTGCGGCGACGCCGAGCGCATGACGTGTATGCACTTCGTCGAGACGCAGCAGGCGCGAGACCGCCAGCACCGCGCCCAGCAAGCCCACCGAAGACGCCACGTTCCAGCGCACACGGAATTCAGCGCTATCGACCGCGCTGAGAATGCGCGCGGCGGCTTCGATACCGATCGCGGCGGCGGCGATGGCGTCGCTCTCTGATGAGCCGAGCGTGTCCCCGGCTACGATCACGGCGGCGAGCACCGGCATCGCCGGCGACGCGGCGGCTTGCGTCGCCAGCGACGTGCCGAGAATCCATGCGCGGGTGCGCGAGTCGGTCGCCGCGCTGCCTTGCGATTGCAGCAGGGCGCTGATCTGCTCGGTGGAACGCGTCGCCGGATCGGTGATCAGGCGCGCGTGGGTGAGAGCGTCGCGCGCGGCGTCGAGTGCGGCGTCGGCCGAAGCGGGCAGCGCGGCGATGGCGAAGCCGACGAGCGCGTCGGACACGACGGAATGTTGTGCGGCGTTATGCATGATTCAATTCTCCGGCGGGAGCGCACAGTGCGAAGAGCGCGTCGAGGTTGGCGGCGCTGTCGAGTGTCGCCACGGCGGATGCGAGTTGCGCGGCGGTGCCGTCGCCAAGCAGCGGGTCCACCAGCAGACGGACCTTGTTCATCAGCTCGTCGTCGGTCAGCGGACGCGCGAGGCTGCCGCGCGCATGTTCGACGTGATGTTCGACGACCGTGCCGTCCCTCAGCGTCGCCGCGATAAAGACTTCATCGCGATTGACCGAGGCGTCGGGCGCGAGCTTGGTGAGCGCGCGCACGGCTGTAACGTCGTCCTGCACCACGCGCGCGTCTTCGTATTGCGCGAGGCCGACCTGGCCGTCGCACAGTGCGGCGGCCACGCCGTGAATCGCGCTGAAGCGCGCCTGCAGGCCGTCCTTCGGCTGCGGGTTGCCCATCAGTTCGGGCACGAGCGGATGGCAGCGCAGCGTGATCGATTCGATCGACTGCACGTCGTCGATTTGCGGCGCGAGCGCGAGTCCCGCGTCGATCGCCGGATGCGCGACGATGCCGCACGGGTACGGCTTGTACGTGTTGAAAAGCAGTTCCCAGCGCTCGCCGAACGCGCCGTTCATCAGCTCGAAATCAACCTTGGTCGACATCGAATGCGAGTAGCCGCCGGCGGCTTCGAAAATATCGGCGGCGGCGTGCTGGCCGTGCTGCGCGAGACGCGCGGCCGCAATGCCGTTCGCAGCCGCCTTGCCGGGGTGATAAGGCTTGGTCATCGTGCCGAACGCTTCGCGCTGGCCGACGAACATCGAGGCGGCGATCGACACCGCTTGCGTCAACCCCGCTTCGTCGAGACCGAGCAGCAGCGCGGCCGTCACCGCGCAGCCGATCACGCCGCACGTGCCGGTGATGTGCCAACCGCGGTCGTAGTGTTCCGGCGAGATCGAGACGCCGACCCGCAACTGCGCTTCGCAGCCGAGCGTGAAGGCCGTCAGCGCGGCGGCGCCGGTGGGCCGCGTGTCGGGCGCAAGCGCCGTCAGCACGGCGAGCACCGAAGCGGCCGGGTGAATGACGGTCGCGAGATGGGTGTCGTCGAAATCGTCGAGATGGCCGGCAAAGCCGGTCGCGAGCGCGGAAAAATGCAGATCGACTTTTTCGCTGCGGCCCGGCACCGGCGCGATTTGCGCCACGCCTAACTCATGGGCGGCGGCGAGGATCGCGTCGACACCAGGATGCCGCGATGCGCCGATCGAAGTGCCGATCACATTGATCAAAGAACGCCTGGCTTCCTCTGCGACCGGGACCGGCAGCGGACGCTGCGCCAGTGCGAAAAGGCCGTGCGCGAATGCGGCGGCGATGGAACTCATTGAGACAACTCCTCCAGACGAATGCCGTTGGTCTTCGGCCCTAGCAGCCCGACCATCACGACGATCACAAACATGGCTGACGAAATCAGCACGAACACGGCGGGCACGCCCGAATGCTTCAGCAATGCCGCCACCCAGAAACCGACGAAGATCGAACTCAGACGGCTCCAGCTAAAAACGAAACCCACGGCGCGGGCGCGAATCCGGGTCGGATACAGCTCGGCCTGATAGGTGTGAAAGATGCCGATCAGCCAGTTGTTCGCGATCGTCACGGCGCTGCCGAACAGCAGGATCAGCACCGGTTCGCGCACCATGCCGAACAGCACGCCGGCCACCGCGACGACGATCGCGCAGCCGACCAGTTGCCACTTGCGCTGGACGCGCTCGGCGCACGCCATCGCGCCGAGTGCGCCAAGCGGCGTCGCGAACGCGATTACCATCGTGTAGAGCAGCGAATGCGTGATCGTGATGCCCTTCGTGTAGAGCAGCACCGGCACCCACGCACCGAATCCGTACACGCCGAAGGTTTGGAAGAAGTTGAAGAACGACAGCATCACCGTGCGGCTGAAGTAGCGGCCCTTCCACATCTCCGACCATGAACCGCTGTGCTCGCCGGCCGGCGGTTCCGGCGTGTGTTGCGCGGGTGCCTGCAACGCGCGGCCGGTTTCGGCGACCACGCGGGCCTCGATCGCATCGACGATGGCGCGCGCCTCGTCGACACGGCCTTTGCTTTCAAGCCAGCGGGGCGATTCGGGCAGCCCGCGCCGCATGAACCAGATCAGCACGGCGCCCGCTGAGCCGATGATCATCACCCAGCGCCAGCCTTCGAGACCGAGGATGGTGTGCGGCACGAGCAGAAACGACAGCACCGCGACTGTCGGCACGGACGTCAGGATCACGAGGATGCTGAACGCACTGTAGCGGCCGCGCGTGTGATGCGGCGTCAGCTCGGAAATATAAGTGTCGACAGTAATAAGCTGCACGCCGATTCCGAGACCCGCGACGAAGCGCCAGAGATCCATGGATTCCGGCGAATGCTGGAACGCGGCGGCGAAGGTCGCGACCGAATAGATCAGCATCGCGCAGGTGAACACGGCGCGTCGTCCGAAGCGGTCGGTGAAGCCGCCGAGCGCCACCGTGCCGACGAACATCCCGGCGAAAAACGAGCCGAGAAAGCTGGCGAAGCCGTTGACATCGAACAGGCCCGCCGTGGTGGCGCGGTACAGACCACTGCCGATGAGTCCCAGTGAGATATAGGCCGCCATGAACATTTCATAAAACTCGAACCAGCCGCCGATCGCGATGCGCGCGACGAGGCCGCTGAAATAACGCGTCGGCGGCAGGCGGTCGAGCCGCGCGGAAACGCTGGCTTCGACGCCGGTCGTTCCGGCGATTTCCTTTTCCATGTACATCGCGTCTGTCTCCTGATGGACTGATGTCCTATATTGGTAGTGTCGACACTTTCGCCAAGTGTATGGTGAATCTCGGGTGAATTTCAAGAGATATTCGATAAACTGTGCACACTTGTGGAAATCGGGCAGGGTGTCGTACCGGGCTGGCCGGGCGTCGGTTTGCTAGAATCCGTCCACGCAGCCGGGCGGCACGCCAAGAGATATCGAGGAATAAAGGGATGGACGAAACTGTCGACACACGCGACGAAGAGGAGCAGGGCGACGCATCGCCGGTCGGGGAGATCGTCGACTGGGTGGCGCGCGGCATCATCGAAGGCCGGCTGCAACCGGGCGACGACCTGAACTCCGTCGATCTCGCGAAGCGCTTCAACGTCAGCCGCACGCCGGTGCGCGAAGCGCTGTTCGTGCTGAACCGCGAACGGCTGGTCGACTGGTCGCCGCGGCGGCGCCCGCGCGTGTCGTCGATGAGCCTCACGGAAGTGCGCGAGATCTATCAACTGCGCGTGTTGCTATATGGGCAGGTGTCGCTCGCGATCGTCGAGCACGCCACGGCCGAGGACATCGAGTCGTTGTGGCGCGCACACGCGCGCCTCGCCGACGCGGCCGCGCGCGCCGACGTCGACGGTTATTTCTGGGCCAATGTGGCGTTTCGCGATGAGGAACTGCGGGTGAGCCGCAACGGCATCTTCAAGGAAGTGCTCGATTCGATGCGGATGCGCACCAACCGGCTGCGGCATCTCAGCACGTCGTTGCCCGGACGGATGCAGCGCTCGTGCGCCGACCACCAACGGCTGTGCGAGGCGTATGCCGAGCGCGACGGCACGCTCGCGGCGGCGCTCAACCGGTCGATCGTGTTGACCGCGCTACAGGCAATCGAGCAGGTGTGGGACACGGATTTCGGTAAGGGTTGACGCGCGTCTTCTGTGCGTCTCAAGGCAAGCCGGGGTTCATTCAGCCAGACGTTGTCGACGGTGAAGACTGGTTCTGCTGCCTGGGGGGACCTTCAGGATGAAGTTCGGTCCCGTGCGTTTAGCGACAAGCACGGGACCTGCACAGCATGTCATTCATTTGCCGAAGTACGGCGTGCAGAAGCTGGCCGGACCGACACAGGTCGATTGCATCGCCGTGTGCGCCGGACCACCTGACGACGTGCTGTTCGCCGGCACACCGCCGTAGCCCTGGGTCGCCTGCTGCTCACCGGATTGCGCTGCGACCTTCGCTTCGGCGGCCTGGATGTCGGCCGGATAGTTCGCGTCGTCGGATCGCGCCGGGTTATAGCCGGCCCGTTCCACCTGCACGAGATCGTTGCGGACCTCGGCACGTGTCACCGGACCGTTGGATTGCGCGAAGCTGAGCACCGGAGCGGACAAGGCGGCGGCAGCGAGGGCGAGGCAAGCAAGAGCTTTCTTCATGATCTAGACTCCGAAATAAATACAATGGGTGACTGATGGAAATTCGCTGAATAGCAGCAGCTACTTCGACGCTACTGGTATTGCGCGGGTCTTTCTTCCCTGAGCGTCTGGAAGCCATATTGCGCTTCTGCAAATGACGCGATCCCCACCGGTTCATTACGAAATTGACATGTAGAGCCTGCCCCTGGTCCGGGTTGCGGGCGCTTACTCGAGCACCGCCTCGATCAGGCGTGGGCCACGCTGCGCTATCGCCGAGACGAACGCCTGCTCGAACGCCCGACGGGAATTCGCGCGCACGGCGTCGACACCCAGGCCTTGCCCAATCGAAACCCAGTCCAGCGTCGGTGTGCCCAGATCGAGCATGGCGCCCGAGTTCGGTCCATTCGAAGACGCGCCCACGCGGACTAGTTCGTTGTTCAGCACCTTGTAACCGCGATTGGCGAACACGACGGTCACGATGTCGAGGTTCTCGCGCGCCTGAGTCCAGAGCGACTGGACGGTGTACATCGCGCTGCCGTCGCCGACCAGCGCCACAACCTTGCGGTCCGGACGCGCAATAGCCGCGCCGGTCGACACTGGCATCATGCTGCCGATCGCACCGCCGGTCAGGTTCAGAAAATCATGCGCTGCTGCGTTGTTCAGGAGGTCGTAGTAAGGCAGGGTCGACGAAACGCCCTCATCGGCCACGATCGCGTTCGCGGGCAGGTGCATGGCCACGATCTGCGCAATGCTTTTCGCGTCGAGTGCGCCGTCGAGCGACAACGGGATCGCTTGCCGCGTGGCGACGCGGCCCTCGGCGCCTCGTGCATCCACGGCATCCATGAGCGCGGCGAGTGCCGCTGCGCCGTCTTCGTGCGGATGACTTAGCACGGCGATCTCGCAGCCGTCGGGCGTCAGCCAGCTGGGTTTGTCGGGATAAGCGAAGAAACTGACCGGAGGACGTGCGCCGACCAGAATCAGCAGCTCTGTCCCGGCCAGGAATTCGGCGGCGTGCTCGCCGAAGTAGGGAAGCCGCTCGACCTGCACGCGACCCGCGCCGCGTTCCAAACGAGGTGCAAACGTATCGGACACCAGCCGCGCGCCGGTCTTCGCCGCGATTTTGCCCGCTGCGACCAGACCTTCGCCGAGAAGCGCGTCGCCTCTAACCAGGAGCACTGCTTTTGACCCTGCCTGCAGTTTGCTGGCTACGCGATCGATAGTCGAACCGGCTGCGTGTGTGCGCGGCTGAAGCGGCAGCGGAGCTGCAACTTCAACGGCGGGATCCCAGGCGGTGTCGGCCGGGAGAATCAGCGTTGCGATCTTCCCCGGAGCCTCCCGCGCGGCACGGACGGCGCGTGCCGCATCCGCGCCGACGGAACGGGCGCTCGTGGACGAATGCACCCAGTCCGACACCGGGCGTGCAAAGCCGGCGATGTCCGACGCGAGCGGCGCGTCGTACCTTGCGTGCGACGACGCGTGGTCGCCGACGATATTCACGATCGGACTGGAGGCGCGGCGCGCGTTGTGGAGATTGCTCAGACCGTTTGCCAGACCCGGTCCCAGATGCAGGAGCGTGGCGGCCGGCTTGCCGGCCATGCGTGCGTAGCCGTCGGCGGCGCCCGTGACGACGTTTTCCTGAAGCCCCAACACGGGTCGCATTTCTTTCACCGCATCGAGCGCTGCGACGAAATGCATTTCCGATGTGCCCGGGTTTCCAAAACAGACTTCCACGTCGCTGGCAACCAGCGACTTCAGCAGACTTTCTGCACCGTTCATGGTGTTGCTCCAAAGATGTCGAAAAGGGGCGCCGCTGTCTGATGGATTCGGACGCAGTGCCGGCTTGACGATCATTCTCGACAGTCCTACTGTGAGTAACAATCGAGTCCAATTGGAAACTTAGTTACATCATGCGTAAGAATCTGGATTACGGACTGCTTCACGCGATGACGGCGTTTGTGAGGGTGGTGGATGCCGGAACCTTCACATCCGCCGCCGAGCAGATGGACCTCACGACCGCGCAAATCTCGCGGCTCGTATCCGGACTGGAGGAGCGCCTGCGCACCAAGCTGCTGCAGAGAACGACCCGCCGGATTGCGCTCACCAGCGCCGGCGAGACGTATGTGGTCCAGTGCCGGGATATCCTCGAGCGCGTGAATGTGGCGGAGGCATACGCATCAGGGGCGACGATCGAGCCGGCGGGGCGGCTCAGGGTTCAATGCATGGGTAGCTTCGGGAATTACTATGTGGTCCCGCTGATCGCCGAATTTTGCGCAGCGTTTCCCAAAGTGAGCATCGAGTACGCGACTTCGCAGTACGCGCCGGCGCTGCTTGCGGAGGGAATCGACGTGGGCATCTACCTGTCGCGGCAGCTGTCCGATTCGGGATTGGTGGCGCTGTCGCTGGGTACGGTGTTCGGTGTGATGTGCGCGGCGCCTGCCTACATGGAACAGCACGGTGCGCCCCGGCATCCGCGCGACCTGGCCAACCATGCCTGCATTCGGCTGATCAATCCTTCCGTCGCCTCGGAGTGGGAACTGATCTCGGGCAAGCGGTCCTATCAGGCGCAAGCCGTCGGCCCCATCATCGCGGACAACCCCGACGTTCTTCTGAAGACCGCGGAGCAAGCTAGCGGCATAGCATTGTTGCCGTGGTTCACCGCCAAGGATTCGATTTGCGAAGGGCGCCTGGTTCGCGTTCTTCCGTCGTGGCGGTCGCCTGATGTCACGGTCTCCGCGTTGTATCCCTCCAGACACTTTCTCGATGCCAAAACCAAGGCGTGGCTCGATCTGCTCAAGGCCCGAGTGACGCCCGCGCTGATCGACGATGCCTCAATGTTTCAGTGACGCGGAAGGTTGCCGGCCGCCACCAGCATGGCCCGCCATGCCGTGTGACCCATTCAACCGCGGCCCGGCCGGTCGCGCGCCTGGAAAAATCATGTCATGCGTTAATGCATGACAGGCGTGCATATTTGTAAGTTTTCAGACTGATTTGCATGGACCATCATTCGCTTCATCTGCTTTTTCCCCTTACCGGTATTTGCAAGGAGCGTTCATCATGACTATGCAAGCCCTCGTTCTCTCCCAGTACAACGGACCGCTCGAACTCACCACCTTGGCACGCCCCGAGCCGTTGCCCGGCCAGGTGCTGGTGCGCATCGCGGCGGCCGGTCTGAATCCGCTCGACACGAAAATCCGGGCAGGCGGCGCGGCCCATGCAAAACATCCGCTGCCGCTGGTGCTCGGCATCGACATGGCCGGCGTGGTCGAGGCGGTGGGCGCGGGCGTGACCCGCTTCAAAGCAGGCGACGAGGTCTACGGCATGACGGGCGGCGTGGGTGGCATCCAGGGTTCGCTCGCGCGATACGCCGCCGTCGACGCGAATCTGCTCGCACTGAAGCCCTCGAATCTGTCGATGCGCGAAGCCGCCGCGCTGCCGCTGGTGTTCATCACCGCCTACATGGGGATCGTGGATCGCGCGAAGCTTCAGGCCGGGCAGACCGTGCTCGTGCAGGGCGGTGCGGGTGGCGTGGGTCATGTGTCGGTGCAACTCGCGCGAGCGCTCGGAGCGCACGTGTTCGCCACGGCGAGTTCGCGCGATCACGACGAGCTCATGCGCCTCGGCGCCACGCCGATCGATTACGTCGCGCAGAACGTCGAGCAATACGTCGCGCAGCATACGGGCGGAGCGGGTTTCGATCTGGTCGCCGACACGGTGGGCGGCGCGACGCTCGATGCCTCGTTCGCGGCGGTCAAGCATTTCGGCCATGTCGTCAGCGCGCTCGGCTGGGGTACACATGCACTGGCGCCGCTGTCGTTTCGCGAGGCGACTTACTCCGGCGTTTTCACCCTGCATGCGTTGCTGACCGGCGAGAATCGGGCGCACCACGGTGAGATGCTTGGCGAGGCGACCCGTTTCGCAGAAGCGGGTCATTTGACGCCACGGCTCGATCCGCGCCGCTTCGATCTGCGCTCGGCTGAGCAAGGGTACGACGCAATCACCGATCGCAGCGCGCGCGGCAAGATCGTCGTCGATATCGTATGACGCTGGCCGCGCCGGTCGGCGACCGCGAACGATTCAGCGGTGACCTGATGCCTGTCAAGCGCTGGCGAGTCTGTCAACGACAACGTCGATCAGCGCCCGCAACCGCCCAAGCCGCCGAAGGTCGCGATGGTAGCCGAGCCAAACCTCGCGCCCCGGCGGTGTTTCACCGAGGTCGATGCGCCGCAGGCCCGGCGTGTTGTCGCCGAGCGCGCACGGCAGGACCGCGAAGCCGCCGCCCTCGGCGCACATGCGCGCCTGGACGCCACGATTGTTGCTGGCGTAAGCGACCCGCGCATTCGGCAGCATGCGGCGGATCCACGTCACATCGGGCAAGGCCTCGAAGGCGCTGTCCATTGTGATGAGCGCTTGCCCCGCGCCATCGCCGGCCTGCGGCGCAACCAGATCGACGTGTCCGTACAGCGCGTAGTTCAAATCCATGATCTTTCGCTGGATCACGTCGGGTTCGTCGAACGGCGTGATGCGAAACACGAGGTCTGCTTCACGGCGCGAGAGGCTGTAGCGTCGCGAATCGGTGATCAGTTCGATCGACAGTTGCGGATGCCGCGAGAGAAACCCGGCGAACACCGGCGTCAGCACATGAATGCCGAACCAGTCGGATGACGACACGCGCAGCAACCCCGTCAACTGCTGCGTGGTCCCTGCGAGCGAACGTGTGAACGCGAGCGCTTCTTCCTCCATTCGCTCCGCGAAACTCAGCACCGCGTTGCCTTCATCGGTCAGTACGAAGCCTTCGGCGGTGCGCTGGAACAGCGCCTGGCCGACCGCGTTTTCGAGCGCACGCAACCGGCGGCCCATAGTGGGCTGGGTCTGTCCCAGTTGGCGCGCGGCTGCGCCGAGTGTGCCGCAACGGGCAATCGCGAGAAACACGCGGACATCGCCCCAGTCCATGGTCATTTCGTTCATAGCAGGATGTGCTCGTGCGACAGGCGGGCTTATCGTACCGAACTTCGAGCTTTGGCGGTGGACGATGCCGACGACCGTGTCATCTTCGGAATGGTCTTTGCTTGACGGGCAAGTACATCGGCAAGCGTGCGGCCACCGGCGAATCTCGCTCACATACTGACGAAAATTTCTACCTTAGCGACCACGTGATACCGGGCTACGCTGGACGTGCTCAGCGTACTAACAGCTCAATCCTGCCTGCAACGTTAAACGGACACGACATGATCCAGATGATCGATATTGGCGTGGTCGCCGGCGACACGCCTGAAGGATATTCAAACAAGGTACTGACGAGCGTGAATGACCACGACGTCCATTTGAGCGTGATGGACGCGCCATTTTTCTGGCACTTTCATCCGGATTCGGACGAAACATTTTTCGTCGTCGAAGGCGTTCTTACCATCGACTTCAAAGACGGGTCGATTGACCTGCAAGCCGGCCAATTGCTGACCGTGCCTGCGGGCACGCGCCATCGAACGCGGCCGGTCGGCGCGCGCTCCGTCAATCTCACCGTTGAAAAGAAGGATGCGACTACGGTCCAGTGCGATGCGCCGCCGCATCGGAGAGCGCGTGCTGACTGATGGCACGGGCGATGATCGGCGCCTATCCGCGCTCCGCCTGGCAAGGCGCGTTCAGCACGGCGGGCCGTCCGACGATCGCCAGCGTCAGCAGCACAGCAGCCAGTTCGCAAGCCGCCGCGACCCATCCGAGGCCGGCCACGCCGCCGTGAGCCAGGGTCAGCGCGCCGAGCGCGGCGCCCATCGAAAAGCCGATGTACATGAAGGAAGCATTGAGCGACAGCACGATCGACGCGACCTTCAGGCCGGCGATGTCGATGAGCCGCGCCTGCTGCGCCGGATAGAACGCCCAGTGCGCGACGCCCCACAACGCGATGGCCACGAGCACGGGTATGAGTGCAGCGGTGGGCGGCAGCAAGCGTGCGCTGATCGACAGCGTGGCGAAGGCGAGGCCCGACAACGCGATTGTCGGCGCGATCACGGCCAATGGCCCGAACCGGTCGCTGGCGTTGCCGCCGGTCACGACGCCGGCCGCGGCCGCGAGACCCCACATGAACATCACCATGCCGATCTGCGCACCCGCCAAACCGGTGACGCTGGCGAGAAACGGCGAGAGATACGTGTAGACCGTGTAGGCGCCGGTGGCCCAGAGCGTGGTGGTCAGCAGCGTTGCCAGCACGAGCGGATTGCGCGCCACCGCGATGCGCTCGCGCAGCGTCGCGATCGGGATGCCCGCTCCAATGTCGCGCGGCAGGCCGATGACCAGCCCGGCCGCGGCGAGCGTCGCCAGGCCGGCGACGCCGGCAAACGTCATGCGCCAGCCGAGCGCATGGCCGACGACCGCGCCGAGGGGCACGCCCAGCGCGATGGCGATCGTGATGCCGCCGTTCACCACCGCGATTGCTCGGCCACGGCGTTCGGGCGGCACGATCACGCTCGCCAGCGCATTCGCGCCCGGCACATACAGACCGGCGGACAGCGCCAACAGCACGCGCGCGCCCATCAGCGCCCAGAAGTTCGGCGCGACCATGGCGAGCACGTTGGAGAGCGCGAAGGCGATCATGCTGGCGAGCAACAAGGTGCGGCGATTCAGGCTGCCGCTTAGCGCCGTCAATACCGGCGAACTGAGGCCGTAGGCCAGAGCGAAAACGGTCACCAGCTGGCCCGCGGTTTCGATCTTCACCGAGAGGTCGGCGGCGAGTCCGGGCAAGAGAGGCGAAATCATGAAGCCTTCGGTGCCGATCGCGAAAGCGCCGAGCGCGAGCCAATAGACCGGAGCGGGGAGAGCGGAAGTAACGTGTGCGGATTTCATGCAATGCCTCGAGGCGAAAGTGATGCGTTGCATGATTCTGGAGGCGGCGTTCGCGGCCATCAATATGCTAGAGTTCCCGACTTATCGGACACCAATGTCCGCAATCGTGGGGACGCGCGTGGACAGTCTCAACGCACTGAAAGTCTTTTCCCGCGCGGCTGAGCTCCGCAGTTTCACGGATGCCGGCCAGCAGCTCGGCCTGTCCTCGTCCGCGGTCGGCAAAGCGGTGGCCCGGCTCGAGAAGCGGCTCGGCGTGCGCCTTTTCCACCGCAGCACGCGCAGCATCACGCTGACGCAGGAAGGCCAGCAATTCCTCGAGAGCTGTCGCCGCATCTTTTCCGAAATCGACGCGATCGAATCCGGCTTCGCGCAATCCAAAGGCGCGCCCAAGGGCCGGCTTCGCGTGAGCTTGCCGATGGTCGGCATGCTGATGATGCCTACCCTGAGCGGTTTCATGCGCGCCTATCCCGAGATCGAACTGGATCTGGACTTCAGCGATCACCTGGTCGATGTCGTCAACGATGGGTTCGATGTCGTCGTGCGCACCGGCGACGCGAGCGACTCGCGGCTGATCGCGCGTACGCTCGGCGCTTACCGGCTACAACTTGTCGGCGCGCCGTCTTACTTCGCTCGCGCTGGCACGCCTGCGAAGCCCGAGGATCTGTTGAACCATGCCTGCCTGCATCACCGCTATCCGACCAGCGGCAAGTTGCAGCGCTGGCCTTTGGTGACGCCCGCCTCCGGCAATGACGTGGCGTTGCCCGTGACGGCTTCGGCGAGCACGGTCGAGCCGCTGATCGCGCTCGCCGAAGAAGGGCTCGGCGTGACCTGCGTGCCGAACTTTGCGATCCGCCGACAACTTGCCGACGGCAGCCTCGTGACGGTACTGGATGAGTACGTCGAACACAGCGGCGTGTTCCGCGCGGTGTGGCCGTCGAGTCCGTACGTGTCGCCCAAGCTGAGAGTCTTTGTCGATTTCCTCGCGGCGAATCTGCTGCCAGCTGCCGATGCGAAACGGCTCAGGACTCCGGCAAAAGGCAAGCGCTCGTAGCGCTCGAAGCTGTTGTACAGAAGCCGGGCGAGTGGTGAACTTCAGACCGATACGATGAATCGGTGAATTGACCTTGGGCGTATCCGGTCCGAACTGCTATCTTGAGTGAGTGTCGTCGGCACAGTCGGCGACCGAGCGCCGCATAGGTGCTGAAAAATACCTGCCTAGAGGTGCATGATGGTCGAAGTTACCTGGCTTGTCGTGGCTGACGGAGGTCGCGCGCGTGTCTTCAAGATGCCTGGGCTCACGCTCGACTTGCAGGAGGTCGAAGTTCTCGTCAACGATGAATACACCGGTACGGTCTTGACCGAAAAGGATCGGGAGAAGTTTGCAAAGCGCGTGTCCGACTATCTGGAGGAGGGACGGCTCCATCAACTCTACAATCGGCTGCGCCTCGCCATCGAGGCGAAATTCCTCGGCATGGTGCGTTCGAATCTGAGCGAGGTCACGCGTCGACTGATATTCGAGCAGATCAGCGAGGATCTGCTGGCGCTCAGTACCCAGGAAATCGAGGCGCGTCTGCGCAAGCAGTGATCGGCTGAGGGAGAATTGCATCGAGCCCGCAAGGATTTTGCAGGCTCGGCCTTGCAACGTTTAGGAGCTGATTTCCGGCCCGTGCGATTTTTCTTCCGCATCACGGAACCAGACCTCTGCGCGAGACCGGGCGCTCACCCAGGAGTGCGGTTGCGGCGTTTCGAACTCACGATCGATGAACCGGCGGCCCCATTCGACCGCGTCTCTAATCGCTTCTTCTTCGGTCAGCCATTCGGGTTGAACGGTCATCGGGCGAATATCGACGACTTTTCCCGCGTTATTCTTCAGGCTCACGCTCGCAATCCATGCGCCGAACTTGTTCGTCTCGGGGCGCACGACCATCTCAAACTCGCCGTAAAAAACAGTGGATGCTGGCATCGTTCTCTCCTTTAGCGAGCGGGCCTCTGCTCAGCGTCATCATGCCGTAATCTCAGCATTCCGACACAAAGAAAATTACGCCTGAATGGCGCAAGCCCATCGTATTTCGCCGATAGTTGGCATTGGAGAAACCCGCGTGCACCCGGTCGTGACTTGCTCATAGAATTCCGTGTGGCGTGCCGCGCGCGAAGACGCGTACTCGTATGAAGAAATCGTGGGCTCAACTCATCTTTCGTAAGGAGGCGTTATGGCACAAGAATTCTCGTATCGACGATTCCTGTTTTCGGCAACGATCTCTCCACTGCAAGGGAGCCGCGGGATCGTCACTGTCGATGTCACGACCTCGGACGCTGAGCGCGTCGCCGATCTCGGCACGCAGCGTTTCCTTCACGTGGAGCGATGGGTGGAGAGAAACGATCCCGCTTTCCTTCAGGTCGTGGTCGACGAATGTAAGGTGGCAGTCGACCATTACGCGGACAACGTCGACGATAGTTGACGCCTTTCCGGAACACCGGCGACGCATGAGGGCCCGATCCGATCCGGGTCAGTTGCCCAGCATGCTCGCGGCGATATTCACGCACAAACCCAACACGGCAACGTTGAAATAGAAAGACAGGATCGATTGCGCAAGCACGCCGCGCCGCGCGCTGCGCCCACGCAGGCTGATGTCCGCGGTCTGCGACGCAACCGCGATCGTGAACGAGAAGTACAGAAAATCCCAGTAGTCCGGTTCGAGCGTGCTGTCTGGAAAGGCGAGCGCGGGCGCATTCGGATCGGAGCCATAGTAGAGCCGCGCGTAGTGCATCGTGAAGATGGTAGGGATCAGAAACCAGGCGCCGAACAAGGTCAGTCCTGTCAGCAGCGAATGCAGCACCTTCGATTCGAAGGTCAGATCTTTGGTGGTGCCGAGTTCCAGCACGATCGCGAGAATGCTGGCAACGGTCGCCGCGCATATCACCGTCAGCACGGTGACCGCATTCTGGTCCTCGCGCCGGGCGTGGGTTCGCACGTCGCTCTCGCTGGCGAAGGCCATGTGGAACCAGATCATGACGAGGTATGCCCAGATCGCGATGTCCCAGCCGAGCAGCAGCCGCGCCGTGATCCGTAGCGAGGCTGGCGCGAGCACACAGGCGCTCAAACCGGCGAGCAGACCGATCATCATATGCGGCCGGTTGCGAAGCACCTGGGGATATAGACTCATTGTATGAAAGGAGTGCCGCGGATATCTGTTCTGGTGATTCTAGTCATTGAGACCTTAACTTGCATGAGGGGGCGAAAATGCAGGAATTCGATTTCTACATTAACCTGAAGAAGCCGACACTCGGGCTCTATGTGCGCAATGGCGCGGGCCTGCCCGATCTCGCCGACAAGAGCGACTGGCAATTCGAAGGGCATGTCTGGCAAAGCGAACTGACACCCGAACTCCTGAAAGGACTCGAGGCCAACGGCCACGTGTTTCAGGAACTGGGTGCGTGACGCCCGGCTCTACGGCGAGTAGAGCGAATCAAGCTGAGGGAGAAGACCATGCCGGAGCAACAGGGTGACCTGAGTGACGAGTTCATCGCGCAGCAGAAGAAGCGCCTGGAGGCGCTGCGTCGGGAGCTGCTGGGCGGAGAGGAAGATACGATCGCGGACGAGAGAACGGCTCAGGAGGAGCATGGCGACGAGGCCGAGGAGTATGAGGACGAAGCGCAGGGAATGGCACAGAATGAGATCAACCAGTCGCTGCATGACGTGAACGACCAGCGCGTTGCGGATATCCAGCGCGCGCTGCGCAAGATCGACGAAGGCACCTACGGTCTCTCCGATGAAAGCGGCCAGCCGATTCCCAAAGAGCGGCTCGAAGTCATGCCTGAGGCTATCCTTACCGTTGCGGAGCAGAGCCGACGAGAGACCGGCAGGTAGAGACATTCACGCACGTTCAAGCGCGTCGTCTCGCAGCCTGATAGCGTCGGGCATGTCGGCCGATGCCTATCATCGGAAAAACCAATGTTCCCTTACTAACGATCCACTCATAGAATTCAAAGGCGGTTTTTAGGTTCGTTATGCCAATCATGTGGTGATCAGGCGCGCAGCGAGAACACGCGAGCGCATGCCGGTTGCCGGAAGCCGCTCGTGCGTCTCTTTCTGTCCGAAAGAGACGCCGGCATTTTGAACATCGACCCGCGAAGCATCGGTCCCTGGCGCACAACAAATCGAAAGGCTGGCGACAGGTTTCGAGCATTCGCCCCTCACATGAACGCGTCCCATAACCTCTAACAACATCGGATGCCTTAACTGATAAAGGTGAATTTACGATGCCCGCCCTTTGCGAAATCTGTAACGCCCGTCCCGCTGTTGCCCGTGTGACCGTTGTGCAGAACGGCGAGCGGAAAACTTTATCGATCTGCGACTACGATTACCGGCAATTAATGCGGCATCAGAGCATGGCGAACCCGTTCGACTCGCTGCTCGGAGGAGGCGGTCTGTCCCGCTTCTTCGGGGGTCTTGGCGGCGCGGGCGAGGAAGATGACGAGGAGTTCGCCGCGGAGCTGCCGCGCGAATCGGTCGACGCAACCGACGCCTTCAGCGAACAGACACTCGAATTGTTGCAGCGTGCGGCGGAAAAAGCCCATGAGCTTCAACGCACCGAACTCGACACCGAGCACCTGCTTTACGTGCTGGCGGACACGGACGTGTGTGCGGCGCTGCTCAAGGAGCTCAAGTTGTCGCCGCAGGACATCAAAGGCTATATCGATCAGCATGCCCAGAAGGGCACCGCGAACCCCGATGCGCCGATCGAGAAGATGACCATCTCGCCTCGCATGAAGAAAGTGTTCCAGAACGCGTTCCAGGCATCGCGGGATCTGGGGCATTCGTATGTCGGCCCGGAGCACTTGCTCATCGGGCTTGCGGCGGTGCCGGACAGTATCGCGGGCACCTTGCTGAAGAAGTACGGCGTGACGCCGGAAGCGCTGCGGCAGAAGGTGGTGAAAGTGGTCGGCAAAGGCGCCGAGGACGGCCGCGTCGACGCGCCGACCGGCACGCCCACGCTCGACAAGTTCGGCCGCGACCTCACGGCCCTCGCGCGGCAGGGCAAGCTCGACCCCGTGCTGGGTCGCGCGCAGGAAATCGAAAGTACGATCGAGGTGCTGGCGCGGCGCAGGAAGAACAATCCGGTGTTGATCGGCGAGCCCGGGGTCGGCAAGACCGCGATCGTCGAAGGCCTGGCGCAGCGTATCGTCAACGACGACGTCCCCGAAAATCTGCGCGGCAAGCGGCTCGTCGAGGTCAACATCAATTCGATGGTGGCGGGCGCGAAGTATCGCGGCGAGTTCGAAGAACGCGCAAAAACGCTGATCGACGAAGTGACAGCGAAGAAGGACGAACTGGTTCTGTTCATCGACGAATTGCATATGATTGTCGGCGCCGGCCAGGGCGGCGGAGAAGGCGGCCTCGACATCGCGAACGTGCTCAAGCCGGCGCTGGCCCGTGGCGAACTCAGTCTGATCGGCGCGACGACGCTCAACGAATACCAGAAGTACATTGAAAAGGATGCCGCGCTCGAGCGGCGCTTTCAGCCAGTGCTGGTGCCCGAGCCGACCGTCGAGCAGACCATCGTCATTCTGCGCGGTCTGCGCGACAAGCTCGAAGCGCATCATCAGGTGACCTTCGCGGACGATGCATTCGTCGCCGCCGCCGAAATGTCGGACCGTTACATCACGTCGCGCTTTTTGCCCGACAAGGCCATCGACCTGATCGACCAGGCCGCCGCGCGCGTGCGCATCGGCGCGACCTCGCGTCCGGCGGACATCCAGGAACTGGAAGCCGAAATCGCCCAGCTCAAGCGCGAGCAGGATTATGCGTCCTCGCGCAAGCGCTATGACGAGGCGAAGAAGTTCGAGGAACGTATCGGCGAAAAGCAGACGAAACTCGACGAGCAGATGGAGGCATGGCAGCGCAAGACCGGTTCGGAAACGCTCGAAGTGACGGTGGCGGCGATCGCCGAAGTGGTGTCGCGTCTGACAGGCATTCCGGTCACGGAGCTGACACAGGAAGAACGCCAGAAACTGCTGGACATGGAGAACAAGCTGCGCGAACGCGTGGTCGGCCAGGACGACGCGGTGGTTGCCGTGAGCGACGCGGTGCGCCTTTCGCGTGCGGGACTCGGGCAGGCGAACCGGCCGATCGCGACCTTCCTGTTCCTTGGACCGACCGGCGTCGGCAAGACCGAACTCGCGAAAGCGCTGGCGGAAACGGTGTTCGGCGATGAACAGGCCGTCATCCGTATCGACATGTCCGAGTATATGGAACGTCACGCGGTGGCGCGCTTGATCGGCGCGCCGCCGGGCTATGTCGGTTATGACGAGGGCGGCCAGTTGACCGAGCGTGTCCGGCGCCGGCCGTATAGCGTGATTCTGCTCGACGAGATCGAGAAGGCGCACGCGGACGTGAGCAACGTGCTGCTCCAGGTGTTCGACGATGGCCGCCTGACCGACGGGAAGGGCCGCGTCGTGGACTTCAGCAACACGATCATCATCGCGACGAGCAATCTCGGTGCGCACATCATCATGGACAACCTCGAGAAACCCGAGGGAGAGCGTCTCGCCGACAAGGCGATGCGCGAAGAATTGATGGGCGTGCTGAAGGGTCACTTCCGTCCGGAATTCCTCAACCGGATCGACGAAGTGATCATTTTCGACGGACTCTCTCGCGAGAATATCCGCTCGATCGTGCAGATCCAGCTCGAACGGGTGACGCGCACCGCGGCGGCGCAAGACATCACGCTCAAGATGGACGAGTCGATTGTCGATCACCTGGCCGACGCCGGCTATCGGCCGGAATTCGGCGCCCGCGAGTTGAAACGCCAGATCCGTCAGGAACTGGAAACGCGACTTGCCAAGGAGATTCTCAACAGCGACCTGAAGTCGGGCGACAGTGTGGAGGTCAGCTACGACAAGGACAGCGGCGAAGTGAAGTTCACTCGCAGCGAGGCGCCGCAGCCCAAGGCGAAACGCGCCAATAGCCGCGGAAAGAAAAAATCGTCCGACGAAGTCAGCAGCACCGAGTCCACGGAAGGAGCCCGCTCCTGACGGCATGGCGTGAATAGCGAGCAGGCAAGATCACTGCGCTCCTGGCGGCAGTGCGGCGGCGCTCGGCCTGGCGGATATGAACGGTTGAGCGCAACACGATGGCGTAACCCTCGACAGGACCGTTCCCGGACTGCCGGGGCGGTTCACGGAGTCTCATATGACCACGCGACGCGAAGTGCCGGGAATCCGGCCGTATGACGGACCCGCTGGAGGTTGGGGCGCGCTGCGGGCGACAGCTCAAGCCATCAGGCAACAGATGGAGAGCATCGAAGCGCCGATTACGCTGATGCGGACCAATCAGCCCGACGGTTTCGATTGTCCGGGCTGCGCCTGGCCGGACAAGGAGCATAAGTCCACCTTCCAGTTCTGTGAGAACGGCGCCAAAGCGGTCACATGGGAAGCTACGACCAAGCGCGTGGGGCCGGAGTTTTTCCAGAACAACACGGTGTCGTCGCTGCTGCAACGATCCGATTTCGAACTCGAAGATCTTGGCCGGCTCACGCATCCGCTTGTCTACGATCGCGACACGGACAAGTTTCGCGCCGTCGAATGGGGTGACGCCTTCGCTCGTATCGGGCAAGTGCTTCAAGGGCTGTCCTCTCCCGATCAGGCCGAGTTCTACACGTCGGGCAGGGCGTCGAACGAGGCCGCCTACCTTTTCCAGTTGTTCGCACGAGAGTACGGGACCAACAATTTCCCGGATTGCTCCAACATGTGCCACGAACCCACCAGCGTGGGATTGCCGCAGTCGATCGGGATCGGCAAAGGCACGGTGTCGCTGGAAGACTTCGACGAGACCGAACTCATCATCTCGATCGGCCACAATCCCGGCACCAATCATCCACGGATGATGGGTACGCTGCATGAAGCCTCGCGGCGCGATGTGCCCATCATCGTCTTCAATCCGCTGCGGGAGCGCGCACTCGAACGATTTGCGGACCCACAGAACTTGCTTGAAATGGCCACGTACGGTTCGACCCGAATCGCCTCGACGTATTTTCAGGTCGACGCCGGCGGTGACGCCGCCGCGCTCAAGGGCATCATGAAGGCGCTGCTGGCGATGGAGGCTGAGGAAGGCAACGTTCTGGACCATGAATTCATCGCCGCGCACACGGAAAATTTCGACGCGTTCGCCGCTGATCTGGAAGTTACGGCGTGGGACGATATTGAAACGGCAAGCGGACTGAGCCGGTCCGATCTCGAACAGGTTGCGATTGCCTACGCCAAATCGAATGCGACCATCGTCACTTACGGAATGGGCGTGACCCAGCACAATAAAGGCACGGCCAACGTCCGCCTGATCGCCGATCTGTTGCTATTGCGCGGCAACTTTGGCAAACCCGGTGCGGGCATCTGTCCTTTGCGCGGACATTCGAACGTGCAAGGAAACCGGACCGTAGGCATAACCGAAAAGCCCTCCAGCACCTTCCTGAAACAGATCGAGGATGTGCTCGGTTTCAAACCGCCCGAGGCACACGGACACGATGCCGTTCAGGCGATGCAGGCGATGATCGACGGCTCAGCCAAGGCGCTGCTTTGCCTGGGCGGAAACTTCGCGGTCGCGCTGCCCGATTCGGAGCAGTCTTTTGCCGCCATGGCTAAACTCGATCTGAGCGTTCACCTCGGGACCAAGCTCAATCGTTCGCATCTGTTAGTGGCGAAGGAAACCTATGTGCTGCCGTGCCTGGGCCGCACGGAACTCGATATCCAGGCAAGCGGCCGCCAATCCATCACGGTCGAAGATTCCATGTCGATGGTCCATGCTTCGTCCGGAAAACTCAAGCCCGCCTCCGAATTCCTGTTGTCCGAGCCGGCGATCATCGCGGGTATTGCGCGGGCGACGTTGCCCCACAGCAAGGTCGCCTGGCAGGAACTGGTTGCCGATTACGACAAGGTTCGCGATCTGATCGAACAGACCGTGCCGGGTTTTGAAGCATTCAATGCGCGAATCAGAACGCCGGGCGGATTCCGTCTGCCGCTTCCTCCAACCGAACGCGTGTGGCACACGCCGTCCGGAAAAGCGATGTTCTCGGTCTACGGCGGAGTGAAGGAAGACGCCGACGTATACGGCGCTGAAAATGTGCTGCGCCTCATCACGATCCGCAGTCACGACCAGTACAACACCACGATCTATGCCCTCGACGATCGTTACCGGGGCGTGTTCGGCAGGCGCGACGTGGTGTTCATGAATGAAGCCGATCTCGCGGCGCGCGGACTCGAACATGGCGATCTGGTCGATATCGAAACTATTTCATCGGGCAGGAAGCTTTGCCTGAAGAACATCACGGCAATTGTTTATGGCATCGCACAAGGATCGGTGGCGGCGTATTATCCGGAAGCAAACGTGCTGGTGCCGCTCGACTTCATCGACAAGGAAAGCGGCACGCCGTCGTACAAGTCGGTTCCTGTTCATGTTTCGCGCGCGGCGCAAGCCTGAATGCCGGCGAGTTTGACGGGTCGATCGACTGGGCGTGCGCGTCCAGTCGATCGACACACGGGGGGACCAGCAAATGCCGCTATCACCTGGAGCCGCTGATCAATCATGGAAATCTTCGACGCCTTCCACCTCGCCAGGTTGCAGTTTGCGTTCACGGTTTCATTTCACATTATTTTCCCCGCGATCAGTATAGGAATGGCCAGTTTCCTCGCCGTGCTGGAGTGGCGCTGGCTGCTGACCGGCGACGTGGTCTACAAGGACATGTTCCTGTTCTGGTCGAAGATCTTCGCGGTCGGCTTCGGCATGGGCGTGGTGTCGGGCGTGGTGATGGCCTACGAGTTCGGCACCAACTGGAGCGGATTTTCCACCATTGCCGGCAACGTCACGGGGCCGCTCCTGACTTATGAAGTATTGACGGCATTCTTTCTCGAGGCCGGCTTTCTCGGCGTCATGCTGTTCGGCTGGCAGCGGGTGAGTCCACGCGCGCACTTTTTCGCCACGCTGATGGTGGCGGTCGGCACGTTGATTTCCACGTTCTGGATTCTCGCCTCGAATAGCTTCATGCAGACGCCGCAAGGATTCGCCATGGAGAACGGCCGGATCGTGCCGGTCGACTGGATGAAGGTGATTTTCAACCCATCATTCCCGTACCGGCTCGCGCACATGACCATCGCCGCGTTCATTGTCGCGGGCTTCATCGTCGCCGCGTGCGGGGCGTGGCATCTGCTGCATGGCCGGCGCGACGGCCCCATCAAGCGCAGTTTTTCGATGGCGCTGTGGATTCTGCTCTTGCTGACGCCGATCCAGATTTTCGTCGGCGATGCGCACGGCCTCAACACCCGCGAATATCAGCCCGCCAAGATCGCAGCGATAGAGGGCCTGTGGGAAACCGAGAAAGGCGGCACGGCGCTCAATCTGGTCGGTCTGCCCGACATGACAGCGGAAGTCACGCGCTACGCGGTGCAAATACCGCATTTGGGCAGCCTCATACTGACCCATAGCTGGGACGGAGAAATCCGCGGGCTCAAGGAGTTTCCCGCCAGAGACCGGCCGTATTCGCCAATCATCTTCTGGACCTTTCGGATCATGGCGGGCCTCGGCATGTTGATGCTGTTGACCGCGTTGCTAGGGTTGCTGCTCAGGTTGAAAGGCCGTCTCTACGAAACGCGGTGGTATCAGGTTTTCGTGCTGTGCATGGGCCCGTCGGGAATCGTTGCGCTGTTGGCCGGCTGGGTCACGACGGAGGTCGGCCGCCAGCCCTGGACGGTCTACGGTGTGCTGCGCACTGAAGACTCACTCTCGCCGATCAGTGCCCAGCAAGCGGGCGTTTCACTGCTGATCTTTGTGCTGGTGTACTTCCTGGTATTCGGTATGGGGGTCTACTACATGCTCAAGATGATGAAGCGCGGACCAGAGGAACATGTCGACGCCCGCCAGTCGGTCAAGCACCCGGTGTTGCGCAATCGTCCGCTGGACGCACTGGAAGGGGAGTGACGCCATGCAAATCGATCTTCCGGTTGTGTGGGCTGCGATCATCGGACTCGGCGTTTTCATCTATGTGATGCTGGATGGCTTCGATCTTGGTATCGGCCTGCTGTTTCCGTTCTTCGAGGAAAAAGCCGATCGGCAAGTGATGCTCAATACCATCGCGCCGGTCTGGGACGGCAACGAGACATTCCTCGTGCTCGGTGGCGCGGGGCTATACGGCGCGTTTCCGGTCGTCTATTCGACGCTGCTGCCGGCGAACTATCTGCCGCTGATCCTGATGGTGGTCGGCCTGATCTTCCGCGGGGCGGCTTTCGAATTGCGCGCGAAGGCCACGCGGACCCAGCATGCGTGGGATCTTGCCTTCATTGCCGGATCCGCGCTCGCGGGGCTCTGCCAGGGCATCGTGCTGGGGTCGCTGCTGCAAGGCATCAAGATCGTTGATGACCGTTTCGCCGGCGACCCGTTCGACTGGCTGTCACCGTTCAGCCTGTTCTGCGGAATCGGGGTGCTCTTTACGTATGCGACGCTCGGCTGCGGCTGGCTCATCCTGAAGACGGAAGGCGAACTGCAGCGCAAGATTCGCGAGGTCATGCGGCCGCTGGTGATCGTGCTGCTGGGGATAATCTTCGTGGTGAGTCTCTGGACCGTGATCGGATTGCCGGCGGTCGAGCATCGCTGGTTCGGGAGCGGCTATCTCGGCTGGTTCATGCCGGTGCCGATTCTCGTTGTCGCGTGTGTGTGGGGTATTTTTCGGTCGCTTCGCCTTCAGCATGAAGCGCTGCCGTTCCTGCTCACCCTTGGGCTGTGCTTTCTCGGATATAGCGGCTTGCTCATCAGTATCTGGCCGAACATCGTCCCGCCTTCGCTGACGATCTGGGAAGCATCGTCGAGTCATTCGAGCCAGCTCTTTACGCTGGTCGGCACGGTGATCGTGCTGCCGATCATTCTCGTCTACAACGCCATGCAGTACCGTGTGTTTCGCGGCAAGGTGCGGGAAGGGGATGCCGGCTATCACTGAGGGTAGAAAGGTTGCACGGGCACGGCGGTTAGCGGCCGCACAGGACAACAAGCTTGCCGACGGTAATCACGGCCTGTTCGATCTCGCTCGACCAGGGGCTGCTGTAATTCAGGCGGATGAAATTCCGGTAGGTCGTCTCCGAGATCGAGAACATATAGCCCGGTCCGATCGTGATGCCCTGTTCGAGCGCCAGCTTATAAAGCCGCATCGCGTCGACCTTGGGCGGCAATTCGATCCACAGCACGTAGCCGCCCGCGGGATTGGACATGCGCGTACCTTCAGGGAAGAAACGCGACACGGTCGCCTTCATCAGCTTCGCCTGCTGCGCATACATTTTCCGAAGCCGCCGCAGATGATGCTCGTAACCATCGCGCTCCAGAAATTCCGCGATCGCCAGTTGCGGAATGGCCGGTGTGGTCAACGTGTTCAGAAACTTGAGCTTCTCGACCTGATCGCGATAGCGGCCCGGCATCGCCCAACCAATCCGGTACGCTGCCGTGAGGGTCTTCGAAAATGACGCGCAGTGAAGCACCAATCCCTTCGTGTCGTAGGACTTCAACGTGCTCGGATACGTGCTAGCGAAGTGCAACTCGTTGTAGACACCGTTCTCGATGACCGGTATGTCCCGCTTCGTCAAGTATGCGACGAGCTCGCGCTTGCGCTCGTCAGGCATCAGAAACCCCAGCGGGTTCTGGAAATTCGGCATGACCATGCAGGCGGTGACCGTGTGCGATTCCACGATCGCCGCAAGCGCTTCGATGTCGATACCGTGTTCGGGATGTGTGGACACCTCGATCGCCTTCATGCCCATCCGTTCGATCGCGTGCAGCATCGCGTAGAACGTGGGTGACTCGACGGCGATCGTATCGCCTGGCTTGGCGACGGCCTGCAGGCACAGATTGATCGCCTCGGTTGCGCCGACCGTGACGATGATCTCGTTGGGATCGACGGCCATACCGTTTTCGAGGTAGCGACGCGCAATCTGGCGCACCAGTGCCGCATTGCCCGGCGGCAGCGCGTCGGTCACGCCCCACCGTGTCTTGCCTCGCCCCGCATCGTAAGCGTAACGGTTGAGTTTCTCGAAGGGAAACAGGCTCGCATCAGGGTAGGGCGAGCCGAGCGGCACCGCGTCGTCGACGCCGATCGAGCGCAGCGTGGAAAGCACCAGCCGGCTGACGTCGACCGGCGACGAAATCGGAATCGGTTTCGATGGGCGCAGTTCGAGTGTCTTCCGCTCGCCTCCGTCGCCGCGGAAATTGACGAAATAGCCCGATTGCGGCCGGCTCGTGAGCAGCCCCTGGCTTTCGAGCAATAAGTAGGCGCGGATGACCGTGGTTACGCTGATCCGATGCTGCTGGCTGGTCTGGCGCACCGACGGCAGGCGTTCACCGTGGCTGTAGACGCCCTGCCGGATCAGCTTTTCGATGTCGTCTGCAAGCTTCTCATAGAGATTCATCGGACGATTTCCCTGGCGTTTCGCAACGGCAAGTTGCACCGGCCACTCCGCTGGCTGACACGCGCTCGCGCGGACGTGCCGCCGTCCGGTGCGCAAATCCTAGCAGAACTGTACTGATGCCAGCCGGGCCGATTTGTGCACTCTGCGGTCGACCGCCCCGCCTTACTCTGTTCTCCATCGAACGCATGTTCGCGAGGCCCTGAAACAGGGGCCTTTCGAAGCGTGGAGACTGGAGCCAATACATGCAAGACGTCAATCTGAAGGGAAACCGCCACGCACGCCATCAGCGTTCCGACGCTTCGCCGTTGGCGTCACGCAGGACCGGCGCAAAGGGAGGCGGGGGATGATGAATCTGCTCGAAGCCATGCGCGTTTATGTGAGGGTGGTGGAGCGCAAGAGCATTTCCGGCGCGGCCAGGGATCTGAATATCGGGCAGCCCGCCGCGAGCGAACGCATCGAGCGGCTTGAGGCGTATCTCGGCAGCCGGCTCTTGCTGCGTAGTGCACGTGCGTTCAATTGCACGCCCGAAGGTGTCGCCTTCTACGAGCGTAGCAAGAGGATTCTCTGGGCCGTCGAGCAGGCGGTCGCGGACGTGTCGAACGACGAGCAGGCGCTCAGAGGCACGGTTCGCATCGCGGCGCCTCACTGCTTCGGTGAGACGGTCGTGCCGGAAGCGTTGACGCTCGTACGGGCGGCCTATCCGCAACTGGATCTGGAACTGGTGCTGAACGACAGGATCGTCGATCTCGTGACGGAGGGCGTGGATATTTCCTTTCGTCTCGGACAACTCGGAGAAGGGGCGTTCATTGCCCGCCAACTCGGGCAGGTCCGGCGTGTGCTCGTTGCAGCGCCGGCCTATCTGAGCCAGCATGGTCCGATCACCGAGCCCTCCGACCTGGTAAAACATCCGTTCATTCGCGTGCAGGGCATGTTTGGCACGGACCAGTTGCCGCTTAGACATCAGGCGAGCGTCGTCGAGAGCGCTCCCATCCGTACCGCGGTGAAGACCAGTCATTGGCGGCCCATGTATGAAATGATCGTCGCCGGTGCGGGCATTGGCGTGCTGGAAGAGCCGGCGTGCGTCGAGGCGCTCGCGGAGGGACGGCTGGTTCGTCTGCTGCCGCAATTCGACGCGCTGCCTTTCGACGTCAATGTGCTGATTCAGGCGCAACGTCCGGTGCCGCCGCGGGTACGCCTGATTGTGACGATGTTGAAACAGTGCACGCCGGAAATCCTCGAGAGAGTGCACGTCGAGTGCGGAAAATTGGCCCCTGGTCTTGAAGTACTGGCCGACAACGCCGACTCCGCGCTGCTGAAACAGTCGTTGCGAGCCTGAGCCCGCAACGACCCGCGCTTATTCAGCGAGCGTCAACGACACCGATGCTTCGCTCGTCAACATCAGGAACGTCAGCGTCTCGCGCAGATAGAGGCGCACTACCGTGTCGGTATGGCTGAGATAGCCGATCGAGAGATCTTCACCGAGGTGCAACTCGAAGTCGCTGCCTCGCGTGGAGAGCACGCTGCCGCCCGTCAGCGCCGGTGCCCAGATGATGTCGCCGTTCACGATCCGCTTGATGTGCTCGATCACCGGATAGCCCTGATCGCGCGCCTCGCTGAGCGCTGTGTAGGCGTCGGCGCCGAGCAGCACGGAATACGGACCGTCCACGCCGGCAAGCCGCAATTCTTCCAGCGCATTGCTGATCGCGTCCGGATAGTCGCCGACGTCGGCGGGCAGCGCGAGCGGCTGATTCGACGAGCCTTCGCGAATCCCGCCGATCCCCGCAGCCTGATAGCCGTCGAAGATCGCGCGATCTTCGGCATAGGCGAGCTCTTTCGCTGCGTCTTTCGCGGGCTGCCAGTCGGCGTCGTTCGCGCCGCGTAACACGCTGTCGATCGCATCGCGCTGCAACTCGAACGGCACGGTGAACTGAACGAGACTCTTGACCTCCGCCAGCTTCGCCGCGACGCCCTGTTGGGGCGCGGTAATCGCGATCTGATGCCCCGTGCCGACGCCGGACAGCTCGGTTCCGCCGGGACCCTTGACGTCGACCACGCGACGGCCGGCAACACTGCGTTTGAACGTGCGGGCCACTTCGTTTTCGATCTGCGACCAGGCGGCACTGGAGATGGGGGCAAGCTCGCGATGCAGGTTATTCATGTTGGGAGATTCCCTTGAGAGAGCCAATATTCAGCGAGCCGTCGTGGCGCGGCTCGGCGGGCGAAGAGGGTTCAGGCTGTGATTCGATGGCGGCCGTGACGCTCGGCGGATCGCGGTCCGCGAGCTCCTCAAGCAAGGTGGCCGACGGCACGAAGAAGAGGCCGCCCGTGACGGCGCGGCTATAGTCGAGCAGCCGGTCGTAATTGCCCGGCGGCCGCCCGATGAACATGTTCTCCAGCATCTGCTCGATCGGCGCGGGGGAACGTGCATAGCCGATGAAGTAGGTGCCGAACTCGCCCGCGCCGAGGCGGCCGAATGGCATGTTGTCGCGCAAGATCTTCACTTCCTTGCCGTTCTCGGTGATCGTGGTCAGCGAGCTGTGCGACGACGACGGTTTGACCGCTGCGTCGAGCTCGACGTCGGACAGTTTCTTGCGACCGATGATGCGCTCCTGCGTCTCGACGGAGAGCGCGTTCCAGCCGTCCATGTCGTGCAGGTACTTCTGCACCAGCACATAGCTGCCGCCTTCGAATCCCGGATCCTCGGTGATGAGCGTGTATTCGTCGGCGGCGCGGCCTGCCGGGTTCTCGGTGCCGTCGACGAACCCCACCATGTCGCGCATGTCGAAGTAGCGGAAACCGTGAACTTCATCGACCACGGTGACCGCGTCGCCGAGTGCGCCGAGCAACTGCGTGGCGAGCTCGAAGCAGAGATCCATGTGATCGGCGCGGATGTGCAGCAGGAAATCGCCCGGCGTTCCCAGCGCGCGCCGTTCGCCTTCGCCGATGTCCCGGAACGGGTGCAGCAGAGCGGGCCGGGGCGCGCCGAACAGCCTGTCCCACGCGTGCGAGCCAAAGGAACAGACGCACGACAGATTGCCGGAAGGCACCCGCTTGCCGACCGCGCGCACGAGGGCGGCAATGTCGCCGCACCATTCGCGCACCTTGGCCTCCTGATCGCGGTCGTTCGCGACGGTCGCGACAATGAAGATCGCGCTGCGGGAGACGTCATTACAAATTGCTTGCGGTTCCGGGATTTCGTTGGGCATCGGCTTGAGTGTTGAGAGACCGTTACGGGTTCCGACAGCGGTAGAACCCATGTCGTTCCGCCTACGCGTTTCACATGCCGGAGGCGGGCGCGAGTTTCGTTTGAATGATTGAAGCGGGTTAGCTGTTGCGCGCCACCTCGGGCATGCGTAACCGCCTTGCCTCGTCACCGGGAGGGCGCAACACGCGTGACACGGTTGACGTCCATCACGCCCACAGATGTTATACCGAGCGGGTACTTTGTGGAAACTGCGCGCCGTCTTCGGCATGCGATAAATTCTACGTTGATCCGGCGCCAGCACCCGCTGCTCCTTTCGATACTTCATATCGGGTCGAGCGGCTTTTCATTCCACTGTCACATCGCTACTATCCGCCGGTAGGAAGGCAATCCATCGAGCCTGTCTATCGGATTGGCAAAAGGACGGGGGTAATTCGTTCGCATTGCAAATAGATATGGATGCAATGAGCGGCCACCGAGCGACGTCGGATACGGGTCGATTGCATGCTACGGATTGGAGCGACAGCATGAGCGAGTCCAAGCCGAAGAGAAAAGCCGACGTATACCAGCGGCCTCGCGTGGTTCGCATCGCGGCGCCTCACTGCTTCGGCGAGACGGTCGTGCCGAAGGCATTGGCGCTTGTGTGTGCAACCTATCCGCAACTGGATCTGGAACTCGTGCTGAACGACAGGATCGCCGATCCTGGGGCGGACGGTGTGGTTATTTCCTTTCGCCTCGGGCGACTCGGAGAAGGGGCGTTCATTGTCCGCCGACTCGGGCAGGTTGGGCGTGTTCTCGTTGCCGCACCGGGCTATGTGGATCAGCATGGTCCGATCAGCGAGCCGTCCGACCTGGCAAAACATCCGTTCATTCGAGTCCGGGGCATGTTCGGCACGGACCAGTTGCCGCTCAGGAGGCTGGGGAGTGCCGTGGAGAGTGCTCCGATCCATACCGCGGTGAAGAGCAGTCATTGGCGGCCCATGTATGAAATGATCGTCGCGGGTGCGGGCATTGGCGTGCTGGAAGAGCCGGCGTGCGTCGACGCGCGCGTGGCCGGCCGGCTGGTTCGTCTGTTGCCGGATTTTGACGTGCCGCCTTTCGAGCTGAATCTGTTGACTCAAACACAACGTGAGGTGCCGACGCCGGTACGGCTAATCGTGGCGCTGCTGCTGAAGTGCGTGCCGGAACTTCTCCGGGGAGCGCGCGCGGCAACCCCCTCCCATTTCGATCGATGCCAGGAATCGAAAACAAAAAAGTGGCGCGCTTTTCGAAAGTCGCTATCTTTGACAGATAACGTTTGCGATCTGAGGAGCTATCAAATGGCACAACAGTTGATCGTCGCGGTTTTCGACCGCGTTGACGTAGCCGAAAGAGCGGGGCGGGATTTCAGGAACTTCGAGGAAAAAGACCTCGGTTTCAAGATCGAGAGCGGCGTGTTGGTGCAAAAAGACGCCATAGGTCAACTGAACGTGCTCGACAAGTACACGCGGCCGTTTTGGGGGACCGTGATCGGCGCGCTGACTGGTGGCCTGATCGGCATGCTCGGTGGACCGGCCGGCGCGATAGTGGGCTTCACTGTCGGGGCGAGCGGCGGCCTCGCTGGGCATGCGATCAAGGAGACGCTCGATAATGAACTGGTCGCATCGATAGCGAGCAAGCTCACCGCCGGCAGCGTAGCGTTCATCCTCGAGGCGCAGGAAGCGTCACCGTTTGAAGTCGACAATATCGTGCTCGGCTATGGCGGAAGTGTTTTTCGCAAACCACTCGGCCGATAATGAACGGGGCGCGCCGGGATACTTGCTTGTCACGCGAATGCCTGAAGCTGCCGGAGATGATTCGGTCTAACATGGTGACTTGCATCTTCAGGAGCAACGGATCATGACCTCAGGTACCGACGAAGTGGCGGCTCGTGAAGCGGTTGAAGGCTTCTATCGAGCGTTCGAGCAAAAAAGCGTCGAGTTGTTGGCGAAGGTCGTCACCCCCGACTGGCAGTACATTCCGGAGCCCCGCGGCGCCACTCACGGACCCGGTCAAATGGTTCAGGTATTCCATGACATTGCGACCGCGCTTCCGGACATGAAAGTCGAAATACTCGACTTGCTGGTGCATGGAGACCGGATTGGTGTTCGCGCGGAGATCAGCGGCACGCAAACAGGGAAACTGCTCGGCATTGACGCGAGTTCCAAGCACGTGAAATTCGCGATTCATTCTTTCCATCAGATGCGTGGGAACTTGATCGAGAAAACCTGGCACCTCGAGGACTGGCTATCGCTGTTTCGGCAGCTTGGACAGTTGCCAAAAATGCTCGAACGACCTTGATGCAGGCAGCGGGTATCGGCAGCGTCTCAGTGCTGATAATGCATTGCCGCGGCGATCAGAAGACGAAACGGCAACGCGAGCAACACTGCCCCGGCGACGCCGAGCAGCCACAATCCAACGAACCATAAGAGGCGTTTGCTAAACGTCGTCTTGCGATCAGGGCTTGTCTGTGACACGCTGTCCCTCGTCATCGGCTCGTCATACCCACTTCTCCATCATAGCCTGTTGTGGGCGACAGGAGCGCGGCAGGTGCTTCTGCGCGATGGCGAATCGGGGCCGAGAACGAACAAACGGGATTGAAAGTCATGAACGACATGCGAGATGTGGCGCCAGACAGCACAGCGGCGCGCGTCGCCTTGTGGCGTGCGTTGCATGTCGAGGCCGACCCGCCGCCGCATGTACTGGAAGACGAAATCGGCCTCGAGCTGCTGGCTCCGGATGAGGACTGGCGTGCCCGCGGCGACATGGACCCGCAGTTCACGCGGCCCTTTCGCGCCTCGATCGTGGCGCGGGCTCGCTTCATCGAAGACCTGGTCGTGGAACAGGCCGGGCGAGGGCTGAGTCAGTATGTCATTCTCGGTGCCGGCCTCGACAGCTTCGCACAGCGCAGGCCGGAGATCGCCTCGCGCCTCAAGGTGTTCGAGATCGACCAGCCAGGTCCTCAAGCGTGGAAGCGTCAGCGCCTGATCGAACTCGGCTTCGGCGTCCCGGACTGGTTGCGCTTCGTGCCGGTCGATTTCGAGGCGGGCCGGAACTGGCGGGACGAGTTGATGACTGCCGGCTTCGATGAAAGCAAGCCGGCAATCGTCGTCTCCACGGGTGTCAGTATGTATCTGACCAGGGACGCGAACGCGGCCGCGCTGCGCCAGGTTGCGACGCTCGCCCCAGGGTCGACGCTCGCCATGACGTTCCTGCTCCCGCTGGAACTGGCGGACCCCGAGGTACGTCCCGGGCTCGAGATGGCGGAGAAGGGCGCGCGAGCAAGCGGCACACCTTTTCTCAGCTTCTTCACTCCGCCGGAGATGCTGGCGCTGGCCCATGAAGCCGGCTTTAGAGAGGCACGGCACGTTTCGGCGGCCGATCTTACCCAGCGCTACTTCGCGGGCAGGACGGACGGTCTGCGTCCGCCGAACAATGCGGAGGAATTGCTTGTGGCAAGCACATAGCTGCGCTCGCATTTTGCGACTCGACATGAGTGCGCGGCTGACCACACGTCCTCAAGTCGTATGCCAATCGAGATTGACGCGTATATGACCAGACGCCTTTCGCGTCAAAAAACATGCCTAGGGAAAATATCTATTCATTCAAAATCTCCCCTCGCGTAATTTTAAATCCTGCTGAATCCCACATATCGAGCACCGACGCGGCAGTTCCGCTTCCTGTCCTTCAGGATCGCCGGACCGACGCGGGAGGTGCCGTGACATTTATATTCGAGCGCGCGGGCCATCGTTAAAACCTAGCGCGACTGTGGTTCTTGACCCACGCACTTTCAGGGAAACGATGACCACCGGAACGCGCAAAAGCGGTTTTCCCGCGCTTGGAGCCCTCTCTTGGGGCTCACATCTGTGTCACTTCTACGAATCGCGGAGCGAATTGCTCAGCGTCACCGCGGACTTCCTCCATGCCGGACTCGCCAATCGCGAAGCGGGCGTGTGGGTCGCGCCCGCGTTGCTGGGACCCGACAAAGCCCGTTATATGCTCACGCGAACCGCGCCTGCACTCGCTGAATATATCGACGCGGGCCAATTGCAGATTCTCGACGGCGCACAGATCTACTCCTCGCCTAAAACGGGCTTCAACGGCGGCGCTACCGTGGGCTTGTGGTCGAAGGCGATCAACGACGCGCTGGGGCGAGGCTTCGAAGGACTGCGAGTGGCCGGCGACGCCGTCTGCAACGAAACCACCGACTGGGTCGCGCTGCTCGACTACGAAGCCTCGCTGAAGGAGAAGCTTGCCGCGCGGCCGATCATCGGTTTGTGCACGTACTGCGTGCAAAAGCTTCGCACTGCGCAGATGCGGGAAATCGAACGCCTGCACGATGCGAAGATCGAGCCGCCGCGTGTCGGGACCTCCGGGCATGCGCGTGCGCAGGCTGGTCGGCCGAGTGTGCAGCGTTCGGAGAACGTAGTCACCCTTGGCGAGCGTAGCGATGAAACGAAAGAAGCATCGATCGGCGCAACGATAGGCCACGAAATCCGCAACGCGATCACGCCACTTGGCCTGCTCGCGCGTCTGTTGGACGCCCAGTACGGCCATGACGAACAGTTGACGCGGTACGCGCTTCTGCTCTCCCGGCAAGCAAGCCTGCTTGGGCAGTTGGCCCAGCAATTGATGGCGCCCGATGATGCGGAGTTCGCCGGTTCGCTTGAACCGGCGTCGGGCGCTTTAGCATGTTCGTCGCGCGAGAGAACGGTCGTGCATCCCGCGCCGGTCGACGTCGGTGATCTGCTCGCGCATTGTGTTCAGGTAGCAGAAGCGGGCGCACCGGATCACGCGCCCATTCGACTGACGGCGAGCGACGCGCCGTTGCGGGTGCAAGGCGACTTCGGCAAGCTGACCCAGGTGTTCGTCAATCTGCTGGTCAATGCGCTCAAATATTCGGCGGCTGCGGATGCGATCAAGGTGACGGCGTCCCGCGCCGGGCGTTACTGTTATATCAGCGTGAGCGACGAAGGCATCGGCATCGCGCCGGGCGAGCTTGCGACCATCTTCAAGCCTTACGAGCGCGGACTTGCGGGCTGCGCATTGGGTGCCAAGGGTCATGGACTCGGGTTGGCGGTGGTTCGCGATATCGTCGCGAGCCATGGCGGTACCGTCGAGGCGTTTTCCGGGGGACTCGGCCGTGGCTCGGAATTCGTGGTGCGCTTGCCGCTGGCAAGCATGGTCACGCCAGTCAATTCGATCGCGCCCGAAGCACAAGAGTGCGAAGCGGTTTGCGTTGCACCCGTGACGCAAGGCATTGCCGCATAGCAATCACGCGCTATCTCAACGTCGAACGCCTGCCTGATCCGCACGCAATTGATGAACGCGTCGCGTCGTCAGGCCACACACGTGCGGTTGCGGCCGAGCCGCTTCGCCGAATACAGCGCCATGTCCGCTGCAGCGACCACAGTGCTGCCATCGCCGCACTTGTCACTGCGCTGCGCGCAGACGCCGAGGCTGATCGTGACGACGCCCGAGACGCTCGGCGGATGGGGAAGCCGTAGCTTTTCCACGTCCTCGCGAATTTGCTCCGCCACGGCGAGTGCCCGATCCGGTTCGGCGTGCGCCAGAATCAAGGCGAATTCCTCGCCGCCATAGCGCGCGACCAGGTCGGTGTACTTTGCTGAAGATGCCGCTATCGAGCGGGCGATGGTGCGCAAGCATTCATCGCCTGTCTGATGACCGAAGTGATCGTTGTAGCTCTTGTAGTTGTCGACGTCGATCATCACGACAGCCAGATAAGTCTCCGTATGCGAACCCTGCTGGCAGCGTTGCTTGAGTTCGCGATCGAAGTAGCGGCGATTGAATAGTCCCGTAAGACTGTCGCGGAACGCGAGGCCTTCCAGTTCGCGGCGCTCATCGGCGTGGCGCTGTTCGATGGCTTTTTGTTCCGTTACGTCGCGCGCCATCGCGGTGAGGCCGTTCAATGTGCCGGACAACGGATCGATCACCGGACGCACGTGAGTTTCTATCCAGCGCAAGCCGCCGTCGCGCGGGAAACGGCTGATCTGCGAGGCTTCGCCTCGGCCGGTCGCGACCTGCTCGATCATCGCCGCCAAGGTATTGCGGTCGGCGGCATCGACCAGATCCGCGTAATGCACGCCGATCAGCTGTTCAGGCGCGCGACCCCACGCCTCGAACGCACGCGGTGACACGTAGGTCAGCTTGCCGTCGAGTTGCATGCTCATCACGACATCCGTGGCGTTTTCCGCCAGCGTGCGGAAGCGTTTTTCGCCGTCACGCAGGAGCCCGATCATGCGATTGCGCTGCATCTGGATCGCGCTGATCGGCAGCGCCACGCCGAGGGCGGCGACGAAAAACAGCTGCAAAGCGAAAACGCGATGCTGCATGCTCTCGAACGGATAAGCCCAGAGCGGCCCCGAACCGTGCGCCGTGAACCAGAGCGCGATCGCGAGACACAGGAGTAAGCCAAGCAGAACGCCCGCAATTTCGGCCTGAAACGCGAGCAGCACAATGGGCGGAAGTACCCAGTACAACAATGGTGCGCTGATCTGCAAACCGAATATGCAACTCGTCACGACGCCCACCAACGCCACCAGTGCGCAGGTCTTGAAGCGATTGCCGCTACGTAGAACCCGGGCAAGCTCGCCGCTCCAGAACACCATCGCGACCGGCGTGATGATGATGAGGCTCAAACCATCCGAGATGAACCAGGGCGCCAGCGTGGGCAAAAGTAAATGGCCGATTCTGCCCTCGAGCAAAAGCGTGGCCCACATACCTGACGCGACCGACGCAAGCAGCACGCCGCCGAAGAGAAATTTGAGGAGCGCTTTGGGCCGGATAAACTCGGCCACCGTCGTCACGCGTGGAGCAAACGCAAATGCGATCACGACCTGAAGCATATCTGCCGACGTGAACGAGACCGACGTGTGCAGGCTGCGTCCTATCAGCAGATTGGCGGTGAAGTCGCCTAGCGTGCCGCCGCACAAGACCCAGCGCCGCTGTTCCCGCCGGGCGACGATCATCTGAGCGAGCAGCACGGCATTGCTCAGCCAAATCGGCGCAATCTGCCCGGTCATGGCCCGCAGGCCCCGGCTTGCAAGGAACGCCAGTGCGGTCACCACCAGCGCGGCGAGCAAGGCCGTGCCCTTTTGCCAATACGTCGGCGAGGACAACGGTTCGACGATGAGCGCTTGAGGCAGTGATGTCCGCGCTTCGGACCCATCGGTTACGGCAATGTCGGGCGTCCGTGTCCCGGTTCGCGGGCGTGTCATAACCATTCTCGTTGTGCAACGACTGTCGCGGGCCGTCAACCGCGGGCAGCATATCGAACTGCCGCTATGTTAACGGCCGCCTTGAGGCCAATCTTGAGGCCGTTGCCTGTGGGAGGCAAGGCTAAGTTACACCAACCCGCCGCAAACGCCGACGATCATTCAACCCGACGCCAACGACCGGACTCCGGGCACACGCTGGCCGGTTCACCATTCACGCAGACCTGTTCTTCGTCCGCTTGCAACGGCGTCGAGGGGGCGATGTCGAAGACCACGTTAAGCGCGCGCGCAACGTGAACATCTTCGATCGGAAGCTCCCAAGTCAGGAATATTTGCGTGCAATCCTGATCCGGCGCGAAGTCGGCCGCATTAAAGCCGCTGCTGCCGCGCCGGATCACACCATGCGGCTGGCCGGTGTCGAATATCAACGCCGTTCCGCGAGTCAGAGGAATGCGATGACCTGTACCGGGGAAATGCACATCTAGCCCCTTGTCCTCGCTGAGGAACAGATTGCAAAAAGCCGCACCGCCGTATTGCGCGCCGTCATGGTGATACCTTGCGCCGCGGCAGGCCATGAGGGCTATGTCACTGGCCGCAAGCACTGCGGGCAGGCCGATCGCGCTCGTCCACTCGGATATTGCCCGCACGCAGCGTGGGTAGTCCGGCCAGCGCACCTGCGTTCGCGCCAACGGCATGACCTCGACGTCACCGGGTTCGAGGACCATGCGCGACGACGTCTCCCTGTCCCAATCCGCGAGCACTCGAGCCGGGGGCGCAGGCACATCGAGCGTGCCTGACAGCACGATGTCACTCACGTTTCGACTGCGAATGGCGTCGCCACTCCAGAAATAGGAAGTCAGTACGTCTCGCATCGATGCTGTGGATGAGGGCTCATCTGCAGCATTGTAAGTTACCGTCCCGCTTTGAGCTGTGTCCACACCCTGTTTTGCAGGCGAAGGATTTCGGTCGGCAAAGGCAATGACGGAGTGAGCGATTGCATCTTCTCACCGCGAGGATAGACCGCTTCATCGTCGAGGATGGCCGGCTTCATATAAGCACGCGCGGCGGCATTAGCGTTCGGGTAACAACAAACCTGATTGGTGATCGCCGCGCCGACGCTGTCGGTGTCGATAGGCAGTGAGCGGCGCAACATGGCCAGGCAACTGGATGTGTCACCCGCCACTGCCAAGGTTCACCGGCGCAATCTCTACTGGAAACTGACTATTTCCTCCCCGGCAACACTCTTTCTGCTCATCATGGGCGAAGAGTGAGAGGCAAGTTGAACCGGCCCGATTCGGCTCGGCAATCTCAAGAAGGCGAGCGACTTTGCGTCGCCCTGCTTCTTTGTATCGCAATGTATCTGCGCCGTGGCAGGGTACATAACGTTTCACCAACGGGCATCGCCGACATAAGCCAGATACGTCCACGGAGTCTAATGGTTCCAAGCCAGCCGAACTGGCCTTGCTAACCGAAAACGCAAACGGGCGTTTGCGTGGAAGACATTTTCTCGAGGTGAAAGTCATGAAAGTCATTCAATCGCTTATCGTCGCTGCTGCTGTCGCTCTGCCGGCCCTGTCGTTCGCGCAATCGAATCAGCCGCTTACGCGGGCCGAGGTCCGCGCGGAACTCGCCCAGTTGGAGAAGGCCGATTACAACCCCGCGAGCGATGAAACGCAGTATCCCAGGAATATCCAGGCTGCCGAAGCTCGCGTGAGCGCACAAAATGGACTGTCGGCATCGTCATACGGCCCGGCGACGGCTGGCACCTCGGCATCGGGCTCGCGTGCGTCGGACACTGACGTGATCGGTCTCGGCGCGATTTACGCCAAGCCATAACGGAAGGTCAGCTTCGATGACGCGGGTTCTTGCCAGCCACGCCTCGCGATGTTTTGACTCTGCATACGGTGCGTCCTGCGGGCGCACCGTTCAACTCAGCGCTGTCGTACATAAGGAGAATTAGCCATGTCTGACCAGATCAACACCCGGCGCCGTCGTCTGCTCGGAACGACGGTTGCGGGCCTGAGCCTGATGGAACTGGGACTGAGCGGGCTTGCCAACGCGCAATCCAACAGCACGAAGGCGGGATCTAGCGTCGCCTCGTTCGATAACCTGAAACAGATCAATGCCGGCACGCTCAGCATTGGATACGCCGAAGCGGGTCCGCAGAACGGACCGGTTGTGATCCTGCTGCACGGCTGGCCGTACGATATCTATGCCTTTGCCGAAGTCATGCCGTTGCTCGCGGCGGCCGGCTACCGGGTCATCGCGCCGTATCTGCGCGGCTATGGCACGACGCGCTTCCTGTCCGCTGATACGCCGCGCAACGGGCAACAGGCTGTGGTGGCCGTCGACATCATTGCGTTGATGGACGCATTGAAGATCGACAAGGCGATTTTCGGCGGCTTCGACTGGGGTGCGCGTACGGTGAATATCATCGCCGCGCTGTGGCCGGAACGATGCAAGGCGATGGTGTCGGTGAGCGGCTATCTGATCGGCAGCCAGGAGGCGAACCGCACGCCGTTGCCGCCGAAGGCGGAGCTGGCCTGGTGGTATCAGTTCTACTTCGCGACGGAGCGCGGCTATGCAGGCTACGACGCGAACCGCCACGACTTCAACAAGCTGATCTGGCACACCGCATCGCCGAAATGGAATTTCGACGATGCGACGTACGAGCGTTCGGCGCAGTCGTTCAATAACCCGGATCATGTTGCGGTGGTGATTCACAACTATCGCTGGCGTCTGGGGCTGGTCAAGGGCGAGGCGCAGTACGACGATCTGGAGAAGCGTCTGGCAGCGGCGCCGACGATTTCGGTACCGACCATCACGATGGAAGGCGACGCGAACGGCGCGCCGCATCCCGAACCGGCGGCGTACGCGAAGAAGTTCACCGGCAAGTACGCGCACAGGAATATCGGCGGCGGTGTCGGACATAACCTGCCGCAGGAAGCGCCGAAAGCGTTTGCCGATGCCGTGATCGACGTCGCACGTTTCTAGCATTACTTGCGCGTTCACGAAGACGGGCCGCAACGACAGACAAGATCGCTGCGGCCCGTTTGCATATCGCGCATATCGCGCGGCCGACTCTTCGGCCACTAGCGCACGCCATGTACCGCTAACCGTTCCGCCGCCCACTAGCCTTTCGCCGTGGGCTTTCTTTCGCTTTGGGCGTAGAGAACATCGGCATGCGTTCCTGAATCCACTTGAGCAGTTCGAGCGGCCCCGCTGTAAGCGGTCGGCCGGTTTTGACCAGCACTCTGGCCTGCGCACTTTCAAACAAGGGATGCGCGATCGGGACGGTGGTCAGTTCGCCGCTGGCGAGCTCACGGTATGCAGCGAACTCGCCGATGAGCGTCACAAAGTTTTCCGCCGTCACGAAACGCTTCAACGCGCTCAGCGAGTTCGTCGTCAACGTCGGGCGGATCACCACGTTCTCCGCCAACTCCAACATCGAAACGACATGGCCGATGCCGAACGTGGAAGGCATCAGCGCGAGCGGGTAGGCGCGCAGATCATCGACACCCGCCGGCCCTTTCCGTTTGACGAGCGGATGGTCTTTTCTCAGGAGCAGCACGACGGGCTGATGCGAACTGGCTCGATATTCGATACGCGGATGGGGCGGCGGATTGTATGCCAGCCCGATATGTGCCCGGCTTTCCGCCACGTCGTCCAGCAGTGCGTCTACCGCCTGCGTCGTCATGCTGATGTCCAGGTGCGGATAGCGCGTGCAAAACGGCGCCAGCACGTCGTCGACGAGCGTGTCGACGAAACCTTCGCTGATGGACAACTGGATGCGTCCCTTCTGAAGCCCCCGCAACGCGTGCAACTGGTCCTCGAGTTTTTCCTGCTGCGACCGGTAGCCCTGCCAGAACTCGAGCAGATGCGCCGCGGCTTCCGTCGGCCTGACCCCGCGCGCCTGGCGTTCGAACAGCACGGTGCCCAACTCGTCTTCGAGCAACTTGATCTGCCGCGTGATGACCGACGGCGACGTATTGATGTGGTCGGCGGCGCCGCGGATGGTGCCGTGGGTCAGCACTTCGTGGAAATACCGAAGACGCTGCTGGTTGATTTCTCGCATTTGATCGCTCCGGCGCCCAATTGTCGTTGTCTACAGAGCAACGATATGTGAACTTAGTTGCTCTTGCTAGTGGGGTTTTGCCCTGCCACCATCAACTTAACCCGCACGACGGGCCCACGGACGCAAAACCGGGAGACACGCATGTCAGCAATCCATCCATCGGCCGCCGGCGATCCTGCCTCAGCGCTGTACAGCAAGCTCAACTGGCGGCTTCTGCCGTTTCTCGTGACCTGCTACATGTTTGCGTATCTGGACCGGGTCAATGTCGGCTTTGCCAAGCTGCAGATGCAGACCGACCTGGGTTTTTCGGACGCTGCATACGGAGTGGGCGCGGGCATCTTCTTCATCGGCTACGTGCTGTTCGAATTGCCGAGCAATCTCATGCTGCCGAGAGTCGGCGCGCGGCGCACGTTCAGCCGCATTCTCGTGCTGTGGGGCATCACGTCGGCCTGCATGCTGTTCGTGCGCAGCGTGCCGGCCTTTTATGCCATGCGATTTCTCCTCGGCGTGTTCGAGGCGGGTTTCGCGCCGGGCATGATCTATTACCTGTCGTGCTGGTACGGGCCCGCGCGGATGGCACGCGCCATTGCGCTCGTGTTCGTCGCCGGGCCGCTTGGCGGGATTGTCGGCGGGCCTGTATCGGCGTGGCTCATGACGAGTCTGTCCGGCGTCGGCGGCCTGGCCGGCTGGCAGTGGATGTTTCTCGTGGAGGGCCTGCCTTGCATCGCACTCGGCCTCCTGACGCTGCGCGTGTTGTCCGACCGGCCCGAGCAGGCGCGCTGGCTGAACGATGAGGAAAAGTTGCTGCTGGGACGCGAAACCGCGCCGACCGAGCATCGCGCTGACTCGTTCAAGGCCGTGCTGAAGAGCCCGAGAGTCTATGTGCTCGCGCTCGCTTACTTCAGCATCATCTTTCCGATCTATGCGATCAGCTTCTGGTTGCCGACGCTGCTCAAAGATCAGGGCGTGAGCGACACGATCCGCCTCGGCTGGTACACCGCGATTCCCTATGTCGCGGCCGCCGTCTGCATGTACCTCGCGGGCCGCAGTTCGGACCGGGTAGGCGAGCGCCGCTTCCACTGCGCGATTCCGGCGCTTGGCGCGGCGCTGTGCCTCGTCGCGGCCGTCTTTGCCGACGGGAGTGTGATGCTCACACTCGTTGCATTGACGCTGGGAACGGCTTGCCTCTGGATGGCCTATACGGTTTTTTGGGCCATTCCGTCCCAACTGGTCGAGGGAACGGCGGCGGCGGGCGGCATCGCGCTAATCAATACCGTAGGACTGTCCGGCGGATTCTGGGGTCCCGCTGTAGTCGGTTGGGCCAAAGCATCGACGGGCAGCGTGCATACCGGGCTCTTCGTCATGGCTGGCGCCGCTGCGTTGGCCGCGATTCTGATATTGACGGGCAAGCTGACGCTCAAGCAGGACTGAGGACTGTCGAGTCTACTTTCCGAAGTCCTTGTCGAAATCAAAAAGATAGGCATCCATATCATCTCGCCGATGGTTCGCGAGATCGTTTGAGAAAAGGTGAAACACATGAAAATCCTGATCGCCGGTTTCCAGCATGAAACCAATACTTTTGCGCCCACCAAGGCGTCTTATTCGAGCTTCGTTCAGGGCGAGGGCTTTCCGCCCATGGTCCGCGGCAACGACGTGTTCGGGCTTCGCGACGTCAATGTGCCGATTGGCGGATTCATCAAGGTCATGGAAGCGAATGGGCACGAACTGAAGCCGGTAATCTGGGCGGGCGCCAGCGCATCGGCACACGTCACGACGGATGCATTCGAGCGGATCGGCGGCGAGATCATCGCTGCTGTCGAGGCAGGCGGCTTCGACGCGATCTATCTCGACCTGCACGGTGCGATGGTGACCGAGCAACACGACGACGGCGAGGGCGAACTTCTCGAACGTGTGCGGCGGATCGTCGGCGATCGGATGCCGGTGGTCGTTTCGCTGGATCTGCATGCCAACGTGACCGCTCGCATGTTCGAACACGCGAGTGCGCTCGTGGCGTATCGAACCTATCCGCATGTGGACATGGCTGAAACCGGCGAGCGTGCCGCGCGGCTTCTCGAAGATCTGATACGGGAGGGGCGCCCGTTGCATCGGGCGGTGCGTCGCGTGCCGTTCCTGATTCCCGTGAATGGCATGTGCACGCTGGTCGAGCCCGCACGCGGGATGTACCGGTTGCTGGAGGATCTCGAAGAGCGGCCTGTCGTGACCGTGTCGTTTGCGCCGGGCTTTCCGGCGGCCGATTTTCCCGAGTGCGGCCCGACGATCTGGGTTTATGCATTCGACGAAGCTGCGGCACAACATGCAGCGGACGCACTGTTCGCGAAGATCGCCGGCGATGAAGCGCGTTGGGATGTGCCCTTCCTGACGCCCGACGAAGCGGCGCTCGAAGCAATCCGGGTGAGCAGGACGGCGGCCAAACCGGTCATCATCGCGGACACGCAGGACAACCCGGGCGTGGGCGGCGATTCGAACACGATGGGGATGGTGCGCGCGTTGTTGCGCAATGGCGCTACCGACGCGGCGGTGGGCGTGATCTGGGATGCCCAGGCGGCGGCAGCGGCGCATCGCGCGGGTGTGGGCGCGCGCATTTCACTCGCGCTGGGCGGCCGTTCCGGTGTGCAGGGCGATGCGCCGCTGGAAGGCGTGTTCGAAGTCGAGCACGTGTCGGACGGACGCTTCCGTTTCGATGGCCCGATGCTCAACGGCATGCAAGGCGAGTTGGGGCCGGTCGCCTGTTTGCGGATCGAAGGCGTCAGGATTGCGGTGAGCTCCGTCAAGATGCAGGTGTTCGATCGCAACCTGTTCCGCGTGGCGGGCATCGAACCCGAGCAGATGAAGATTCTGGTGAACAAGAGTTCGGTGCATTTTCGCGCGGATTTCGAGGCTATTGCCGAGGCGATTCTCGTCGCGAAAGCGCCGGGACCGATGGCTGCCGATCCGGTCGACCTTCCGTGGACGCGTCTCGATCCGGCAATCCGTTTGCGGCCGTTGGGGCCGTCTTTCAGTGAGAGCGATCCGGCACGGCTCGCGAGCGCTTAACTTTTAAGGGAGTCACCATGTCTGACCAGATCAATATTCGGCGCCGTCGCCTGCTCGGAACGACGGTGGCGGGCCTCAGCCTGATGGAACTGGGACTGAGCGGGCTTGCCAACGCGCAATCCAATAGCACGAAGGCGGGATCTAGCGTCGCCTCGTTCGACAACCTGAAGCAGATCAATGCGGGCGCGCTCAGCATCGGCTACGCCGAAGCGGGTCCGCAAAACGGACCGGTTGTGATCCTGCTGCACGGCTGGCCGTACGATATCTATGCCTTTGCCGAAGTCATGCCGTTGCTCGCGGCATCCGGCTACCGGGTCATCGCGCCGTATCTGCGCGGCTATGGCACGACGCGCTTCCTGTCCGCGGACACGCCGCGCAACGGCCAGCAGGCTGTGGTGGCCGTCGACATCATTGCGTTGATGGACGCATTGAAGATCGACAAGGCGATTTTCGGCGGCTTCGACTGGGGTGCGCGTACGGTGAATATCATCGCAGCGCTTTGGCCGGAACGATGCAAGGCGATGGTGTCGGTGAGCGGCTATCTGATCGGCAGCCAGGAGGCGAACCGCACGCCGTTGCCGCCGAAGGCGGAACTGGCCTGGTGGTATCAGTTCTACTTCGCGACGGAGCGCGGCTATGCGGGTTATGACGCGAACCGCCACGACTTCAACAAGCTGATCTGGCACACCGCATCGCCGAAATGGAATTTCGACGATGCGACGTACGAGCGTTCGGCGCAGTCGTTCAATAACCCGGATCATGTTGCGGTGGTGATTCACAACTATCGCTGGCGTCTGGGGCTGGTCAAGGGCGAGGCGCAGTACGACGATCTGGAGAAGCGTCTGGCAGCGGCGCCGACGATTTCGGTACCGACCATCACGATGGAAGGCGACGCGAACGGCGCGCCGCATCCTGAACCGGCGGCGTACGCGAAGAAGTTCACCGGCAAGTACGCGCACCGGAATATCGGCGGCGGTGTCGGACATAACCTGCCGCAGGAAGCGCCGAAAGCGTTTGCCGATGCCGTGATCGACGTCGCACGTTTCTAGCAATACTTGCGAACGCATTGGCTAGTCGCGTTACACCGCCGCTCCCGTTTTGCCATCGCGACCCTTACCGCTGCGCCGGTCTTCGTCACCGTCATCGCGATTGTCGACGAAGGGCGAATCGGTGTCGCTGCCGCCGGCGCGCAGCGCAGTGCGCGCTTCTTCAGCCAGCTTTTCGTAGTGTTTGCGGAAGCGGGTCAAGTCCTTTTCCTCGAGCTCTTCAAGATCGAGCAGCGCGTTGTGAGCCCCTTCCAGTGCGCGGATCAACTCGTCGAGCTTGATCTGCATCGCGGCCGTATCGCGGTTCTGGGTGTTCTGGATCAGGAAGACCATCAGGAACGTGACAATCGTGGTCGACGTGTTGATCACGAGTTGCCACGTATCGCTGTAGTGAAAGAGCGGGCCGGTGAGGGCCCAGACGATCACCATGACGACGGCCAGAACAAAGGTGACCGGCCTGCCGGTCATCGTGGAAAGGAAGCTTGAGAACTTCGAAAACCATTTGCCGCTCATCATGATCTCCGCGAGTCGGGTCGACGTAAGGCATCATCGCACAGACGCCGCCTCGGCCCATGAGCAAGCGTCGAAGCACCTCAGTGGTCCGCCGATTTACCCCACACAATCGATTCAGGATGCTGTTCCAGATAGTCCGACAGCGCCTTCAGCGCGGCAAGGGTGCGGCGCAACTCGGTCAACGCCTGGCGAATATCGGTGTGCATCGGCGAGTCCTGCTGCAGCGTGGCGTTTGCGGCATTGAACGAGCGCTCGGCAGCCGCCAACGTCGTGTGCGCCTGCGGCACCAGTTCCGTGTCGATTCGCTGGAACAGGGAATTGGCGTTCACGAGCGCCTGGTTCAGATTGAAGCCGATCTCGTCGAAGGGGACGTGGTCGAGCCTCTTCACGATGTTGGCGAGTTGGTCCTGAAGTTCCTCGACGGTATTGGGCACGGTCGGCAGTTCGACCGGCATGCGACGTGTGTCGATGCTGACAGCGGGTACGTTCGGGAAGAAGTCCAGCGCCACATAGCGCTGGCCGGTCAGCACGCTGCCCATACGCAACTGCCCGCGCAAGCCCTGGGCGACCAGTTGATGCAGAAGCGCTTTGGCCGCCGCGCCGGAGCCTTCTCCGAGTGCCTCCCTGTAGCGTCGTCCGAGACGATAGGGGTAGAGGTTGAGCGTCACCACCATGTCGAAGCGATTGCGCGCCGGCGTGAAGTCAAGATCGATGGCGGTCACTTCGCCCAGTTCGACACCGTCGAAGTCGACCGGCGCGCCGACTGAGAGCCCGCGCACGCTCCCGTTGAACCTCATGCGCGCCGACGCGGCGGGTCCGTCGTCGGCACGACGCATCGCCTCGGTTCTGTTCGCGGCTAGAGCGAACGCGGCGCCGTCGGCGGCGCGAGGTTCGGGCGTCTGTGATCCGGGCAGATCGAATACGACGCCTCCGGAGAGCAACGTGGCAACGGATTGGGTGTCCAGCGTCAAGCCGCTCGAATCGAATCGCAGGTCGATGCCGCTTGCGTGCCACCATCGCGTGCCTGATGTGACATAGCGGTCGTAAGGCGCTTTCACGAATACATCGACATCGACGGCGGAGCCACCGCGAGCCAACGCATAGTTGAGGACTTGCCCCACCTGCACGCGCCGGAAATAGACTGGCGAGCCCACATTGAGCGATTCGAGGGAAGAAGCGTGCAGAACGAACCGCCCGCCGTTCTGCTCGCTGGTCACGGACGGCGGCGTTTCGAGGCCGGCAAACTGCTGGCATGTCGTGGACGCGCGCCCAACATCCACAGCGATGTAGGGACCGGAGATGAACGTCGTCAGCCCGGAGATACCGGCGGTGCCGACGCGCGGACGAACCACCCAGAAGCGCGTGCCGCACAGTGCAAACCGTTCGGCGGACGTGTCGAGCTCCATGACGGCGAGCACGCGTGAGCGGTCGTGCGAGAGCCGCAGTTCCGTCAATCTGCCTATTTCGACGTCCTTATAGCGCACGCGGGTTTTGCCGGCTTCGAGTCCTTCGGCTGTGGCGAAGCTGACGGTGACTTCGGACCCCGATCGTTCGAGCCAGAGCGCGAGAAGCGCGAGACAGATCAATGCGGCGGCAAGCGGCGCGAGCCAGATGACGGCGAGTCGTGGGCGAAGACGCATTTACAGCTTTCCGCGGACGACGTCGCCCATGTCTTTCGCCAACCGGCAAAGATAGCGCAGCGTTCGCTTGATGCTGTGCCTGATGCCTGCGCGGATCGACCTGGCTCGCGTGCCGCTGCCCGAGTTCGATGCTTGCGGGCCGGAAGCCTCGCGCTGGTCTCGCGTACGCGGACTACGTGGATGCCGCGAGCGCACGGTGTCTGAACCTTCTGGAGAGACCTGCCGGGTTAGCGAGGAGCAGCGTGAACATCCGGATAGAAACTCATGGCCAGTGTGATGTAGACGAGCGCGGCGAAGACGCCGGCCAGGGTGCCGAACGCATCTCTCGCGGCCGGGCCACGTGTGAATTGAACCGGAATCCCCACCAGCAGATACGCCACAAAGAACACGAGGGCGACCATCAAAGGCGGAGGGGCCAGTGAGACGACCATGTCAGCGAATGCGTGCATACGCGTACCTCGGAATAGTCCGGAACAGCGGCCTTGTCGTTGCGTCGGCTTGCCGCGGCCGATGCACCGTGGTGCTTGCGCGCCGCGGGTCAACTACGCGCAGCGCGCAAAACGATGGACAGCGAAAGCGGACTGGTCAATGAAGCTGCGCCACCAGCGCATCCGCACCCTTGTCGAGTCCCGTCTTCGCAGCGCCCAGGGAACCGAAAGCGGCCGGCAGATTCATGGCGTTCGGATATTGCTTCGACACGTAGGCCTTCAGCAGTTGGCCGCTCGCGCCGTCATAGACTTCCACGGCGTAGGACACCGAGCCGCTGAATGCCCCCTGACCGCCGCGGATCGACTGCACGCCGTTGTAGAGATTGCCCGCAAGGTCGAAATGCATGAACTGCCCGACCAGCAACGTCGTGCTTTCGGCACCGGTCAAGGTCAGCTTGATCCGCAAGGTGTTGGGGCCGGGCTGCGTGGCCACGTCGAACCGTTTCGCCAGTTTTTCCGAGAACGTCTTTTGCATATAGTCGGCAAGCGCGGCCCTGTCGGCGGCCTTTAATTCGCCGAACTGATTGTCACTGCCCTGATAGACGGCCACGGGGTCCAGCACCACCTGCGTGTAGCGCGCCCAGACCACGGTCGCCGCGTACTTGTAGGGCACTTTGCCCGCATCGTCGTCGCGGTTCTGCTTCAACTGCGGCGAGGACGCGATGCCCGTGTACGCGACGGGTTGCACACCCGCGCAGGCCGCGAGGGCCAGTACCGCTGTGCCGGCGAAAAGAAGCGGGACGAGTTTGTTCGTGAACATTGCATGTTCCTTGATGGGCAATTTGAGTGCCGGTGAATGCCGGGCGGCGTGCAGTTCAGGCGAGAACCGATGAGGCCGAACAGTAGCACCGTCTTTATTGAATGTAAACCGTCTATCCGGTTTGTTTTTTGGGTGGCTTGAGCGGTACAATTCCAACCCTCAGAGCGAGCGCTGCTTGTGCCGACGGATGGCGCGACTGCTCGCCGACACTGATTCACCGCGCCGAATCACTTGCCCAATACCATCACGACGCGGCAGCACCGGGCCGGCACGGCCAGCGTGGCGACGTCATCACTATCGACAATGGATAACCAGACCCGTTCGGAGATTTCCCGCAAGAAGGCAATCGATGCCGCTCTTACCATCCTGACCCGCGAAGGCGTCGGTGGACTGACGTTCGATTCGTTGTCGCGTGAAAGCGGCATCAGCAAGGGTGGACTGCTGCATCAGTTTCGCACCAAGCAGGGGGTACTGTGCGCGTTGCTGGAGCATCAGAAGCAGCAGTTCGAGCAGATCGCGCGCGACTATATGGCGAAAGAGGGCGCGTCCAAAGCGGAGCCCAACCTCGCGGCGCAGATTGCGATTTATCGGGAGTCCATCAATCAGCCGAATTCCGTGGCACGAGCCGTTCTCGCCGCGCTGGTCGAGAACCCCAACTTGCTCGACGAAATGAAGACGTCCGACGCCGAGAAAATGAAGGCCTTGCAGGACGAAGCGGCCGACCTCGATCTGTCGCTGTTGCGCTACTTCGCCGCCAGCGGTCTCGCGTTTCACTCTCTGCTGGGACTGTCGCCGCTGGACGATTCGGCCCGCAACCGGCTGTTCGATCGTCTTCTCGATGAAGCGAGCTGGCAAGGTCAGCACTCGCAGACAAAACGTCGCAAACGGTCCGCGGGCTGAGCCGCGCGGCGCGTCAATCTGCTCTGCGAGCCGCGCTGGTTCATCGCGAACGGCGCGTCAACGCTCGAGCAAGAGCGATCACCCCCGACTCTATTTCCTCGACACCGATCGACGCAAAACCGAGCACGAGCCCCGGCGGCGCGGGATGGTCGATCGCGTACAGCGATAGCGGGCGCGTCTCGATGCCTTCGCGTGCCGCACGCCGCGCCGCGTCGGCGTCGTCCGCGCCTCTGGGCAGAAAGGCGGGCGCATCGAGTCCCGCCACGATCGGCGCAAGCGCGAGCAAGCCCGAGAGATGCCGCTCGACCGCCGACGTCAGCGCCTCGGCCCGCTCGCCATAGAGCATGCGCATGCGTCGTATGTGCCGGCCGAAATGACCGTCGGCGATGAAGTCGTGCAACACTGATTGTTGATCGGTTGGAACATGCCGCGCCGTCGAGGACAGCGCGGCCACGAATGGCTCGACCAACCGGTCGGGCAGAATCGCATACGCCGTCCTCAAAGCGGGAAACAGCAGCTTGCTGAAGGTGCCGCAGTAGATCACGTGTCCGTGGTCGTCGAGGCTCTTCATCGCGGCAAGCGGGTGGCCTTCGAAGCGGTACTCGCTGTCGTAGTCGTCTTCGATGATGACGGCGCCTCGATCCCGTGCCCACTCGAGCAACGATAGACGCCGTTCGAGCGCGAGCGGCGGACCCAGCGGCGCCTGGCGCCCGGCGGTGACAAAAGCCAGACGCGCTGTTGCGGCGTGCAGACGGGCCCATGACACATCGACGCCGGCCGCGTCGACCGGCACGCCGATCACCCGGGCGCCCGCCGCTTCGAGTACGAAACGGGCGCCGGGGTAACCTGGGTCTTCCGTCCACGCGCTGTCCCCCGGATCGAGCAGGAGGCGCGCGGTCAAATCGATTGCCTGCTGAACGCTGCCCAACACGACGACGTTGTCCGCCGAACATCGAATACCGCGCGACGGACCGACATAAGCGGCGATCACTTCGCGCAGCGGCCGATACCCTTGCGCCTCGCCATCGCCGAGCAGATCCCGCTGCGCGCGACGCACCCGGTTGGCCGCGAGCCGCGCCCACAATTCGAATGGAAACGCATCGAGATCGGGCTGGCTGGCGCGAAACGCGCGCGCAGGGCGCGTGCGGCCGCTGAGTTGAAACGCGCTCCGCGCGAGCAAACGGCCACGCGCCGATAACTCGACAACTGGCGGCTGCGTGCCGCTATCGCCGTCATGATGACGCTCGCGGGCGAGCGGCCGGCCATCGCGCTTTCTGGGCGACGTCCGCTCGCCGCTGTCGATGCGCCGGTCCGGCAGTTCAGCCGCAACAAAACTGCCACGTCCCACGGCGCCCGACAGATACCCTTCCGCGTCGAGTTGCGCGAAAACGCCCAGCACCGTTCCGCGCGACAGTCGAAATCGTGTTGCGAGATCGCGCGTGGAAGGCAGGCGCGCGCCCGGCGGCAACGTCCCCGACAAGATCGCCTTGCGCAACTCGTCATAGAGCCAGCGGTGAAGCGGCGCGCCTTCCGGCCTGGGCGCTAGTGCAAGTTCAATCTGTTCAGCTCGCCGCACGCTCTTCCTCGTCAAATTGGCTCAATCAATTTCAGAATAATGGACCTTTTTGATGACCATTCACAGCCTTATGCTGGGGTCATTGGAAACGCGGCATGTCGCCGACTTTCGCGTAATGACTGATGGGAGAAAGGAAATGGCACACAAGGTGTTTGTCGCCGGAGTAACGGGCGCCATTGGAAGCGCGCTTGCGCCGCTGCTGATCGACGCGGGCTATGCGGTGTTCGGCGGCACGCGGCGGGCGGACCGCGCGAGAGAACTTGAGGACGCGGGCGTGGTGCCGGTCATCGTCGATGTATTCGATGCGGCCGCGCTGCGTGACGCGCTCATACGCATCGCCCCGGTCAGCGTGATTCATCAATTGACCGATTTGCCGCCCGGGCTCGACCCTGCTCGAATGGCTCAGGCGGTGACGGCCAACGCGCGGATACGCGACGAGGGTACGCGCAACCTGGTGGCCGCGGCGATCGCGGCGGGCAGCAGCAAGATGATTGCGCAAAGCATTGCATGGGCGTACCGGCCGGGAACGACGCCTTACGACGAAAGCTGCCCGCTCGACGTCGATGCGCAGGGCGCGCGCGGCACGAGCGTGCGTGGCGTCGCGGCGCTCGAGCGGCACGTGCTGGAAGCGGCGTCGCTGAACGGCACGGTGCTTCGCTATGGACAGATTTACGGACCCGGCACAGGCGCCGATGCCCCGGCGGGTTCAAGTCCGTTGCATGTCGAAGCGGCGGCCTATGCGGCCTTGCTTGCGCTTCAGCGGGGCAACGCCGGCGTGTACAACGTCGCGCAAGACGCAGCCGAAGTGACCAGCGCGAAGGCGCGCCGTGAGTTGGATTGGTCGCCGGATATGCGATCGGCGGCGCGCGTATGAATCCGCTGACGCTGACTCTGCCGCGTCTCGCGCGCAAGCCCGCCATGCTCGCGCTGGCCACGACGACGATGCTGGCGCTCGGCCCGTCGGCGCCTCGTTCGGCCATCGACTGGTTCGCTGGCATCTGCGGCGTCGATCCGTTGATGTCCAACGCATCGACGCATACCGGCGCAGCGAGCCGGCCTGCATCGACCGTGAAAGTGCTGTCGTGCGAAGCGCTGCCCAACGTGCCGGGCAAGTCGGTGACGACGGCCATCGTCGACTTTCCGCCGCTCGGCTTTACGCCCGCGCATCGTCACCCTGGTTCAGTGACGGCGGTCGTGCTGGAAGGGACGATCCGCTCGCAACTGCAAGGTGGGCCGCCCGTCGACTACGCGGTTGCACAGACCTGGTTCGAGCCGCCGCGCGCGCTCCATCTATTCGCCGAGAATCCTGATGCGGTGCATCCGGCGAAGATACTGGCGACATTCATCGCTGATACCAATTGCGGTCCGCTGGTATTGCCGCCGGACTAAGTCCGGCGGTCTCTCACTGCCGATTGGTTGTAAATCCACATCACATTTCTGTCCTTTCTCTAAGCGATAGACGGTCGCATACACATGCATTTGACCGTCTATCGCACATCTGCTCATGCACTCCGTAGCGCGCTTACGGACAGGGCGTCCCATGCTGTGTCCCATAGGTCGGCCTGTACGCTCAAATCGCGAATATTCCACTGATCTTTCGACGATCAGAGCCGCGCCTTTATTCAGTCAAAACCATACCGTCACCCGAGGGTAATTACTTACAAAAGAGTGCGCCAGATGCAGATTTAACAAAGTTAGAATGTTTCATCTAATGCTGCATCGCAGAACGATTCGAGCGAATTGGTGCAAGCCGACGAGTCGACAATCTGCGTGCGTCTCGACTGGTTTCGCATACCTCTTGTCTGAGCAATGTGAACGTTTAAAGAAGGAGTGCAGAGTGTATTTTTCGACGCCAGAGCAATTCGTCTCCATCCAAAGTGCCAATGTCGCTGTCGCGTTTTCGTTGGCGCAGCAAACATTCCAGTATTTTGAAGAGCTGGCTAAGTTGAACCTGCAGGCGGCCAAGGCCACGTTCGCGGAGAGCGAACGGGCATGGCAGATGGCGGTGTCGGGTAAGACGCCGGTCGAACTGTTTATTCATCAGGCCAGCAACGCGCAACCCGTCGCGCAGAAAGTACTGTCTTACAACAGTCACGTGCTTGAAATCACCAACGCCGCACAGGCCGAATTTCTGAAGATTTTCGAAGACCGGTTTGCACAGTCCAACACGAAAATGCAGACGGTTTTCGACGACTTCGCGCGCAATGCGCCCACAGGCTCCGAACTCGCGGTCACCGCGTTCAAGTCGGCGGTTTCCAGTGCGGGCGCTGCCTACGACGCGATGCGCAAAGCCACCGCGCAAGCCATTGGCTTGGCGCAGGCCAGTCAGTTGACGGCACCTGACTCGGCGCGGGCCAAATAAGGCAATTCAGCCAACAGCAATGCTCAGGCAGCCTGGAGCAAACGCTCCAGGGCTGTTGTTTCGCTTTCCTCCAAGCAGGACGGATCGGTCGATTCGGAAACGAAATGGGTATCGCATTGCTTGCCAACTCGTTCGAAGGGCGATCCGAAGGCGCTTAAAAAAAGTCAGCCGGGAATGTAATGGGAAGTCACGCTTCTTATAAGAACGATCTCTCGCACATTGAAACGATAGTCACAACGCTGGAGAGATTGCTTTCAAAAGGTGATTCGATGGCGTGCACGTCGGTAGTCAATGAGCCGGATTATTGGCGTCAGCGCATCGAGACGATACTGAATCAGCGCGAGATTTCAAAGGTCGATCGGGAGCATGCTGACGCCTTGCTCAGGCGCTTGAGCGGGATCATCAAGATGCCTTAATAAGGCGGCAGAATCGAATAAACATCTGAAGGCCGCGAGCAACGCGGCTCAGTCAATATAAAAGGGTACGACATGACCAGTGAATCTTCTGAGAGCGGTTTGCAGGTGCTGTCGTCGCAAACCTCGGGCCGTCATCGACTCGTGGTGCGCGCGGCGCTTCACGGTATGCGCATTGCCGCAATCTGGCAGGTGCTATTTCCCTTCTCCCGCAACGTCGAGACCGTCGCTGTGACGACGCCTCCCGGCAGCGGGTTTGAAGAAGTCACGATCGCGCTGGCTCAAGCGCAACGCGAGTTGGTGGATGCCATGATCGCGCGCTTCAAGAGCATGTCCTGGGTGACGAGCGCAACGCTTTGCTGAAGGCGTAAGTGACTGCAACGCGACCGACAGTTGCATGCAAATAGCCGGCTCCGGCTATTTGCACGTCGACCGCGACCCGCGTCTTTATTCCAGTGCGGAAGCCGGACCAAAAAATTCATAACGGCTTTGTGACTCCGGCACGCCGATCGTTTTCAGGTGCTTCTTGATGGCCTTCATGAACGCGATCGGTCCGAGGAAATAGACATCGACGTCGCGCGTCTTGGGCAGCCACGCGTCGAGGCGCGTTTCGTCGAGATAGCCGATGCCGTGCGCGTCGGCATCTTCCGCGCGGCGCTGCTCATAGCAGTAGAAACGCTTCAATTTCGGATGCCGCGCGGCCAACTGGTCGATCAAGTCGCGAAACGCATGCACGCCGCCGTGACGCGCCGAGTGAATGAAGTGCACAGGGCGGTCGGTCTTCAGCGCGGCTTGCAGCATCGCCAGCGTAGGCGTGATGCCCACGCCGCCGCTGATCAGCACCAACGGCTTGTCGCTGTCTTCGAGCTTGAAGTCGCCAGCCGGTGCGAACAGTTCCACCGCGTCGTTTTCATTGACCTGCGTATGCAGATGGTTCGACACCTTGCCATTCGGTTCGCGCTTCACGCTGATACGGTATTCGCGGCCGTTCGACATGGCCGAGAGCGAGTAATTACGGCGCACTTCCTCGCCGTCGATAACGAGCCGCACGCCGATGTATTGCCCCGGATGAAACGCGAGCAGCTCGCCGTTGTCGTCGGGGCGCAGATAGAACGACGTGATCTCGTCGCTTTCCCGCACTTTACGGGCGACACGAAAGAGCCGCGTGCCGCGCCAGCCGCCCGGCTCCGCTTCCCGCTCGGCGTACATTTTCTCTTCAAGGCCGCTCAACAGATCGGCGAGTTGCTGATAGGCGGCGGCCCAAGCTTCAATGACCGCATCGGTTGCGATTTCGGCGCCGAGCACTTCGCGGATGGATTTGAGCAGGCACTGCCCGACAATCGGATAATGCTCCGGCAGGATATTCAGCGCGACGTGCTTGTTGATGATCTGCGAGACCAGCCCGCCAAGTTGTTCGAGTTGATCGATGTGACGTGCGTACATCAGCACGCCGTTGGCCAGCGCACGCTGCTGCGCGCCGCTCGCCTGGTTGGCGAGGTTGAACATGGGACGCACTTCCGGATGTTCGCTGATCAGCATGTCGTAGAAGTGCGTGGTCAGCGCCTCGCCTCCGCTTTCGAGAAGAGGAACGGTGGCTTTGACGATGGCGCGGTGTTCGGCGGAAAGCATAGGAAGTCCTGGTTGTTGGTGGATATCCAGTCGGGCTTCGACTGACGTGTTTGTCTATCCATGTTTCGTGCCAGGTATAAAATGCAAATAAATCAACGATCTGAATTTCATGATGGTCAATTCGACCTTAGTCGAAAAGACTCCTGACGGAGTCAATCTGACTGCAGAAGCGCTCCTCGACGTCCTGACGCCGCTGATCCTCGACCTCTCGCGTGACCTGTCCGACCGCGAGCGTTACCGCCGTCTGCTCAGCAGCCTGCGCGCGCTGTTTCCCGGCGACGCGGCCGCGCTATTGCGTCTGGAGGGCGACACGCTGGTGCCGCTCGCCATCGACGGATTGAGCAGCGACACGCTTGGGCGGCGCTTTCGTGTCGGCGACCACCCGCGCTTCGAGCAACTTCTGTCGCGGCCGGAGCCGACCCGCTTCGCCGCGGACTCCGATCTGCCCGATCCCTACGACGGCCTCGTTCAAGGCGTGGCTGGTCATCTCGAAGTCCACGATTGCCTCGGCTGTCCGCTGTTCGTGCGCGGCCGGCCGTGGGGTTTGCTCACGCTCGATGCGCTGGACCCGGCGCGCTTCGACAGCATCGACATGGCGTCGCTGCGGGCGTTTCTGGGCCTGGCCGCCGCCACGGTGAGCGTCGTCGAGCGAATCGATACGCTCGCGCGCAGCACCGAAGAGGAGCGGCGGCGCGCGGAGGCCTACCGGCAGGCGAGCAGCCAGAGCCGGCGCGAGATGGTCGGCAGCAGCGACGCGCACACGCATCTGATGAAGGAAATCGAGGTCGTCGCCGGCAGCGATCTGACCGTGCTGATCACCGGTGAGACCGGCGTCGGCAAGGAACTCGTGGCCAATGCGATTCACGCGCTCTCGTCGCGGGCGAATAAGCCGCTGATCAGCCTGAACTGCGCCGCGCTGCCGGACACGCTCGTCGAGAGCGAGCTGTTCGGGCATGTGCGGGGCGCGTTCTCCGGCGCGTCGTCGGACCGGCGCGGCAAATTCGAACTGGCGGACGGCGGCACGATTTTTCTCGACGAAGTGGGCGAGCTGCCGCTTCTCGTGCAGGCCAAGCTATTGCGGGTTTTGCAGAACGGCCAGTTGCAGCGCATCGGCTCGGACCACGAACACAAGGTCGACGTGCGGCTGATCGCCGCAACGAATCGCGATCTGGCTGAAGAGGTCCGCACGGGGCGGTTCCGCGCGGACTTCTATCATCGGCTCAGCGTCTATCCGTTACGCGTGCCGCCGTTGCGCGAACGTGGCCGCGATGTGTTGCTGCTGGCGGGGTTTTTCCTCGAAGAGAATCGCTCGCGGCTCGGCCTGCTGAGCCTGCGTCTCGCGGCGGATGCGCAAGCCATGCTGCTGCGTTATCCGTGGCCGGGGAACGTGCGTGAACTTGAACACCTGATCGGCCGAAGCGCGCTCAAGGCACTGGCTGCGAATCGCGAGCGCCGTCGGATCCTGACGTTGACGGCTGCCGACTTCGCGCTATCGGCCGCACCGGCTGAAGACACAAGTCAGACGCCAGGCGAAACAACTGAAAGCGGAACGAAGGATTTTCGCAGTGCGGTCACTGAGTTCGAGCGAACCACCGTTCTCGACGCGTTGTCTCGCCACAACCAGAATTGGGCGGCCGTCGCGCGCGAGCTCGGTCTTGATCGGGCGAATCTGAACCGGTTGGCCAAACGGCTTGGCCTCAAATGACCGGCAACGCAATTCGCCGCGCAACCGCTGCAAGATGGCAGCGCGTCGCGCGGCACGACTAACGGGTAGACGTTTAAGCGGCTACGTCTTCGTTTTGCGGAAATAGCGCGCGACGTGTCTCTTCGTCGAACTCGGCTTTCAGCGTCAGCTTGTCCTTCAACGCTTGTGCGCGCGCCGCGGCCGGACGCGCGGAGATTTCGTCCACGACGCGCTTCACGTTCGGATACGCGCTCAGACCCGCTTCACCGAGAATGTAGCCGGCGAAGCTAGCCCAGCCCCACAGCGCGATATCGGCGACGGAATAAGTATCGCCGGCCAGATACTTCGACGTCGCGAGGCGCTCGTCCAGCACGCGATAGTGGCGCTCCACTTCCTTCAGATAGCGATTGCGCGCATAGGGCAGCGGCGCCGGCGCGTGATGCAGAAAGTGCACCGCCTGGCCCGAGAAGGGCGACAGTCCGGTCGCGACGAACATCAGCCACGACAAGGCCTGTGCGCGTTCGCCAGCCAATGCCGGCAGGAACCGTTCATGTTTCGTCGCGAGGTGCAGCAGGATGGCGTGCGAATCGAACACGGTCACGCCGTCGTCGGTAATCGCCGGGACTTTTGCGTTCGCGTTGATGCGGAGAAACTCGGGGCGATGTTGTTCGCCCTTGAATGTGTCGACCGCGATCAGTTCGAACGGGGTTTGCAGTTCTTCGAGCATCAACGCGACTTTCATCGGGTTCGGCGAGGGGTGGAAGTAAAACTTCAGCATGACGATCTCCATGGAATAAGGGGCAGGGCAGATGACGACCGGGCGGCACAGCGCCGCTCGGATTCATGCCGCGGTGGCTGCCCGGTCGTTGCGACCTGTGGTGATGATGGGCTGCCGGGCCGCTTTTGCCGTACGACTATTCCGATGAGAACGTTCGAACGATTCGCACGTGTTGTCACGAACGAATCGCGATCGCCTTGCTTGCCGTTACTCCGCGATCGAAAAGCGCGACGGGCGCTTTTGCGGTGCCTTGGTCGGACGCTCAACGCGCGAGGTAGCGCCGCGAATGAAAAGAATTGCGCAAAAGGCCACCATGGCCCAAATGCAGAGAATTACCGTCAGAGCGCTCATTTCAGTTTTCAGATGTAGAGACTGCGATTGGTGCTGTCCGACCTGCGGGCCGGTCAGTGTGTCGTATGCGGGCCGCTGCCGTCAAACAGAAGCTCGTCGATCAGGCGCGTGGCGAGTGCCAGTTGCTGTTCGAGCGACGCACGCGCCGCTTCCGCGCCTGCCGCGTCGCCACGGGCGGCGGCGTCGTAAGTCTGCGTCGCGAGGCACAGCACACTCTCCGACGCGAGGTGCAACCCGCGCATCGTTTCGGCGTCGGCGTCTGGCACCGGGCTGGTCCATTCTGTCGTCGAAGCGGCCGGCAGGCTGATTTCGAACTCGTTATCTTTATCGTGGCGGGTAGACATCGCAGGCTCCTTGCGCAATTGGCACGATGTCAGTGTGCGCCGGTGTTTCTGGTTTCAATCGGGCGAATAGAAGCCTGTTTTTTAGTCAATCCTCGATGATTGGGAAGTCGAAGTATTCAGCTGAAGAATAGGCCTGCGGCGCGGCCGCCGGCGCGCTTTTGCAAGCGGGCAGAAGCGTTGCCGCGCGATCCAGCGCTATCGCGCGTCTTGCTGCAGATATTTGTGGGCAAACGCGATTGCCATGCTGCCCTCGCCGACCGCGGAAGCCACGCGTTTGACCGGACTCAGCCGTACATCGCCGCAGGCAAACACGCCGGGCACGCTCGATTCGAGCAGGTAGGGATCCCGGTCATGGGACCAGCGTCCGGCCTTGACGACGTCGTCGCCGGTGAGCACGTAGCCGCGCGCATCGCGTGCGATTTCCTCGGGCAACCACGCGGTCTCCGCGTCGGCGCCAATGAACACGAACAAGGCCCCGCAATCGTGCCGGCGCACTGCCTCGTTCGACGCATCGCGCACGTCGATCGCCGTCAGATGGGTGTCGCCGTACGCGCCCACGACTTCCGATCGCAGTCGCACCGCGACGTTCGACTTGCCGCGCAGTTGCTCGATCAGATAGCGCGACATGCTCTTGTCGAGCGAATCGCCGCGCAGGACCAGCGTCACCATGCGCGCGTGATTGGCAAAATACAACGCGGCCTGCCCAGCCGAATTGCCGCCGCCGATCAGATACACGTCGAGTCCATGCGTCGCGTTCGCTTCGCTGCGCGACGCGCCGTAGTAAATACCCTTACCAATAAACCGGTCGAAACCTTCGATCGAGAGACGCCGCCACGTGACGCCCGTCGCAAGAATGATCGTTCGCGTCCGGATGATGTCGCCGCCGTCGAGGTGAACGCTGCGCGCCTGCACATCGATCCGGCCGACGGACCGTGTCACCAGAATCTCCGCGCCAAGCCGCCTTGCCTGCTGCAGTGCGCGGCTTGCCAGTTCATCCCCGGAGACACCGTTGGGAAAGCCGAGGTAGTTCTCGATACGCGAAGAGGTGCCGGCCTGTCCGCCGGGCGCTTCACGCTCCAGCACGATAGTGCGCAAGCCTTCCGATGCGCCGTACACCGCCGCGGCGAGCCCAGCCGGGCCACCGCCGATGATCATCGTGTCGTATTCGGCGAGGCGAGGCTGCGTCTGCAGACCCAGCAGCCCGGCAAGCTCGCGCGCCTCAGGCCGGTTCAACACCGTGCCGTCGACCAGTCGCAACGACGGACACTCTTCCTCTGTCGGACAGGTTCCGGGCCAACGCTTGGGCAGTTCGGGCGCGTCGGGCGTCATCCAGTCGTAGCTGATCTGGTTGCGGGCGAGAAAATGCCGCAGCGCCGTACAGGCGTCGTCCCAGCGGCTGCCGACCATGGTGACGCGCGCCTTGGGCGGCTCAGCGGAAAGCCCTTGCAACCCGCCGATGCGTTCGCGAGCGAGGGCGCCCATCTTGAGCGCCACATCCGGCGATGCGGCGGCCAGTACGTAATAACGCTGGGCGTCCACTCGCATCACACGCGACGGTTCCGCCGCGCGGTAAGCGCCCGGAAACGGCGAACTCAGCGCAAGCGGCACTTCGCCGAAGATCGTGCCGGGCAGACGCCAGCCTAGCGTGCGCTCGATACCGTCGAACGTCTTGATGACTTCCATCTTGCCGGTGAGAACGAGATACAGCGCGCGCTCGCCGCCTTCGTGAACCGCGAACTCGCCTGCGCATAGATGAAGGTCCGCGGAGGTGTGCGCGAGATTGTCGAGTTCGTCGTCGGAGAGTGTTGCAAAGAGCGGTACTGTCCGGATGTCGTCGATGGTCAGCATGGCTGTGTCCAAACAGGCAAGGGGGAGTATCAGTCTGTGGGAGATCGTTGCTTGCGACAACGCATACCGCCACTGCGCGAGAGACAGGAGGCAGTCCGAATCAGTATAGGATGTTCGCCTGCCAACTTTATGGCTAACACGTGTCACGGTTTTCGTTGACGCGAGCAAGCGACAGGACATTCAGACTCGTCGGGTAATGTGTTCGACGGCAGAGAGTTGCCAACTTTGAGAGGCACGCGACACCATACTGCCGCATAGTTGATCAGACCACCCGTTGATCGAAAACCAGCAGTCATTCAATTAGTTCGGACTGCAATCTTACTGCGTGCCGCTAGGTGCCGGTCCCTGCGAGGCAGCATTCACCCGTGCGGATTCCCTCACCAGTTCCTGCGTCATCGCGGCGGCGACGGGGTTCGAACCGCGGTGGTCCTGGCTGGTCGGCGCGGCTTGCATCGGCGGCGGCATCGGCAACGACGGATCGGGTTTGGAAGATTCCCTGACGAGTTGCTCCGTCATAGCCGCCGCGACGGCATTCGAGCCATGCCGGGTCAGATCGTCGCGCGCGCGGCCTATCGGCTGCGCGGCGTTTGCCTTCGCGGCGACGGATTCGCGCGTCTCCGCCGATGCGGGCGTGCGGCCCGGCTGTTTATGTCGCGATGCTTGTGGCTGCGCTGCCGTTTGCGCGCCGTTGGCGATGGGGCCAGATTTAGACGGCAACGGTCCGCCCGCTGTCTCGCCCGTGCTGTTCGCGGACGGCGAAGTGGGAACCACGTTACCCGCGGTCACATGCGTGCCGTCCGCTCGCGGATCGACCGCCGCCGTCGTGACGGAGTTGGCCGTTACCGTGTCCGGCGCCGCCTCGGAGCGATTGCCCTTAGGGAGAAGCTGGTAAGAGATGAATCCCACGTCCACCAGAACCAGCGCGATTATCAACGCCTTGCCTGTATTCGTCATATCCAACACCGAGTCGTTCGAGTGAGGTGATCGAATCATGATAATCGACCGCCAAAAAACATTTTGGGCGGCGTTTTGCAATGCGATTTATTCGGTTTTCTCCACGCGTTTTGACACCGTTTTGACATCCCCCGTCAGCTAATCCCTCAGCTACCCGCAGGTTCTCCGCGTTTCGCGCCGAAGTCCCAGCGTTGTGCCTGCGCAGTCTCGACTTTGGCGGGCAACAATCCGGCCTGAAAGAACGTATCCGCAATCTTTTGCTGCTCGCCGAAATTCTGCGCGAGAACCGGGCGCACCAGATAACTGCGGCGCGCATTCGCACGTTCGATCGTGGCGGCGTCGAGTCCCCAGATCGGCGCGAGCGTCTGGGCCGCTTCCTGAGGATGCGCGCGCAGCCAAACGCCTGCTTGGGTCAACTGATCGAACACGATCTGGATAACCTCGGGGTGCGCCGCGGCGAAGCGATTCGACGCGAGATAGTAGCGCTGATACGACGCGAGTCCCTTGCCGTCCGCGAGAATGCGCACGTCCGCGTCGCGATCGACGGATGCGACGTACGGATCCCACGTGATCCACGCATCGACGCTGCCGCGCTCGAAGGCCGCGCGGCCGTCGGCCGGGGTGAGGTAGCTGATTCGCACATCCGCGGGCGTGAGGCCTGCCTTGATGAGCGCCGCAAGCAGCAGATAGTGGCTGCCGGCGGCCTTGGTCACGGCAATGCGCTTGCCCTTGAGATCGGCGAGCGAATGGAGCGCACCGTCCTGTTTGACGATGATCGCCTGCGCGCCCGGCGACGGCGCTTCCTGCGCGACATAGACGAAGCGCGCTTGCGCGGCTTGCGCGAAGATCGGCACCGTGTCGGCGACGTCCGCGCTGAAATCAACAGCCTCGACATTGAGCGCTTCGGTCAAGGGCAGGCCGCTCGAAAACTCATTCCACGACACGCGCACGCCCAGCGGCGCGAGGGCCTTGTCGAGCGACCCGCGCGCCTTGAGCAGCGTGATCAACGTCGATGACTTCTGATAGCCGATCCGCAGCGTAATGGATTCGCCGCTCGCAGCCGATGTTTGCGCGTAGCTGCGCGCCGCGAGCGTAGTCAGCGAGGAAGCCAGCGCGACGCGAATAAAAGCCCGTCTGTTGAGCAGCGCCATGATTCATAGTCCTTGAGTCGAGTCTGAAAAGAAGGCCAATCGGCCATGCTAGCAACGACCCTGTGCGGCGCGAACTGATGGTTTCAGCTAAAGATCGAACGCCAGCGCATAAGCGCATGCGTGCATCGAAAACACAGAGCGAATGAGGCGATCCGCATGCGCCATTAAATGCAAAAGATAAATATTGATTCGATATAAACATATCGAAAGAGAATAATTCTCAGATGCCGTGTTCGTCGCTACGCTTGCGGGCACATCGTCAGCGAGGGCATATGGCCGGTTCTATTTCTACTTCGTTTTCCGCACGGCGGCGCGCACTCAAACTCTTGAGCGCAGTGCCGGCATTCGCCGCATCGGGCGCATTCAATTTACTCGACGTACAGGCTGCCGACCTCGCCTCGGTCACACTCGTACTCGGCGATCAGGCGGGCGGCATGCGTGCTTTGGCCGAAGCGGCCAAGGTGCTCGACGGCGCACCGTACGCGTTTCGCTGGGCCAACTTCCAGGGCGCGGCGCCGCTCTTCGAAGCACAGCGCGCGGGCGCCGTCGATCTCGCGCCGGCCGGCGATTTGCCGGTGCTTGCCGCAGCCGTGGGCGACCCGACGCTGAAGATCGTCGCGACGCGCGTCGGTTCCGGCGAACAACTCGGCATTCTGGTCGCGCAGGACTCGAAGATCCGCACGGTCGCGGACCTGAAGGGGCGCACGGTGTTCGTTTCGTCAGCGCGGGGCAGCATTTCGCAGTTCCAGCTTTATGGCGCGTTAGCCGAAGCCGGTCTTTCGAAAGATGACATCAACGTCCGCTTCATCCTGCCCGTCGATGCGTTTGCCGCATTCGCGTCCGGCTCGATCGACGTGTGGGCCACATTCGATCCGTACTACGGCATCGCCGTGCAACGCGGCGCGCGCATTCTGCGCGACGGCACCGGCATCAATAGCGGGCTGGGTTTCATTACGGCCTCGGGGGCGGCCCTCGCGGAGCCGCGCAAACGCGCGGCGATCGCCGACGTGTTGTTGCGATTCCAGCGCGCGGGCGATTGGGCGCTCGCGAATCCCGACGCCTACGCGCAAATCTACGCGACGCTGACGCGTTCGCCGCTCGATGCCGCGAAGCGCATCACGCAGCGTGCGTCGCTGAAACAGCACTTCGTCAACGAGGCGGATATCAGCGCGCTGCAGAAGGTCGCCGACAGCGCTAATCGCGACGCGATTCTGCCGCGGCGCATCGACGTGCGCGCGATTTCCGACACGCATATCGCGAACGTGTGACGCGCAAGAGCCGATAACCTGGCATGAGCGGGCCGGTGCGTCCGGCGCGCCTACGCAACCGGCGTTTTCACGCCATTGGCCGGACAAACGACGTCATAACGTGACGTCATGGGCACTCCAACAATTCGGGCGTTGTCGCGGATAAATAGACTCACTATATTGGGCTCAACGATGCATGACATCGACGATATGTTCGCTCAACCGTCTCGAGGACCCCGTCGTGATCAAGAACCCCATGTTGCGCCCGCTTGCCGCTGTTCTGATCCTCGGCGTCGCGAATCTCGCGCCCGCGTGTTTGACGCCCGCGTTTGCCGCGGCCGGCAAGATTACCTTCGTCTCGCAAGGCGGGACCTATCAGGAGGCGCAGACCAAGGCGATCCTCGACCCGGCCGCGAAGCAGCTCAACATCACCGTGAACCAGGACAGCATTCCGGACGCGTGGCCGCAGATCAAAGCCCAGGCCGCGACCGGCAAGCCGATCTGGGACGTGGTCGACACGCCGACGTCGAATTGCCTGCGCGGCGGCAAGGAAGGCCTGCTGGAGAAGCTCGACTTCTCGAAGATCCCGAACGCGGCGGCCATGCCGGAGAAATACCGTACGCCGTACTCGGTCGCCTACGAGTTCTATTCGACGGTGATCGGCTACAACAAGAAGACGTTGAAGAAGGTGCCGCAGAGCTGGGCAGATTTCTGGAACGTGAAGGCGTTCCCCGGCACGCGCGCGCTGCGCAATGACCCGCAGACCGTGCTCGAAGCCGCGTTGCTCGCCGACGGCGTGCCGCGCGACAAGCTGTATCCGCTCGACGTCGATCGCGCGTTCAAAAAGCTGCAACAGATCAAGCCGGACGTGACCGTCTGGTGGACTTCCGGCGGCCAGTCGGCGCAATTGCTGCACGACGGCGAAGTCGATATGACGATGATCTGGAACGGCCGCGCGAGCGCGGTGCGCAAGGACAATCCCGATGTCGACTTCACGTTCAACGACGGCATTCTGCAGAACACCCAACTCTGCGTGCTGAAGAACGCGCCGAACTTGCCGGAGGCGATCAAGTTCGTCAACGCGGCGGTGTCTCCGGAACTGCAGGCCAATCTGCCGCTGTATATCGACTACGGTCCGGGCAATCCGGCGGCGTTCAAGACGGGCAAGATCGACGCGAAGCGCGCAAGCGAGTTGCCGAGTTCGCCGGAAAATGCATCGAAGCAGGCGTTGATGTCGGAGGAATGGTGGGCTTCGGACGCCGGCGTCCAGGCGAAGGCGCGCTGGCTCAAGTTCATGCAGTAAGCGCAGCCGTAGCTTCTTGAGCGCGGGATTCGCGTCCGTTGGACACCAAGGACACCGAAAACCGCGCGCAACGCTCAGCGCTTCTCGCGCGTCCCGCACGGCTTATCGTCTGCGCAATCATCGAACGTGATCGACTATCTGATTCTCGGCGGCGGCTCGGCGGGCTGCGTGCTTGCCGCGCGCCTGTCCGAAGACGCCGGCAAGACGGTCTGCCTCGTCGAGGCCGGCTGCAATATCTCGCGAACAGACATGCCCGCGGCGGTGCGCAGCCGTTATCCCGGCCGTGCCTATCTCGACACCGCGAATATCTGGCAGCGCCTGAAAGCGCGAATGAGTGCTACGGCCGCGCCGCGCCGCTACGAACAGGCGCGCCTGCTCGGCGGCGGCTCGGCGATCAATGCGCTGATGGCGAATCGCGGCGCGCCCGCCGACTACGACGAATGGCACGCGCTCGGCGCGCACGGCTGGAACTGGAGCGCCTGCCTGCCGTACTTCCGCAAGCTCGAAACCGATTGCGACTTCAGCGGCGCGCTGCATGGCGAGAGCGGGCCGATTCGCATCCAGCGCGCGCCGTGGACGCGCATTTCGCCATTCGTGCGCGCGGTGCTCGCCACACTCGACGCGCGCGGCCACACGCGGCGTGACGACCAGAACGGCGAGTGGCAGGACGGCACGTTCATCGGATCGATCGCGGTGAGCGAAGCCGGCGAGCGCATCCCGACCTCGGTCTGCTATCTAGACGACGCCGTGCGCGCTCGCCCGAATCTCACGATCCGCACGCAAACGCTCGTCGAGCGCGTGCTATTCGACGGCAAGCTCGCCATTGGCGCGCGGATCATCGGCGCGGACGGCGCGAGCGAAGCGTTGCGCGCCAGACATGTGATCGTTTGCTCGGGGGCGATCCACAGCCCGGCACTGCTGATGCGAAGCGGCATCGGCCCGGCGGCCGAACTCGCCGCGCTTGGTATCGAGGTGGTGGCGGATCGAGGCGGCGTCGGCGGCAATCTGATGGAGCATCCGTCGATTGCGGTCTCGGCGTTTCTGCCGCGCGCGTCCCGCACGTTATATCCCGACGAGCATCACGAGCAGGCGATCGTGCGCTTTTCGTCGGGCGTGAGCGGGACAGTGCCCGGCGACATGCATGGAGCGATCCTGTCGCGCTCGGGCTGGCATTCGGTTGGCCATAGGCTCGGCACGATCTTCTTCTGGGTGAACAAGTCGTACTCGCGCGGTCGCGTGAGTCTCGCGTCGGCTGATCCGCGCGACGAGCCCACCGTCGACTTCAACATGCTATCCGACGCGCGCGATCTCGAACGGCTCAAGCTCGCGCTGCGCTTCGGTGCCCGCACGCTGGCCGATCCGATGATGGCGCAGCATCGCGCGACGCTGTTACCTTCGAGCTATTCGCCGCGCGTCGCGAGCGTGGCCGTGCCGGGGGCGTGGAATGCATTGCAGCGCGGCGCGCTGAGCACGTTGTTGGACATTGCCGGGCCGCTGCGCGCGTGGCTGGTGAGGCGTGTGGTCACGCAAGGCGTGACGCTCGACGAACTGCTCGCCGACGATCACGCGTTGACGCGTTTCGTAACGCGCTCGGTGGGCGGCACCTGGCATCCGTCCGGCACTTGCCGCATGGGTGCCGCCGACGATCCGCTCGCCGTCTGCGACGCGCGCGGCGCGGTCTATGGCGTCAGCGGACTTTACGTGTGCGACGCGTCGCTGATGCCGTCGATACCGTGCGCGAACACGAATGTGCCGACCATCATGATCGCAGAGCGAATTGCGGATATGTTGCGCGGCCGCGCGTAAATGCAATGCCGGGCCGCTCGCGTTGAAACGCGGCGGCCCGGCAGGCGTCAAGCATCAAGCGGTGAACGGTCCGACTAAGCGCAAGAAGGCCGAAGCACGCTCACTCGCCAAACCCCACAATCCCCTTCACTTCAAGAAACGCCTCGAGCCCCCATTCGCCGTATTCGCGTCCGTTGCCCGACTGCTTGTATCCGCCGAAAGGCGAGCCCGCGTCCCACGATGGATAGTTCAGATACACGCTGCCCGCCCGGAGCCTGAACGCCACGCGCCGAGCGCGTTCCAGATCAGCCGATTGAACGTATGCCGCAAGCCCGAACGGACTGTCGTTGGCAATCGCAATCGCTTCTTCCTCGTCGCGATACGGCATGATCGCGAGCACCGGGCCGAAGATCTCTTCGCGCGCGATCGTCATGGAAGGGCGCACATCCGCGAAGACCGTCGGTTGCACGTAGTAGCCGCGTTCCAGACCCGGCGGACGCCCGAGGCCACCGGCCACCACTTGCGCGCCTTCGTGGATCCCCGCTGCAATCAGCCGCTCCACACGCTCGAACTGCACGCTGTTGACCACCGGACCCATGGTCGTGCGCTCGTGATCGGCGGGGCCGACGCGCTGCGCTTGCGCCGCGCGCCGCGCGATCGCCATCGCTTCGTCATGGCGTGCCGCGGGCACGAGCATGCGCGTCGGCGCATTGCACGACTGTCCGCTGTTGTTGAAGCACGAGTTGACGCCGGCCGTGACGGCCGCTTCGAAATCGACGTCGTCCAACAGAATATTCGCGGACTTGCCGCCCAGTTCCTGATGCACGCGCTTCACAGTCGGCGCCGCGAGTTTCGCAATCTCGACGCCCGCGCGCGTCGAACCGGTGAACGACACCATATCGACATCCGGATGCGCCGCCAGCACCGCACCGACGGTCGGACCGTCGCCGTTGACGAGATTGAAGACGCCCGGCGGCACGCCCGCCGCGTCGAGTATCTCCGCGAACAGCAAGGCATTGAGGGGCGTGACTTCGCTGGGCTTGAGCACCATCGTGCAGCCGGCCGCGATGGCGGGTGCGGCCTTGCAGACGATCTGATTGATCGGCCAGTTCCACGGCGTGATCAGCGCGACCACGCCGACCGGTTCGTGATTGACGAGCGTCGAGCCTTTCCTGCGTTGCCACGCGAACGTTTCGCACGTGCGAATCAGTTCTTCGAGATGCCGCCGTCCGATGCCCGCTTGCCACGCATGCGCCATCGCGCGCGGCGCGCCGAGTTCGCGCGAGATGGTGTCGCCCATCTCGTCGTGACGTTCGAGAAACACTTCGAGAATGCGGCGGATCAATGCGAGGCGTTCGGCCGGCGTGGTCTGCGAGAACGACGTGAAGGCGCGTTTCGCTGCGGCTACCGCGCGATCTGCATCGGCGGGTGTGCCCATCGCCACTTCGGCGAACGCTTCCTCGGTGCAGGGATCGACAACGGCGCGGCGCGCGTTGGTGGACGGCTCGACCCACGCGCCGTCGATATAGAACTTCAGTCCATTGACCATGTTGTAGTTATCTTCAGAGAGAGTTTAGGCGCGCGCCGCGTTGGAGCGACGGCTCACCACGACGATCATCACGAGGCACAGCGTCAGCGCGGTGAGCATCGTGCTGATGGCGGCAATGGTCGGATCGATCTCGTCGCGCAGCGTCACGAACATGCGGCGTGTCAGCGTCTGGTTCGAACCGCCCGACACGAATAGCGCGACCACCGTTTCGTCGAGCGCCTGAATGAACACGAACACCGCGCCGGAAATCACGCTTGCCTTGATCTGCGGCAGCGTCACCGTCATGAAGCTGCGAAAACGATTCATGCCGAGACTGCGCGCGACCATCTCCTGCGTGCGGTCGAAGGTGCGCAGATCGGCGCCGACCGAGATCAGCACGTACGGCAGCCCGAGCATCGTATCGGCGAGAATCAGGCCGCCGAGCGTATTCACGTAGCCCGCCTGAGAGTACACGAAGAACACGCCCACCGCGACGATGATGATCGGCACCATCAACGGCAGCATCAGCAGCGTACGCAGATAGCGCATGATCCAGTGCGTGCCGTTCTGGATCGCGTACGCGGCGGCCACGCCGAGCGGCGTGGCGATCAGCGCGGCGCAGATCGAAGCGGTGAGCGTGGTGCGCGCGGCGTCGATCCATGCGGGGTTGTCGAAGAACGAGTGATACCAGCGCAGCGAGTAGGCGGGCGGCGGGAAGGTCATGAAGCGCGTGTCGGAGAACGACAGCGGCACCACGATCAGCACCGGCACCATCAGGAACAGCAGAATCAGCACGACGGTCGCGCCGAGGACGATCCGTCCGAACGGGAGTTTGTTCATTTCGCGCCCAGAGTCTTTTCGAGTGGCACCACGCGGCTCGCGGCATAGAAAATCGCGAACACGCAGATCAGCAGCACGACGCTCACCGCGCTCGCCGCGCCCCAACTGTTGTAGATCTCGACGTTGCGGCTCACCACCATCGACACCATGATCGACTTGCCGCCGCCCATCAGTTCAGGCGTGATGTAGAAGCCGAGGCACAACACGAACACGAGCGTCACGCCGGCGAACACGCCGCTCATCGACAGCGGCAGGAACACGCGCAGGAACACGTGCAGCGGCGAGCCGCCCAGGCTCGCGCCGGCTTGCGAGAGATTCGACGGGATTTTCTGCATCGCCGAATAGAGCGGCAGCACCATGAACGGCAGCAGGATATGCACCATTGCGATGACCGTGCCGAACTGGTTGTAGGCGAGCTGCACCGGCCGGTCGACCAACCCTGAGGCGATCAGCGCCTTGTTCACGAGCCCCGTGCGCTGCAACAGCACGAGCCACGCGTAGGTGCGCACGAGTACGCTGGTCCAGAACGGCAGAATCACCATGCCGAGGACGAGCGCGCTCAGCTTCGGCGGCAACGAGGCGGCGAAGTAGGCCACCGGATAGCCGAGCAGGAGCGTGATGACAGTCACGACGATGCTCAGCTTGAACGTCAGCAGAAACGTTTCAAGGTAGGCGCCGGTGAACATGCGGCGGTAGTTTTCGAGCGTGAAGCCGTCGTGATAGATGGACTGCCACGACAGCCACGCGAGCGGCACCACCAGCAGCACGACGATCACGAGGAGCGCCGGCGTCATCAGGAGAAGCATCGTGCGATCCTCGCGGCGCTGATAGCGCGCGGCGGGATCGGACTCGGTGGCCTGCATCAAGGTGGTTCCCTGGAGCATCCGCTTGGCGGTTGTCATCATGCACCTACGGCGTCGAGAAACTGATACCACGCCGCGACGAGTCTCACACCCGGCGCGCGCAGCGAATGAAAGGGCACGGGCCGCAGGCCGGGCGCGCCGAGCAGCGAGAGCTCGGGCGTTTCGCCGAGCGCGAGCGCGGCGGCATGCTGGCCGAGCAGGCTCGCCATCGCGACCCCCGCTCCGTTATACCCCAGACAAAAGGTCGTGGCGTCGTCGCTGCGTCCGACATGCGGCAGCGAATTGAACGTCATGCCCACATAGCCCGACCAGCGATAGTCCACGCGCACGTCCGCGAGATCGGGAAAGAGCGCGACCATCGCGCGTTGCAATGCGTCGAAGCCCGTTGTTTGCCCTTCCTTGCCGAACGCGTCGCGTCCGCCGAACAGCATGCGGCCGTCCACTTTGCGGAACCACTTCATCATGCGCCGCGTTTCGGTGTAGCTGCGGCGCTCGACCATGAGATGTGCGTCAAGCTCGGCGGGCAGGCGCTCGGTGGCGATCATCGCGCTGCGAAACGGCACGAGTTCGCGCTGATACGCCGAGGTCGCCGCCGTGAGATCCGAATACGCGTTGGTCGCGACGATGACCTGCTTCGCGCGCACCGTGCCGCCGGGCGTGCGCAGCGTCACGCGCGTCTCGCCGGACGCGCGTTGCATCTGCTGTACCGGCGTCAATTCGTAGATCGGCACGCCGCGCCGCGTGAGTCCGCGCGCGAGTCCGCGTACGTACTCGAGCGGCAGAATGGTGCCGGCGTCCGCGCTCAGCACGCCGCCGACAAAGCCCTTCGAACCCGTCTCGTGCTCGATGGCGGCGCGCGATTGCACGGTCATCGAGGTATCGCCGAGATTCGTGTGAACCCAGTCGGCTTCGGCACGAATCGCGGCGAACGCGGCCTCCGTGTGAGCGCAGCGCAGGCTGCCGGTATGTTCGAAGCGGGCGCGCGTCAACTGGAATTCGTCTACCAGCGTCTCGACGACCCGCACGCCTTCATGCGCGAGACGATGCATGCGCTTCGCGGTATCGAGACCGTGCAGCTTGTCGATGGTGGGAAACGACAGTCTGAACTTCGACGACACCACGCCGCCATTGCGCCCGCTCGCACCCCAGCCAACCGGATTCGCATCGAGCACCACGCACTCGACGCCGCGCTTTTGCAGCGCATACGCGGCGGCGAGGCCCGAGTAGCCCGCGCCGATCACGGCGACCTCGACTTCGAGATCGCGCGCGAGCGGCACGCCGGTGCTGACCGCCGCACCGGCGCCTGGCGATGCCGCGAGGAGCGCCCGCCAGAGCGAATCAGGCGCGGGCGTGTGCAGTGTCATCGGCGCAAGCATCGGCTCAGGCCGCGAGACGCGCTTCGGCTTCGACGGCGTCCGCAAGCGCGCCGAGCGTCGCGAAATTGAAGGTCGGCGTGGTCACGGTTTCCGGCACGGGCGTGGCGCCGAAGCCCTTCACGTTCTGACGGCGTTCGATCCAGCAGGTTGCGTAGCCGAGCTTCGTGGCGATGCCGATGTCGTGATACTGGCTTTGCGCGGTGTGCAGGATTTCGCCGAACTTGTAGCCGAACGCTGCCTGACGGCCGCGGTTGTATGCGAAGAACTGCGGGTCGGGTTTGGCGACGCCGGTTTCGTCGCAGCAGACGGTGTCGTCGAACGGATCGCCGAGCGTGTGCGCATAGGCCGAGAGCGCCACGCGGTCCGCGTTGGTCATCGCGACCAGGCGGAAGTGTTTGCGCAGACGCTTGAGCGCCGCGACCGAATCCGCGAACGCCGGCCATTCGAGCACGTCGCGCTGGAAGGCGGCGGCCGATTGCGCGTCGTCGGGCAGACCGAGTTCTTTCGCGAGCGAGAGATAGACGTTCGCCATTTCGTGGCTCGACCGGCCCGGATAGGTCGCGCGGCCACGCATGTACGGTTCGAAGATCTGGTCGTCGGTCAGGTCCTTCGCTTTCGGGCCGCCAATGCGCCGCACGGAGGCGAGCACGCCGCGCTCGAAGTCGATGAGTGTGCCGACGACGTCGAACGTCAGGACCTTGAAATCGGTGAGCTTCATGAAATCATCCTTTTGCAGTATGCGGTGAATCGGAGAGAGAGTGCCCCACGCGTGGGCGGAGAAAATCAGGCGGGCACGACGATCGTGTCCTGCGGGTCGAGCGTCACGCTCATCTGTGCGCCCGGCTGCGGGATGCGGCGGCGTGCGTCGTGGCCGCCGGGCTGCCGGAGACTGATGGCGGTGCCGTCGGCGAGCGCGGCGAACACGCGCAGGCTTTCGCCCTGATACAGCACCTCGGTGACGCGGCACGACAGACGGTTCACGGCTTCCTGGCGATCGCCGCCGTCGATCACGAGTTTTTCGGTCTGCACCGCGAGCAACAGTTTGTTGCCATGCGGCAGCGGATGCGCGGTGCGCAGCACGGTATCGCCCAGACGCACGGCGTCGTCGCCGGCGCGCGTCACGTCGAGCAGCGTCGCCTCGCCGATGAAGCTCGCCACGAACGCGTCGCACGGCCGGTCGTAGAGCCGCTCCGGCGTGTCGATCTGCACCAGCCGGCCGTTCTTCAGCACGGCCACGCGGTCGCTCATGGTGAGCGCTTCGCGCTGGTCGTGCGTCACGTAGACGATCGTCGCGCCGAGCTTGCGATGCAGCCGGCGCAGTTCGATCTGCATGGTTTCGCGCAGTTGCTTGTCGAGCGCGGAGAGCGGCTCGTCCATCAGGATCAGTTGCGGCTCGAACACCATTGCGCGAGCGAGCGCCACGCGCTGCCGCTGGCCGCCGGAAAGCTGGCTGATGCCGCGGCTTTCGTAGCCGGAGAGTTCGACCATCGCGAGCGCGTCGGCAACTTTCTTCGCCCACGTGCCTTTCGGCAGACGGCGCGCGCGCAGCGGAAACGCCACGTTCTCGCCGACGCTCATATGCGGAAACAGCGCGTAGTTCTGAAACACGATGCCGATGTCGCGTTTGTGCGGCGGCGCGAATGTAATGTCGCGTTCGCCGACCCAGACCGCGCCCGAACTCGGCTGCACGAAGCCGCCGAGAATGCCGAGCAAGGTGGTCTTGCCCGAGCCCGAAGGGCCGAGCAGCGAGACGAATTCGCCGGGGGCGATGTCGAGTGAAACGTCGTCGAGGGCCACGACCTGGCCATAACGTTTCGCTGCCGATCGGATCGAAACACCTGTTTTCGCTCGTGCGTCCATTGCGTCCTGTCTCGCTGAAGAAGCCTGCGTTAGGGAAAATATAGGCTGCGTCCTTTTTGGCGGCAATTCCCAAATTGTTGGAGAAGGCATAACATCAGGTCATGCCTAACCTTCGCAAAAAACTTCCGAGCGCCAATGCGCTGTTCGTGTTCGAAGCTGCCGCGCGCTGCGGCAACTTCACGCGCGCGGCGCAGGAGTTATATGTGAGCCAGCCCGCGGTGAGCCGCATGCTGGCGCGCATGGAAGACCATCTCGGCGTGCGCCTGTTCGAGCGGGTGCGCGGCGGCATCGAGCTGACCGAGAACGGCAAGATCCTTTACCGGAAGATTTCCGAGGGCTTCAACGGCATTGAAGGCGCGATCCGCGAGATCGAGGCGCGCGCCACGGGTGTGGAGTCGGTCACGCTGTCGGTGTCCACGGCCTTCACCACGCACTGGCTGATGCCGCGCATGAACCGGCTGAATCAGGCGTTCCCGAACGTCGACTTGCGATTCCAACTGATCTCGGGGCGGATCGGCGGGCCGCTCGTCGACGTCGATCTCGGCATGCGCTTTCGGCGCGAGGACGAGATCGGCGAGAACAGCGTGCTGGTCATGCCGGAGACGCTGTTGCCGGTGTGCAACCGGCGTTATGACGAGACCGCCGCCACGGAGGCGGGACGCGCGCATGGCGACACGGTGATCGTCATGGACGACGGCGAGCGCGGCTGGCATGACCGCTTTGAAGCGTTCGCCGCACACGGGCGGCACGCCGCGAGCATGCTGAGCTTCAACGACTACGCGATCGTCGTGCAGGCCGCGTTGCTCGGCCAGGGCGTCGCGCTCGGCTGGCTCAACGTGGTGTCGCACTGGCTGCTGGAGGGCGCGCTTCAGCCAGCGGAACAGGAACTGATCGTCACGAACCGGCGCTGCTGTCTGGTGTGGCCGGAGAGCCGCGCGCTGCGGCCGGCCGCGGCCGACGTGCGCGACTGGATCATCGAGGAAACGCGCGCCGACGTGCGCGCGGTCGATCGCGCGTATCCGAAGCTCGGGCTGCGCCGCTCGCTGGCCGACGCGGGATTGGTGATCGGGTAGGGTTCGCGGTCGCTCAGCGACTTTTCTGGCGCAGTGCAATACTGCCGCCGACGCTTCGAGGCTGGTTCTCGACGTCATTATTCGGTCACGAACCTCACGCAGTATTACCGACGGCCTTCAATCGGCCGACGGGCCGCAGGCCGGCCCGCCTTCACGTCTTTCGCACCTCCACGCGGACCAAGCGCCCATGTACGACGTCGCGCGCCCGATCCGTCGACAACAAGCATTCCACTCAAGGAGACACCGTGGCTCGTTCAAGAATCTTTGCTCTGACGGCGATCGCTTCGTCGCTTTTCGTCGCAACGGTCGCGCACGCCGGCGTCGATCTTATTGCGGTTGGCCAACTGAGCGGCCTCACGGGCGATCTATCGAAGGAAACCGCGGCGCCGCTGGAGAACGGTGTGGCGGGCAATCTGCTCGGCGGCCTCGGTTCAGGCATCGGTTACGCGGGCTGCCATACGTTCGTCGCCGTGCCGGACCGTGGCCCGAATGCCGTGTCGTACAACGCGGCGATCGACGACACCGCCTCGTATATCAACCGTTTTCAGACCTTGCGCCTGCGTCTGAAACCCGGCGCGGCCGGCGCCTCGCTTCCGTACACGATGACGCCGACCCTGCTCGCCACGACGCTGCTCCACACCAACGACAGGCTGGTTTACGGCACAGGCGCTGCCGCGGGCGTGCCTAACGGCGCGCCGGCGCTCAACCGCCGCAATCACACCAGCTACTTCACCGGCCGCTCGGACAACTTCGATCCGACGCGCCTGTCGACGGACGACCGCGACGCGCGCTTCGATCCCGAAAGCGTGCGCGTGAGCAATGACGGCGACAGCGTCTTCATCTCGGACGAATACGGCCCTTACGTCTATCGTTTCGATCGCCGCAGTGGCCGCCGCATCGACACATATAAGCTGCCGGACGCATTCGCGGTTGCCACGCTGAGCCCGATCGGCAACGACGAAATATCGGAGAACACCTCGGGCCGCGTCGCCAACAAGGGCATGGAAGGCCTCGCGATCTCGCCGGACGGCAAGACGCTGTTCGGCGCAATGCAAAGCCCGCTGATCCAGGATGGTGGCACGAACGGCGCTTACACGCGCATCGTCAGGATCGACGTGCGCACGGGCAGGACGACCCAGTTCGCGTATCCGCTGACGAACATCGGCACGGCGGCCAAGCCTAAATATCCGACCATCAGCGACGTGGTCGCCGTCAACGATCACGAATTGCTGATGGACGAGCGGGACGGGCAGGGGCTAGGCGACAATTCGACGGCCGTGTTCAAGAAGGTGTTCCATATCGACCTGAACGGCGCTCAGGACGTGAGCAACACGAGCGGCGAGGCCGGCCTCGCGCCGTACGCGGTGCAGAAGACGCTGTTTCTGGATGTGGTCGCCACGCTCACCGCGCACGGCTACAACGCGAACGATATTCCGGCGAAGCTGGAGGGTCTCGCGTTCGGTCCTGACGTCGTGGTCGGCGGTGTGAAGAAGCACACGCTGTTCGTCGCCAACGACAACGACTTCCTGGGCACGATCACCGACACCAACCATCCGGCCGGCATTGCGAACCCGAATCAGTTTTTCGCCTTCGCGTGGGACCCGAGCGACTTGCCCGCGTACGTCGCGCAAAAACTGCCCGGCGTGGATGACGATCGTCACGGCGATCATCGTCATGACCACGGCGACTCGGACCGCACGTGCGGCCCCGATCGCGACGACGATCATTGAGCCGCTGACGCGCGCCTCGCATTTCCCGACGCGCATTGAAGCAACAGAAGGGCGGCGCCGGTTGATGCCGGCGGCGCTACATCAAGCTAAGCGTCACCGCCTTGCGCCACGATCAGATCCAGCGAGCCCGCGAGAATCGATCTGGCGAGTTCGGGGTCGTCGACGGCGCGCGCGAGCGTCACCGCGCCGACGATGGTCGCGACGATGCCGAGCGCCAGGTTTTCGCTATCGCCGGCCAACGTCTGCGCGATTCGCGATGCCAGTTTGTGCACGTATTGCGTGAGACGATCGCGAACTTCCGGTGCCGCGTGCCGCGCCTCACCGGCAAGCGCGCACAACGCGCAGCCGTTGCCCGGATTCTTGATGTGTTTCTCGCTGAGAAACATTTCGCCTAACGCCCGCAACGGTTCTTTCTTCGCCGACCCGTTCGAATTCGCCGCCGCGATCGAAGCGGCGATACGTTTCTCGCTTTGCGCGACGGCATATTCCAGCGCCTCGACGATCAACGCGTCACGCGACTCGAAGTGGCCGTAGAACGCGCCATGCGTGAGGCCGGCGCGCCGCATGCAGTCCGCCACGCCGAGCGCATCGATCCCGTCTTCCCGAATCTGCCGCGCCGCCGTTTCCAGCACACGCTGACGGCTTTCTGCTTTTTGCGCCTGCGAGTAGCCCATTTCCGTCACCCCTCTTGACAATCTGCATGATGAGCATAATACTGAAAATGTGCATGATGATCAACATGCAGATTGTTGGATGAGGGCGTCTTGCGCGGATGTCCGTACGCGGCGGCGTTTTTGGGCCGCCTAACCGTTACAGGCGTCGCACGGCCGTGATTTCCGGCGCGTTGGCGGCGCAATCTAGGAGAGAGATGATGCGTTTCACGGGAAAAACAGCGTTGATTACCGGTGGGAATAGCGGCATTGGTTTCGTCACGGCGAAGCTGCTGATTGCCGAAGGCGCGCAGGTGGTGATCACCGGCCGCGACAGTGCGAAGCTGGATCAGGCCGTGTCCGAACTCGGCGAAAATGCGCTGGGCGTGCGGGCCAATCTGGATAACGAAGCGGATATCGACTCGTTGTTCGAACAGATCAAGAGCAAATTCGGGTCGCTCGATATCGTGTTCGCCAACGCCGGCATCTCCGGTCCGACGCCGCTCGGCGGCACGACGGCCGCGGCGTTCGAGGCGATTCTTCGCACCAATCTGACCGCGGTCTTTCTGACGGTGCAAGCCGCATTGCCGTTGATGAGCGAGGGTGGCGCGGTCGTGTTGAACGGTTCGGTGATGCGCGAACTCGGCTCGCCTGGTTCGTCGGCGTATTCGGCCACCAAGGCCGGCATCACGGGCATGGCGAAGGTCTTCGCGTCGGAGTTGGTGCAGCGTGGTATTCGCGTGAATACAGTGATCCCCGGCGGCACGCGCACGCCGATCTGGACGCGTGGCGCGCGCGAAGGCGCGACGCTCGACGGAACCGAACAGGCTCTCGCGCCGCGCGTTCCGATGGCGCGCCTCGCCGCGCCGGAAGAAGTGGCGGCAGCCGTGCTGTTCCTTGCTTCCGGCGATGCGTCGGGAATGACGGGCGCGGAGATCGTCGTGGATGGCGGTACGATCGGAGCCCCGTGGGGCGCGCCGATTTTCCGTCAGGCTTGAAGCGGCGGTAGCGATAGTCAGCCGCGCCGGACGACGAATCGGCGGCGCGGCTATCGATTCAATACGCCCCGCTCACCAGATTGTTCGGCGCACCATCGACGAAGTTCTCGATGTTATCCATCAACTGATTCGCCAGACTCTGCTGCGCCTCGTCCGATGCCCACGCCACGTGCGGCGTCAGAATCACATTCGGCCGGCCGGCGGCGCGCAACAGCGGGTTATCGTCGGCGGGCGGCTCGGCCGCGGTCACGTCGAAACCCGCGCCGCTGATCAGCCCTTCATCGAGCGCCTGCACGAGCGCCGCTTCATCGACGAGTCCGCCGCGCGCCGTGTTGATGATCAGCGGCCGGCGCTTCATCGCGCGAAACTCGGGCATGGCCAGCATGTTGCGCGTGTGCGGGGTGAGCGGACTGTGCACGGTGATGATGTCGCTGGTCGCGAGCACTTCATCCCACGGCGTGTACAGCGGGCCGAGCCCTTCGCGTCCCTTGTGCGCCGCAAACATCGGCTGCATGCCGAAGGCTTTGCCGAGTTCCGCCACGCGCTGCCCAAGCACCCCTTCACCGATGATGCCGAGCCGTGCGCCGGCCAGATCGTGAATCGCATGCGTGAAGAAGCAGAACTGCCCGGACTTTTGCCACTCGCCGGCGAGCACATCGTCGCGATAGGCAACCAGATTGCGCCGCAGCGCGAGAATCAGCGCGAAGGTATGCTCGGGCACGGTGTTGATCGCATAGCCGCGAATATTGCTCACCGCAATGCCGAGCCGCTGGCAAGCTGCCTTGTCGACACAATCGGTGCCGGTCGCGGCCACCGCAACGAGTTTCAGATCGGGCAATTGCTCCAGCACTTCGCCGGTTAGCGCGACTTTGTTGGTAATCGCAATCGATGCGCCAGCGAGGCGCTGGATCAATTGATCCGGCGTAGTGCGGTCGTGCTCGATCAACTGATGCTCGAAGCGCGGCTCGCGCAATACGATCTGCGGGGCGAGGGTCGTGCGGTCCAGAAAAACGATCTTATGCATGGTCATGTCCCCGATGATTTACAGATGCCGCTTCGCTTCAGCGACAATATGCTGCGCGGTGATGCCGAAGTGCTCGTACAGCGTCTCCGCCGAAGCCGACGCGCCGAAACCCGTCATGCCGACAAAGCCGCCGCGTTCGCCGAGATAGCGGTCCCAGCCGAAACGCAACGCCGCTTCCACGCCGACTCGCACCGTGCCGGAACCGAGCACGGCTGCGCGATAGGCGTCGTCCTGTTCGTCGAAAATCTCCCAGCACGGCATGGACACCACGGCCGTCGCGATGCCTTCGTCCTGCAACTGGCGGCGCGCCTGCAAGGCCAACGCGACTTCGGAACCGGTTGCCAATAGCGTCACCGCGGGCGTGCCGCCCTCGGCTTCGGCCAGCACGTAAGCGCCGCGCTGCGAGAGCGACTCGGCGCTATATTCACGGCGCACCAACGGCAGCGCCTGGCGCGCGAACACCAGCGTGCTCGGCCCGCGCCGATGTTGGAGCGCGAGCGCCCAGCACTCGGCGGCTTCGACGGCATCGGCGGGACGCAGCACGAGCATGTTCGGCATCGCGCGCAGCGAGGCGAGAATTTCGACGGGTTGATGCGTCGGTCCATTTTTGCCGACACCGATCGAATCGTGGCTGAACACGTAGTGCACCGGCAGGCCCATCAGCGCCGCCATGCGCATGGCCGGACGTTGATAGTCGGAGAACGCCAGGTAGGTGACGCTGGTCGCGATCACGCCGCCGTGCGCGGCCATGCCGTTGGCCATCGAGCCCATCACGTGTTCACGCACGCCGCAATGGACGTAGGCGCCGCTGCGGTCCTCAGCGGTAAAAGCATGCAACCGGCGCTTGTGGCCGGTGGGCGCTTCGAGATCGGCGCAGCCGACCATGCGTTCCGGCAACAACGGCGCAAGCAGATCGCTGATCTCGCCCGATACGGTGATGCCGGGCTGCGGCTCGTCGCGCTCCACGGCGCGCTTGCGGTAGTCGTCGAGCACGTCGCGCCAGCCTTGCGGCAGGTGGCCGGCCTGGACCCGTTCGAACTCGTCGCGCTGTGCGGCGGGCAACGCAGCGAGACGTTCGTGCCATGCGTAATACTGCGGGTCGCTACGCCGTCCTGCCGCGTGCCATGCTGCCAGAATCTCCGCCGGTATCTCGAACGGCGCGTGCGGCCAGCCGAGTGCGTCGCGGGCCGCGTCGGCGTCCGCCTGGAACAGCTTGCCGCTATGGCCGCCGCGCTGTCCTTGCAGGCGCGCAATGCCGCGGCCGATCACGGTCTTGCACGCGATCATCGAAGGCCGCGGGTCCGCGCGCGCGATCGTCAGCGCCGCCGACACCGCTTCGAGATCGTGCCCGTCGACTTCGACCACATGCCAGCCGCCGACGCGAAAGCGCGCGCTGACGTCTTCGCTGATCGAGAGGGAAGTGCTGCCATCGTCGGTAATCTGATTGTCGTCCCAGCAGAGGATCAGCTTGCCCAGTTGCAGATGCCCGGCCAGCGAAATCATCTCCTGACCGATGCCTTCCTGCAGACAGCCGTCGCCGACGAACGCATACGTGTAGTGGTCGATGAGGTCGCTGCCGAATTTCGCCGCGAGATACGCTTCGGCGATCGCCATGCCGAATGCGTTGGCGATGCCCTGGCCGAGCGGCCCCGTAGTGGCCTCGATACCGTGCGCCGGTTCGTACTCGGGATGGCCCGCGCAATGCGAGCCTAGCTCGCGAAAGGTCTTGATCTGTTCCAGCCCGATCGCGCCATATCCGGTGAGATACAACAGCGAGTACAGCAGCAACGAGCCGTGGCCGTTCGACAGCACGAAGCGGTCGCGGTCGGGCCAGGTCGGATCGGCGGGATTGAATTTCAGGTGACGTGTGAATAGCGCGGTCGCGATTTCCGCCATGCCGAGCGGCACGCCCTGATGGCCTTCGCCGGCGCGCAGAATCGCATCGATGGAGAGGAAACGGATCGCGTCGGCCAAGGGCAACGGCGCCGCTTGCGTGGCTGATACCGACGCGACCTGCGGCGGTGAAGTGATCGAAGCAGACGAAGCGTTCGGTGCAACAGATAGGGCTTCGGTGGTGGACATGGCAAAAGGCTCCTCTACGCCGCTGCGTCATGCGCCGCGGGCGGTGATCGGGCAAATCTAACGAACCGGCCTGAAGAAACGGGCGGAAGAACATCGCGCGAGGCGGGGCACGCCGCATGCCTCGCGCTTGACGGACTCAATGGCTCAATGCAGGAAGCCCGTCGAAATCCACGGCACGGCGGCCACGATGATCAGCCCGGCCATCAACGCGGCGATGTAGCCGAGAATCGGCTTCATGCCTTCGTCCGGATGGATGCGGCTCACCGCGCAAGCGGAGTAGTAGCCCACGCCGAACGGCGGCGCGAAGAGGCCCACGCCCATCGAGAGGATCACGACCATCGCGTAATGCACGTCGTGGATATGCATGGCCCGCGCAATCGGAAACATCAGCGGGCCGAACAGCACAATGGCCGGAATGCCTTCGAGTACGCTGCCGAGAATCACGAACATGCAGATCGACGCCGCCATGAACATCGCCGCGCCGCCCGGCAAACCGCCCAAGGTCTGCGCGAGTTGCCCCGAGAAGCCGGACTGCGTCAACGCCCACGCCATGGCGGTGGCCGCGCCGATGATCAGCAGGATCGCGCCGGACAGCGTCGCGGTATCGATCAGCATCGGCTTGAGGCGCGTCCACTCGAAACGGCGGTAGATCAGCAAGCCGGCAAGAACCGCATAGGCAATGCCGATGGTGGAGACTTCGGTCGCCGTCGCGATGCCTTCGACCACCGCCGCGCGAATCACGAACGGCAGCGCGATTGCCGGAAACGCGATCACGAGCTTGCGCAGAATCTCGCCGCGAGTCGCGCGCTTGACGCCCGACATGTCTTCGCGCCGATAGCGCCATTGCACGACGATGCACAGCGTGATCGCCAGCACGATGCCCGGCAGCATGCCGCCGGTGAAGAGCGCCGAAATCGACACGCCGGTCACCGAGCCGAGCGTGATCAGCACGAGGCTAGGCGGAATCGTTTCGGTCTGCGCGCCGGTCGCGGCGAGCAGCGCGACCAGGTCGCCGGGTTTCGCGCCGCGTGCTTTCATCTCCGGAAACAGGACCGGCGCGACCGCCGCCATGTCGGCGGCTTTCGATCCCGAGATGCCCGACACCAGATACATGGCGCCGACCAGCACGTACGAAAGACCGCCGCGCACGTGGCCGAGCAGGCTCGCGAGAAACGCGATCATCGCCGCGGCCATGCCGGTCATCTCGATCAACTGGCCGAGAAACACGAAGAGCGGCACGGAGAGCAGGATCAGATGCGACATGCCTTCGTCCATCCGGCCGACCACCACCGGCATCGGCGTGTTCGTGGTCAGCGCGAGATAGCCGAAGGTGGCGAGTCCGAACGAGAACGCGATGGGCACGCCGCTCAGCACGCCAAGCGCCACGAGGCCGACGAAGAAGATCAGCAGGTTCAGATTGCCGAGGTCGCGTAATACCGGCCCGAGCGCGATGAAAATGCCGACCAGCGCGCCGACCGACGTGAGCGCGCCCAGCACGAGGCGCCAGTTGCTCATGCGCGCGAGCCGCACCACGGCGACCAGCAGCATCAGCGCCGAGCCGACCGGCAACGCGGCGGCGCGCCACGAGTTGGACAGTTCGAGCGCGGGCGTGGTGATGAACGACTCGTCCTGCGCGAAGCTGATTGCCGGGCCGATCACCATCGCGAGAAACGCGATCGGCGCGGCGATCGCCACCACGTCGAGGAACGCGCGCACGCCTGGCGGCGCCATGCCCACGAGCGCTGTCATCCGCATATGCTCGCCGCGCCGCAAGGCGATCACGGCGCCGAGCATGGCGAGCCAGAGGAACAGCATCGAGGCGAGCTCGTCCGACCAGACGAGCGGCGAGTGCAGGATATAGCGGCTCGTCACACCGGCCAGCAGCACGACGATTTCGGCGAGCACCAGCAAGGCGGCGGGAATCTCCACCAGGTGCCCGAGCGCCGAATCGAGCGCGCAGGCGAAGCGGTGCTGCCGCTCGTGCGAATATGAGATCGTGGTCATCGCATTACCCCAGTTTTCCGACGGACTTCTCCAGCAGACTCCAGGCTTCGTCGCCGTATTTGCTCTTCCAGTCGTGGTAGAAGCTCGTCTTGGCCAGCGCGCCGCGGAACGACTCGCGGTCCACGTCGATGAAGGTGATGCCCTTCGTCTTCAGATCGTCGCGCAGGGAGCTGCTCAGCTTCGCGATGTCCGCGCGCTGCAGCATCGCGGCTTTTTCGAATTCGCGCGTGACGATGGCGCGGATATCCGCCGGCAGCCGTTCCCACGCGGCGCGGTTGCCGAGAATCCAGTAACCGTCCCACACGTGCGAAGTGAGGCTGATGTACTTCTGCACTTCGTAAAGCTTGGCCGTGGCGATGATCGGCAGCGGATTTTCCTGGCCTTCCACCACGCCGGTTTGCAGAGCCGAATACAGTTCGTTGAAGTTGATCGGCGCGGGACCGGCGTCGAGTGCCTTGAACAGCGAGGTCAGCATCGGCGCCTGCGGCACGCGGATCTTGAAGCCTTTCAGATCGGCCGGCGCACGCAGCGCACGCGTGGACGAACTGATCTGCCGGAAGCCGTTGTCCCACACCTTGCTGACCGACACGATGCCGGACTTGCCGATCTGCGCGCGAATGTAATTGCCGAGGTCGCCGTCCATCGCTTTCCACACCGCGTCGTAGTCCTTGAACGCGAAGCCGGTGTTGACGATGCCCGCGGCCGGCGTGAGCGTCGCGAGAATCGACGAGGCCTGGTTGAAGAACTCCACGCCGCCGTTGCGCACCTGCGAGAGCAGATCGGTGTCGGAACCGAGCTGGTTCTGCGGGAACAGCTTGATGTCGAGGCGGCCGTTGGTCGCCTCGCGAATGTGATTGATCGCCTCCTGGGCGCGGATATTGACCGGATGAGTCGGGTCCTGGCCGGTGGCGAGCTTGTATGAAAACTCGGGCGCCGCCATGGCGCGCCGCGAGACGCTCCATAACGGCACGGCTGCGGACAAGGTCGCACCGGCTTTCAGAAAGGTGCGGCGGCTGATGCCCTGCGGGGCGTTCGAACGGTTAGTCATGGTGTCTTCCTCCAAACCTGAATCGCGCGTCGTTATGTTTTTCGAACTTCGAGCGCGGCGGCTGCACGTGTCGCGCGCCGCGCCTGGTTGTTATCTACTACTGTGTCTCCATCGCCGCCGCCGGCCTCCCGCCGGACGGCTCGTCCTGCTGGACGAATCGGCCTTGAATCAGCCGTGAATCAGCATGCCGCCGTTCACGTCGATCACCGCGCCGGTGATATACGAGGACAGGTCCGACGCGAGGAACAGGAACGCGCCGGCTACGTCGTCGGGCACGCCGAGGCGATTCAACGGAATGCCCGCGAGAATCTCGACGCGCTTGTCGTCGCTGATCTTGCCGGCGTTGATGTCGGTCTGGATCAGGCCCGGCGTCACGCAGTTCACGCGGATGCCGTCGTTGCCGAGCTCGCGCGCCATCGCTTTCGCGAGGCCGAGCACACCGGCTTTGGCCGCCGAATAGTGCGGGCCGCCGAGAATGCCGCCGCCGCGCTGCGCCGATACCGACGACATGCAGCCGATCGAACCGCTCTTCTGCTTCTTCATTTGCGGCACGACCGCTTGCGACAGGTACAGCACGCCGCGCAAATTGACATCGAGAATGCGATCCCAGCTTTCCGGGTCGATGTCGAGCAGCTTGGCCGCCTGGGTGATGCCGGCGTTATTGATCAGGATATCGATCGAACCCAAATCGGCGACGGTGCGCTCGACAGCAGCCTGGCATGCGCCGCGATCGGTGACGTTGCACACATAGCCGCGATGCTCCGGCCCGATCGAAGCGGCGGCTTCGATCGCGGCCTTTTCGTCGAGATCGAAAATGGCGATGCGCGCGCCATGAGCGGCGAATTTGCGTGCGGTCGCCATGCCGATGCCGCGCGGCGACGCGCCGCCGGAAATGACGGCGACCTTGCCGTCGAGAAGACGTGACTCTGACATGATGCGGATCTCCTGAGTGTGATGCTTATGTTGTGCTGCGTGGTTGGCAATCGGTGATTACGATTTGCCCTACGGATCGATTCAATGCCTAGCGCAGCCAGCCTTTGATCGTGTCGCACATCGCCTCGGTGGAAATGCCGTAGCGGTCGTGCAGTGTCGGCAGCGCGCCGGCATCGAGAAAGGCGTCGGGCAGGCCGATCTGACGGAAGGGCGGCGTGACGCCGTTGGTCAGCAGCACGGTGGCCACCGCTTCGCCGAGCCCGCCGATCACCGTGTGGTTCTCCGCGACGATCACGAGACGCCCCGGCCGGCGCGCTTCGCGCAGCAGCGTGACGGCGTCGAGCGGCTTGATGGTCGGCACATGCAGCACGCCCACGTCGATGCGGTCCGTGGCGAGCGCCTTGGCCGTTTCGAGCGCACGCATCGTCATGATCCCGGACGAGATGATCAGCACTTCGGCGCCGTCGCGCAGCAGCTTGGCTTTGCCGAGTTCGAACTGATAGTCGTATTCGTCGAGCACGACCGGCACGTTGCCGCGCAAGAGCCGCGCATACACCGGGCCGCGATGGTCGGCAATCGCCGGCACCATCTGTTCGATTTCGAGCGCGTCGCACGGATCGATCACCGTGAGGTTCGGCATCGCGCGGAACAGGGCGAGGTCTTCGGCCGCCTGGTGGCTCGGGCCGTAGCCGGTCGTGAGGCCGGGTAGCGCACAGACCAGCTTGACGTCGAGGTTGTCCTCGGCGATCGCCTGGTGGATGAAGTCGTAAGCGCGGCGCGCGGCGAACACCGCATAGGTGGTGACGAACGGCTGCGCGCCTTCGTGCGCCATGCCGGCGGCGGCGCCCATCAACAGTTGTTCGGCCATCCCCATCTGATAGAAGCGCTCGGGGAATTCCTTCGCGAACAGATGCAGGTCGGTGTATTTGCCGAGGTCGGCGGTCATGCCGACCACTTCGGGCCGGTTGCGCGCCAGTTCCACCAGCGCGTGGCCGAACGGCGCGGAGCGGGTGATCTGGCCTTCACCGGCGATCGAGGCGATCATCGCCGAAGTCTTCAGACGCGGTTTCGGTGCGGCGGCGCTCATACGGTTCTCCCGGCTTCCAGCGCCTGCAGCGCGAGTTGCCACTCGTGCGCATCGACGCGGATAAAGTGGTTCTTCTCGCGTGCTTCGAGGAACGGCACGCCACAGCCCATGCGCGTATCGCAGACGATGATCCGCGGCTGCGCTTCGGGATGCGCGCGCGCCGCATCGAACGCGGCGACTACCGCCGCGAGATCGTTGCCGTCCACGCGCTGCACGAACCAGCCGAACGCCTGCAACTTCTCGACCAGCGGCTCGAACGCCATGACCGCCGAAGACGGCCCGTCGGCCTGCTGGTTGTTGACATCGACCATCGCGATCAGGTTGTCGAGCTTCCAGTGCGCGGCGGACATCAGGCCTTCCCACACCGCGCCCTCGTCGAGTTCGCCGTCCGAGAACAGCGTGTAGACGGTGGCGTCCGAACCCTTGCGCTTAAGACCGAGGCAGCGGCCGACCGCAATCGTCAGCCCCTGGCCGAGCGAGCCGCCGGACATCTCCATGCCGGGCGTATAGCTCGCCATGCCGGACATCGGCAGGCGGCTGTCGTCGCTGCCGTAGGTCTCCAGTTCTTCGTCGGCGATGATGCGGGCTTCGATCAGCGCCGCGTACAAGGCGATCGCGTAATGACCGTTGGAGAGCAGGAAGCGGTCGCGGCCTTCCCAGTCGGGGTCGTCGGCGCGATAACGCATGGCGCGGAAGTAGGCGACCGCCAGCACGTCGGCAATGTCGAGCGCCTGGCCGATATAGCCTTGGCCTTGCACCTCGCCCATACGCAGGGCGTTGCGGCGGATCTGATAGGCGTGCTCCGCGAGTTCGGGATACGGCGCGGTTTCGCTGATGTTCACTGTTGTCTCCTAGGTCTTTTGCGTGGGCCGCATTGACGCCGCAGCCAGTGATGACAAGCGTAATCGCGCGCCTGCAAGCGCTCAAACGAATTAAGATGGGTCGATAGATGAATTGAATTCACGTGGATGCTGCCATGCACAATCGCGTCACTCTCAAGTCGATACAAGCCTTCGAAGCGGCCGCCCGGCTTTCGTCGTTCGCGCTCGCAGCAGAAGAACTGTTCGTGACGCCCTCGGCGATCAGCCATCAAATCAAGCTGCTCGAAGAGCAATTGAGCATTCGTCTGTTCCATCGGCTGCATCGCACGGTGCTGCTGACGGACTCGGGGCGGCAATACGCAGAGGAAATCACGTCGGCGTTCGCACGCATCGATGCGGCCACGCGCGAGATCGGCCGCGTGGCGAAGAGCGACATCCTCACGATTCACTGCACGCCGAGTTTCGCGACCCAATGGCTGATGCCGCGCATCGCGCGCTTCAGCGCGGCGCATACCGATATCGACGTGCGTTTGAATGCGTCATCGGAAGCGGCGGACCTGATTTCGGAAGCGGTCGATATCGACATTCGCTATGGTCCGCGCAAGCTGCAACCGGCCGGCACCCTGGTGCTGGAGTTGCCGCCGGAGACGATCGTGCCGCTATGCGCGCCGGCGCTGATGAGCGGCGACTATCCGCTCATCAGCGTCGCGGACCTGCAGCACCATCCGCTGATTCACAGCGAAGGTTGTCTGGTCGGCTGGCGGGACTGGATGCGTTTGCATCGGAAGACGCGGATCGATATTGGACGCGGGCCGCGCTTCGACCGTTCGTTCATGGCGTTGAGCGCCGCGGTCGACGGCCTGGGGGTGTGTCTGGAGAGTCTGCTGCTTGCGCAACGCGAACTGGAAACCGGGCGGCTCGTCGCGCCGTTCGGTGTGGAGGGACTCAGCGTGAATGGCTATACGTTGAATCTGTTGAAGTCGCGTGCCGACTTGCCGAAGCTGCGCAGCTTTCAGGACTGGCTGTTTGCTGAATTGGAAAGGTGAGATGCACGGCCGGCCTTCGAATGGCGAGGTTCGTCTGGCGATTCGCCGACGGAATTCCAGACGGGCTAGCCAGGCTTTCTCTCCAGTCTTGTGTTGTTGAAGGACGTCCCGTCCTGACGATGCATCACGCGACATCGCAGCCTTCAATGCATGGTGCGAGGCACTGTAGAGAACTTCAGATTGCTTAATTGTTCTGAATGCGGATCTTCGCCGGTCGGCGTTATCAGCGCGCGCCGTGCGTCGCGCCGCACGCTTTCATTGGGTCTTTTTTAATAACGATTAAGGACTTCGACAAGGACTCCGCGCAGCGCCGTCGATAAACTCGGTTCCAGTTTTTCACTCGCTGCTCGAGCGAGCACGGCAAGTCACTCAGACTGCTTTGTCCATTCAATACGGAGCCCGTAATGCCGAAAGAACTCTTGACCCCTGATTCATGTGCGGTTGCCCTGATCGACTATCAGCCGCAGATGTTCTTTGGAGCGACGTCGCATGAGCGCACCACCATTCTGCACAACGTCCAGGCGATCGCAAAGGCCTCGAAGCTCTTCAAAGTCCCGACGATCCTGACCACGGTGGCCGCCAAGTCGTTCAGCGGCGACATGGTGCCGGAAGTGCAATCGGTGTTTCCGGAGTACACGCCGATCGACCGCACGTCGATGAACTCGTGGGAAGACGTGAATTTTCGCAAGGCCATCGAGGCGACCGGCCGCAAGAAGATCGTGATCGCCGGCCTGTGGACGGAAGTGTGCGTGTCGTTCCCGACTATCCAGATGATCAACGAAGGCTACGAAATCTACGTGCCGACCGACGCCTGCGGCGACATCACCACGGAAGCACACGAACGCGCGGTACAACGCATCATCCAGGCCGGCGCGGTGCCGATGACCTCGTTCCAGTACATGTTCGAACTGCAACGCGACTGGGGACGCAGCGAAACGTACGAAGGCTGCATGGACATCCTGAAGGCGCACAGCGCATACGGCATCGGCGTGCGTTACGCCAAGTCGATTCTCGGCGAGCACGCGAGCGAAGCAGGCTGATTCGCCGCGACCGGCGTGACATGACGCCGGCCAATCCGTATCGACAGACGCCGGGCCGTTCGGCGACGGCGTGCCGGCGTCCCCGATGCGCCGTTGCCGGCCGCAGCACCTGTTCGAATGCTCGATGGAAGGCGCGCCCTGTGTGCGCCTCCAGGCCTCCCTGTTTCCCGATTTCCGGGCTTGCCCGGACATAGCTCCGCGCGCGCCAACCGGAGCGCTCTCCCATGAGGATCGCCATGACTTCCACACCTTCCGCGCCGACGCCGGCCGAGGTCGTCTTCTTCAACGGCAAGATCGCCACGCAGGACGACAAGCGCTCGTTCGCCGACGCGCTCGCCGTGGCGAACGGCCGCATCGTCGCCGCGGGATCGCGCGATGCAGTGATGCGGCACGCCAACGACGCCACGCGGCACGTCGATCTGAAAGGCCGTACGGTCATTCCGGGCCTGAACGACTCGCACCTGCACATCATTCGAGGCGGCCTGAACTTCAACCTGGAGTTGCGCTGGGACGGCGTGCCGTCGCTGGCGGACGCGCTCGACATGTTGCGCAAGCAGGTGGCCCGCACGCCGGCGCCGCAGTGGGTGCGCGTGGTGGGCGGCTGGAACGAATTCCAGTTTGCCGAGCGCCGCGGACCGACGCTCGAAGAAATCAACGCGATTGCGCCGGATACGCCGGTGTTCGTTCTGCATCTGTACGACAGTGCGCTTCTGAATGCAGCGGCATTGCGCGCGGTCGGCTATACGAAAGACACGCCCAATCCTCCCGGCGGCGAGATCCAGCGTGACAAGCGCGGCAATCCGACGGGCATGCTGATCGCACGGCCCAACGCCGGGTTGCTGTACGCGACGCTCGCGAAAGGCCCGAAACTCGCGCCCGAGGATCAGCGCAATTCCACGCGCCACTTCATGCGCGAGTTGAACCGCCTGGGCGTGACGAGCGCGATCGATGCGGGCGGCGGCTATCAGGCCTATCCCGACGACTACGCCGTCATCATGGACATGGCGAAGCACAGCGAACTGACCGTGCGTATCGCCTACAACCTGTTCACGCAGAACGCCAAAAAGGAAATCGAAGACTTCGCCAAGTGGGTGAAGATGACCAAGCCCGGCGAGGGCGACGATTTCCTGCGCATGAACGGCGCTGGCGAAATGCTGGTGTTTTCCGCGGCGGACTTCGAAGACTTTCTCGAACCGCGTCCCGATTTGCCGGACGCGCTCGAGGACGAACTCGAGACAGTCGTCAAACTGCTGGTGGCGAACCGCTGGCCGTTCCGTCTGCATGCGACCTACAACGAATCGATCGAACGCTTCCTGAACGTGTTCGAACGCGTGAATGCCGAGATTCCGTTCAACGGGCTGCGCTGGTTCTTCGATCACTGCGAGACCATCACGCAGAAAAATATCGAGCGTGTGCACGCGCTCGGCGGCGGCATTGCGATCCAGCATCGCATGGCGTATCAGGGCGAGTACTTCATCCGTCAATACGGTGAGGAGGCGGTGAAGCGCACGCCGCCGATCCGCCACATGCTCGACGCCGGCCTGCCGGTCGGCGCGGGCACGGATGCGACGCGCGTCGCGAGTTTCAATCCGTTCGTCTCGCTCTACTGGATGGTGTCGGGCAAGACGGTGGGCGGCACGTCGATGTATTCGAGCGAGAACAAGCTCGACCGGATGGAGGCGTTGCGCCGCTACACGGTGGGCAGCGCATGGTTCTCGAACGAGGAAGACCGCAAGGGCGCGCTGGTGCCCGGCCAGTTCGCGGACTTCGCGGTGCTCAGCGAAGACTACTTCTCGGTCGACGAGAGCCGCATCAAGTTCCTCACCTCGAACATGACGGTGGTGGGCGGCAAGGTGGTCTATGCGGACGACGAGTTCGCGCCGCTCGCGCCGCCGGACTTGCCGGTCAGTCCGTCGTGGTCGCCGGTCACGGAATTCGGCGGCTACAGCCGTTACAAGCCGACCGCGGTCGCGTGCGTGGACGGTTGCGTCAATCTGTGCGGCGTGCATGCCCATGCGCACGGTTGGGCGTGGCGCAAGAACGTGCCGGTCAGCGATTCGAATGGTTTCTGGGGCGCGCTGGGATGTAGCTGTTTCGCGTTCTGACAGCCACCGCTTCGTGCCACCCGACAAGCGAGAACCTTTATGCCGACCCTCGACGATGGCGTGCTGTATGGGCTAGGCATCCTGGTTCTCGATTTCCTCGCCTGGCGGTTCATGAGCCGTAAAACGGACAAGGGGCGTCTCGCGCTGCGTGCGCTGATGTTCGGCTTGTCGACTTACGTGCTGTTCAGTTATGGCATGAATCCGCTGCGTGCGGCGCCATGGCCGGACGAGCCGTTGCGCCATCTGCTCGCGCAATTGCTGGAGGTGGTGTGGTGGTTGCAAGGGGCGCGGCTCGTGACGATCGTGCTGGATCGCACGGTGCTGCCGGAGACATGGCACGAGGAGCGCCTGTTTCAGGACGTGCTCGGTGCGCTGGTGTTCCTCGCGGCCGGGGTCGGTGCGATTGCCTTCGTGCTTGAACTGCCGGTGCGCGGCCTGCTCGCGACCTCGGGTGCACTCGCGATCGTGCTCGGTCTCGCGATCCAGAGCACGCTCAACGACGTGTTTTCGGGCGTGGTGCTCAACGCAACGGAGCCTTTTGCGATCGGCGACTGGGTCACCATCGGCGAGGTCGAAGGCAAGGTGGTGGAGACCAACTGGCGCGCGACCAGCCTGCTCAACGGTCAGGGCAATATCGTCGTGATTCCCAACAGCGTGGCGGCGCGCACGAATATCGTCAACGCCAACCAGCCTTCGCACACGCACGGCATCAGCGTACTGCTGCCGGTCAAGCCGTCGATCCGGCCCGCTACCGTGTTGCAGGCGCTCGCCAACGCCGCCGCCAGTTCGGAGAACGTGCTCGCGGATCCGAAGCCGGTCGTCAGCGTGCGGCGGGCGACCAATGACGCGATCGAATACGAGATCGTCTGCTACGTCGATGCGCTCGGCAAGAAGACCGAGGTGCGCAACGAGCTGTTCGATCTGGCGCACCGGCATCTGTTATCGCGCGGCGTGGTGCTGCGTCCGTTGTCCGTGCCCGAACCCGTGGTCGACGCCGCGAATGAAAAGCAGCGCCTGCTGCACAACGTGCTCATCTTCCAGACGCTCGACGACGGTGGGATCGCGGAGTTGGCCTCGCAACTGACATGCCACGAGTTCGACATGGACGAGACCATCTACAGCGCCGCCGATGAAAGCAGCCACGCGCTGCACATTCTGGCGCGCGGCGTGGCGAAAGTGAGCGTGCCGAAGGACAGCGGCGAGGTCGAATTGCGCCGGCTCGCGCCGGGGGACTCCATCGGTCAGTCGGGCATCCTCGCCGGCGTTAGAACTGGCGTGGTCGTTCATGCGATGACGCACGCCACGGTGTTCCAGCTCGACAAGGCCGCGTTGACGCCGATTCTCGCGCGGCGTCCCGAAGTGGCGCGCGAGATGTGCCGGCTGCTGTCCGAACACCATGAAACGGAGAAGCTGATGCTGGCGTCGACGGACGACGCCGACCCAAGCTCCGGCGGTCTGCTGCAATGGATTCGCGACGGCGTTCGGCGCATTCATGAACTCACGTTGTGAGCGCAGCGAGACGCGCCGCATCGATTCAGTCTTTTTAAGGATTCGCCAAAGTCTTTATGAGGTTAATTCGGTACGCTGCATTGATCGGTCGGTCGGCGATGCGCACCCGCGGCGGCGTGCCGGATAGGGAGAAGATGACATGAAGAAGAACATTGCGGGAGTCGGCTTTCCCGACAGTCCGATGGCGCGGGCGGCAACCGATCAGATTCGGGCCGCGGAGTCCGGCTTGATGTTTCATCACGCGCTCAGGGCGTTTCTGTTCGGCGCGCTGACCGGCTCTCGCGACAAGCTGACGTTCGACCCGGAGTTGCTGTACGTGAGCGCGTTGTTTCACAACGTCGGTTTGAATGTGCGACACCGGCGCTCTCCGTATCGCTACGAGGTGGACAGCGCGAATGAGGCGCGCGACTTCATGCTGCAGTACGGCGCCGCCGCCGGCGCGATCGACGAGGTCTGGGCGGCGATCGCGTTGCACACCACGCCGGGCATTCCCGAGCATTTGTCGCCGCTCGTCGCGCTGGTGAGCGCGGGCGTGCAGATGGATATTCGCGGTGCCCGTTATGACGAATTCACCGCGCAGCAGCGCGATGAGATCGTGCAGGCCTGTCCGCGCGAAGCCGGCTTCAAGAAGAAGATCCTCGAAGCCTACGCGCGCGGCATGGAGCATCGTCCCGAGACGACGTTCGGCACCGTGAATGCCGACGTGCTGGACCGGTGGGACCCGAACTATCGCCGGCTGAATTTCTGCGGGCTGGTGCTGGGTTCCGACTGGGCGAATTGACGCGGTTCGCCGCATATGACGACTGGCTCGCCGCGTGTCTGACGCCGCCTGGAAACGGGCCACGCGAACGCCGCAAGCGGGCATCGAAAGGAAATCAGAATGGGCTACATCATTTCATTGGGCGTTGGCTTCGGCATTGGACTTCTCTACTGGCTGCTCAAGGTGCAGTCGCCGGCGCCGCCACTGATCGCGCTCGCCGGCCTGCTTGGGATGGTGCTGGGCGAGCACGCGATACCGGTCGTCAAGGCGCAGTTTTTCGCGCAGACGGCCACGGTTCGGGTCGCCGAATCGCAGCAGAGCACCTCGGCGCAAAAGCCGGCCACGCCCGGCGCGACAAAAGAGGGCGGCTGATCCTGCAAGCCGTCCGTTCAGATCTTGCTAACACCATCGGGTAATCACATGTTCACTTCGCTTCAACGGTTTCGTCCCATCGCGGCCTTCTGCGCTGCCGTGTTGATCGGCCTCGCGCCGGTGTCGTCCGCTTTCGCCGATAACGGCCCGCCGGAAGTCTCGAACAAGACCGCGCTCGCGGCGCGCATGCCCGACGTCTCGGTCGGCGCGCAGTACGACACGACACACGTGTATGTCGCCTCGGCGGATCTCGACGCGTTCGTCACCAGCTTTCTCGCCACGTTCGGCGGCAAGGCATCGCCGCGCGCGGTGTTCACCGTGACGCCGACGCCGAGCAAGACCGCGTCGCAATACGTGCAGACGCCGGTCGGCATGCTGTCGGTGTTCGGCTTCGAAACGCCGATTCCCTATCCGTTCGGCAATGAGCGGACCGGCTATCTGGTCACCAACATCGACCAGGCGGTAAAGGCGGCGCGCGCGGCGGGCGCCGACGTGCTGGTCGATAGCTTCGACGATCCGATCGGCAAGGACGCGATCATCCAGTGGCCGGGCGGCCTGACGATGCAGCTCTATTGGCACACCAAGGCGCCGAACTATGCGCCGCTGCACAGCGTGCCGGATAACCGCGTCTATGTGTCGCGTTATGAAGCCAACAACTTCGTGCGCCGCTGGCTGCATTTTTCGCATGGCAAGGTCGTGTCGGATAACCCGCGCGCGGATGCCGGCGTGATTGGCCGGCTTGGCGAGACGATTCGCGAGATCCGGATCAATTCGGGCTTCGGCCGCATGGTGGTGTTCGTCACGGACGGCAAGCTGCCGTTCCCGTTCGGACGTGAAACGACCGGCTATGCCGTCGACGATCTGACGCAGACTCTCGAGCGCGCACAAGCGGCCGGCGCGAAGGTGCTGTCGCAGCCGTATAGCAGCGAAGCAGGCAAGAGCGCCGTGCTCGAATTCCCGGGTGGGTATATCGCCGAAGTGCACGATGTCCAGTAAAGCAGGCCTCATCCAGAACTTGCAGGCGTTGCGGCGGCGTTCGGCGCTGCGTGCCGCCCGTGCGCTGTTGATCAGCACGGGACTGGCGGCCGCGCTGCCGGCGTCGGCGGCGGATACTGCGCTCGGCGGCGCAGAGGATACCAGCACGACCGGCACGCCCAGCAGCACGGCGGCGGCCGCAAGCACTTCATGCGCGCGGCCGGCTGTCATGTTCAATCGCTGGCAGGAAAACTGGTCGGCGCTGGCCAATCCGTGCGTGCCGAAGAAGCCCTTCGATTCGCTGAAATACATTCCGCTGTTCGGCAATCCCGACGCATATATCTCGCTCGGCATGGTGCTGCGCGAGCGGCTCGAAATGAACGACGCGCCGCTCTTCGGCCTCGGTTCGGGCCGCGACGACACGTACGTGCTGCAACGTCTTGAAGTCCACGCGGATGTGCGCCTCGGCCCGCACGTGCAGATCTTCACGCAGTTCGAGGATGCACGTCCGTTCGGCAAGGACAACGTCTCGCCGGTCGACAAGAATCCGCTCGACTTGCGCCAGGCGTTCGTCGCCATTACCGAGCCGCTCGGTCCCGGCACCTTCAAGTTTCGTGTCGGCCGGCAGGAGATGGCGTTCGACTTGCAGCGGTTCATCTCCGTGCGTGACGGCCCGAACGTGCGCCAGGCCTTCGACGCCATCTGGGCCGATTATGAAACCGGCCCGTGGCGCTGGATCGCTTATGCGACGCAGCCGGTGCAGTACCGCGACAACTCGGATTTCGACGACGTCTCCAATCGCGACCTGACGTTCAGCGGCGCGCGGGTGGAGCGCAAGGCCGTCGGTCCGGGCGACCTGTCCGCCTATTACTCCCGCTACAACCGCAGTAATGCGCGCTTTCTCGACGCCACCGGCGACGAACATCGCGACGTGTTCGACGCGCGTTACGCGGGCTCCGTCAATCACATCGACTGGGACGCGGAGGCGATGTATCAGTGGGGCCATGTCGGCAGCAAGACGATCGGCGCATGGGCGGTGGGCACGCTCGCCGGCTACACGCTGGCTTCGTTGCCGTGGACCCCGCGTCTCGGCCTGCAAGTGGATGCGGCCTCAGGCGACACGCATCCAGGAGACAGCCGCATCGGCACCTTCAATCCGCTCTTTCCGAACGGCTACTACTTCGCGCTCGCTGGTTATACGGGCTACTCGAACGTGATTCACGTCAAGCCTTCGCTCATCGTCAAACCGAACAGCAAGCTGTCGCTGCTCGCGGGCGTGGGGCTGCAATGGCGCGAGACCACCGCCGACGCGGTGTATCAACAAGGCTCGGCGGTCGTGCCGGGAACCGCCGGACACGGCAGCCGCTGGACCGGTTTCTACACGCAGCTGCGCGCCGACTATGCGGTCACCGCGAATCTCGCCGCCGCGCTCGAAGCCGTACATTTCCAGGTCGGTCCGTCGCTGCGCGACCTGGGTGCGCGCAATTCCGACTATGTAGGCGCCGAACTCAAGTTCGGCTGGTAACGCCGTATCGGCACCACGTCGTCAGCGAGGCGTGTCGGAAGAGGGACCCGGTTCTACCCGCAAACACTTCGGGAGCAGCATCATGCATATCGACACCCCCTTGAAGCAACGCACCGAGACGGCTCAGCACGAGACGCGCGATCGTCGTCAAGCGTACTGCCAGGTCAGCGAGAACCCGTCGGCAATGCCGGACGACGGCCGCGCGCCAGTGTGGAACCACGTGATCAACCGGCTGTTGGCAGACTATTGCAATGAGACCGAAGGTGAAGCCTATCTGAAGGCGCGGGCGAAACGCGTCGCCGCCGCGCACGCGCCGTCGCGGCATATCCAGATCGAAGTGCTCGAGCGTCTGTCGGATACGTCGATTGCCGTGCTCTGGCAGGATGCGACCCGTTGCCAATATGTCGACCAGGTGTGGATCTGCTGCCGCGCGCGCAGCAAGGGACGCTGCGCTCTGAGCGGCGCGACGATTCGCCGTGACGATGTGATCTACAAGCCGAGAGTACGCAGCGCGATCCCGGCCAATGCGGACGCCATGATTCTGGCTTCCGTCATCGCGTGCATGCCGTCCACTCTCATGTCAGGCGACTCGCGCTAGACCGCGCGAGCCGCAGCCGGCAGCCGCTTGCTCAGTACAAAAAATTTGAACGATAGGATCAGTTTTTTCCGCGCATGCGTACTCGCGGTTGATCTAGACTTCGGGGACGCTTCGCTGAGCAGTCAGTCCTCAGCGGTTCCTCATCCCGCTGTGTCTTGGATACTCAGGCAATGACCCGCATTGGCCCGCTTCAGGTGGACCTCGCCAGCCGAGAGCTGTTGCTCGACGGACAGCCTGTGCGCATCGGCACCCGTGCATTCGACATATTCGCCGTGCTGATCGCCGCGAACGGCGCGCTGGTGTCGAAGGACGCCCTGCTCGAACAGGTATGGCCGGACACCATCGTTGAAGAGAACAATCTTCAGGTGCATATGTCCGCCTTGCGCAAGGTGCTGGGCGAGAGCCGCAACCTGATACAGACCGTGTCGGGAAGAGGCTACCGGCTGGTATCCAGAGAGGCTTGCGCGGAACAGCCGGCCAACGCCGTTCGCGACAACGCGCCCGATACCTCCGAACCAGTCCCGTCGGTTCGCAACGTCCCCAACAATCTGCCTGCCAATAGCTCATCGCTGATCGGCCGGGATCAGGCCATCAGCGACGTTGCGCAGGCGCTCGCTTCAACGCGCCATGTCACGCTCGTCGGTTCCGGCGGGATCGGCAAGACCCGTTTGGCCATCGAGATCGCGCGCAGCTCGCTGGCGCACTTTCCGGAAGGCGTCTATCTGGTGCCGCTGGCGTCCGCCGTCGACGCAAATAGCGTGCTTGCCATGTTCGCCAACAGCGTCGGCGTGAGCGCGGCGAGCGGGCCGCTTACGCTGGCGCGCGTCAGCAAGGAACTCGGCGAACGGCGCGTGCTGTTCGTACTGGATAACTGCGAGCACGTGCTTTGCCCCGCCGCCGAGCTGGCCGAAGCGTTATTGAACGTGAGTCCGGCCATCCGGATTCTCGCGACCAGCCGCGAGCCGCTGCGTGTCGTGGACGAGCACCTGTACTGGGTGGCGTCACTCGACGTGCCCGCTCGCGACGATGAGAGCCAGCATGTTTTGCAACGCAGCGCCGTGCAGTTGTTCCTGTCACGCGCCCGCGCGATCGACGCGCGCTTTTCGTTTGACGACCGAAGCATTCATCTGACCGGCACCGTGTGCCGCCGCCTGGATGGCATTCCGTTGGCCATCGAACTGGCGGCGGCGCGCGCCGCGATACTCGGCATCGAGACACTCGCCGACCATCTCGACGACCGCTTCAACATGCTGACGGGCGGCAATCGCACGGCGCTGCCGCGCCACCAGACCTTGAAGGCGACGCTCGACTGGAGTCACGCCTTGCTGGACGACACCGAGCGCACGACGTTGCGCCGGCTCGGCGTTTTTGTGAACAGCTTCACGATCGATTCGGCGATCGCCATGGTGAGTGACGACGGCTTGCGTGAGTCCGACGTGATCGCGGCGCTATCGGGACTCGTCGAAAAATCGCTGGTCGTGATGCACGCGGAGCACGGCAAGGCAAGCTACCGGCTGCTGGAAACCACGCGTGCCTACGCGATGCAAAAGCTCGACGACAACGGCGAGCGGCGCCTCGTCACGCTCAGGCATGCACGTTATTTCGCGGACCTGGTCGCATTCGATTCGCCGAGCAATGCGCGTGAAGCACATGAAGCCCATGACACAAATGCCGGGGGCGTCGGCCCGGAGCATTGGCGCCACCACATGCGCGAGCAACTCGACGATTTGCGAGCCGCGTTGGCCTGGGCGTTATCACCGAAAGGTGACGCTGCGCTGGGCGAAACGCTGGCGGTGAAGTTCGTGTCGCTGCTTTATGAACTCTCGCTGGTCGACGAATGCTGCGTGTGGGCAAGGCGCGCTCTTGACGCCGTGGACGCGATGCATCAGGGTGCGCGCTCGCCGCGCCATTTGCGCTTGCGCATGCAGCTGCTCGCCGCGCTCGGTGCGGCGCTCGTCCATGTGAACGGACCGAACCGGGAAACGCTCGGCATCTGGGCCGAGGTGCTGGCACTCGCGATTGCGTCGGGCGATCAGACCTTCGAAGCGCGCGCGTTGTGGGGCATGTGGAACGCGAGCCAGTCGGCCGGTGCGGCGCGCAATGCGCTGGCGTTCGCGCGGCGCTTCGCGTCGCTCGCCGCGCAGACGGGCGATACCGCCAACGGGATTCTCGCTCATCGCTTGCTCGGCATTGCCTCGCACTACGTGGGCGATCAGCAAGAGGCGCGTGCCTCGCTCGATCAGTTCTTGCAGCACACCGGCCGCTTGCAATATCGGCTGCCGCTCGGACAATCCATCGATCAGGGCGTGGTCGGCCGCGCGACGTTTGCCCGCCTGCTCGGCTTGCAGGGCGCGCGCGATCAGGCGCTCAGGGTCGCCGAGGCATGCGTTGCGCAAGCATGCCGGCAGGAACAGGCGATGGTCACATGCTACGTGCTGGTCGAGGCGGAAATTCCGCTGGCGCTGCTGGCGGGCCGGCGAAAGCGGGCGGCTCGGGCCATCGCGCTGTTGCGGGACGTGTCGGCGCGTGCCGGGCTGCGGGTGGCGCATGCGTGCTGCCGCTGTTTCGACGAATACCTGCATTCGCTGGACGACACCAGTGCGCAGCGTGTGCGTAGCTTCCGCGCCGCGCTGGACGATCTCCAGGCGCTCGAATATGCCGCGCCGCGCGCTATGCTTGCCGCGCAATACAGTCTCGCGCTCGGCCGTGCCGGACAGCGGGAGAAGGGCATCGCCGCCGTGGCCGACGCGCTCGCGCGGGGCGACGAGACCGGCGACCAGTGGTATGCCGCCGAACTCAGACGCGTGCATGCCGAATTGCTGCTGATGGAGTACGCCGGCCAGTCACCGTCCGGCGATGCGGCGACGCATGCACAGGCGAGTCTCACCGCGGCAATGGGGGAATCGTTGGCACAGGGTTGCCGCTCGTTGCAACTGCGGGCCGCGACCAGTCTCGGGCGGCTTTGGCATGCGCAAGGCCGAAGCGTCGAGGCGGTGCAACTGGTGAAGTCAGCCTGCGCGAGACTCACGGAAGGCCGCGACTGGGACGACTTCAAGGCCGCTAAAGACTTGCTGCGTGTCGCGACTGAAGCGTGCGCGCCGGCCGGTACTTCCGCCGGCGGCGATACGCGGATGGACACGAATGCGCATGCCACTGCAGCATCGTTCGACGACCCGCCGCCGGACGAGATCAGCGAAGCCTGCTAGTCGAACCTCAACCGTGCAGCGTTCGCTGTTGCACCACTTCGTCGATCAGGTCTGGCCGGTTCAACTGCTCGACCCACCATTGCAGCGCCTTGCCGCATTCGTTGTCGCGCCACGCCAGATAGAAATGCGTGACGTCGCGCATGCCGATCACTTCCTTTTGCACCAGTTCGCCCTGGCTCAGCGCCTCGACGGCGAGGCATTCTGGAATCGTGCCCGCTGCCAGGCCCTTGATCTGCGCGGCGAGTTTGGCCTCGAGCGTCGGCACCGTGAGCACTTCCTGATTGACGGCGAGCGCGATCGTGCGCGGCGCGAGTTTGCGTGACGTATCGCCGATCGCGACCGCGCGATGGCGCGCGACGACGTCCAGCGTGAGCGGTCCGGGTATCGACGCCAGCGGATGATCCGGCGCCACCACGAACACATGCCGCAGCGAGCCGATCGGTTTCGCGATCAGATTGGGAATGGGCGGCGGATCGCCGGCCGCGCCGACGATCAGATCCGCGCGACGAGTGAGCAGCGCGTCCCACGAGCCGCCCAGCACTTCTTTCGACAGATGCAGCCGCGTGTCCAGCTTGAGCTTGTAGAACTCGCTGACGTGATGCCAGAGCAGATCGAACGGAATGATCTCGTCGACGGCAATGTGCAGATCGGCCTCCCAGCCATGCTGGATTCGCTTCGCCTTGAATTCGAGCGCTTCGGCCGCTTCCAGCAGACGGCGGCCTTCCTCGACGACCACACGCCCCGCGTGCGTCAGCGTGGCGCGCCGGCCGGTGCGGTCGAATAGCTTGACGCCGAGATCGAGTTCGAGTTTCTGAACCAGATAACTCAGCGAGGACGGCACCTTGTGAAGCGTTTCGGCGGCGTTCGCAAACGTGCCGGTTCGATCGATTGCATCGAGCACCTGCAGGACTTCAAAAGATAGATTCATGGAGAAGAGCCGGCTCTGTCGGATACGTTCAGCAGGATGTTCAGGATACTGGATTTCCAGAGCTCCGCAATGATCCGGCCGCACTCACCACACGTCCCGCCTCTAACCGTCCAGCCGATCCACCAGCGCAAACGGAATACTCTCCGCAAACAGTTCGCGGTCGCCCGTCGCGCTGGTCTGCGTATTCACCTGCAGCGCGAAATTGAAACCCGGGCTGCGCGTGCTGGTGGTGCGCTCCTTGACCTTCAGTTCGATCGGCATCCAGGAGGCCGGATCGTTGAGAATGCTGTCCACCTTCGCGTCGATTTGCGCGTGCCCCGCGGCGGCCTCGGCGGGCGGCAACTGTTTCGACATTGCCGCCAGCATGTCCAGTTGCTTCGCCGCGCCGCGCTTGAGCCGGTAGCGGTGGAAGTAGGTCTGATTCGGCCGCCGGTTCGCCTTCACGTCGCCGAGATGGCGGTCGACACGTTGCGCCGCGAGCGTGCGCGCTGGCGTTTGCTGCGGTTCGGGACGGCCATTCAGCCGCGCGTCCTGGCGTTCGCCTTCCTGCTCGGCGAGCACTTGTTCCGTGAACAGATCGAGCCACTGGTCGCGGCTCGCGTCGAGCGCGCGCGTGTAGGTTTCAGCGCTGGAATACTCAGTGTCGAGCAGACACGCGCGATGCGTCAGCGCGCCGTCCTCGCGCACGAGTTGTACTTTGGCGAGGTGGCTGTCGTCGGCGAAGGTCATGGTCGCGGAGGGTGCGTCGAGCGAGACGAGGCCCACCCCCACACTCGACGCAGGCGCACCGACCGCTTTCGTGGCGCTGACGGTTCCGCTCAGCCGTCCGATCAGACGCGAGCCCGCGCCCACCCGATGCTGCTCGATCTGCATGCGGCCGCTTTGTTCATTTGAATCGAGCGTCTGCTTCGCGGTCTTTTCATAGCCGATGCCGATATTCGCGCCCGCGCGAAACGGCGAGCCGATCTTCGGCACGGTCACGGAGACGCCGGCATCGGCGGACCCGCCGCGCTTGACGGTGCGTGCCACCGAGTCGGTCCAGCTGATCGACACGTCGGGGTCGTCGAAATAATGGTCGGCGAGCCGGTTCCAGGTGCCACGCGCGCCACCCGAATTCGCGCCGTGCGCCTCGGTCGTCTCGTCGAACACATGATCAATGATGCCTTCGAGTTTCGCGCGCATCGCGCTGTCGTCGTAGCCGGTGCCGTTCCGATTGACACGCCGCGCCACCCGCAGCGATACGCCGCTCGGCTCGGACAACTCCTGCGAATGCAGCACGGCCTGCGTGGTCAGCCCGGCGCGCAGCTGGGTCAAGCCGACGTCGACGTCGTAGCCCACCAGCACGCCGACGCCCGCATGCCGCAGCTGGGTTTTCGCGGTGCCGACGAACATCTCGACACCATGCGTGCCGCGGCTCAACTCGACCACGGCTTCACGGGTTTGCGACGCGCGCAGATCGACGCGCGGCGCGATCGGCACCGCGCCCGCATGCAGCACCTTGCTCAGATTCGCCGAGAGCCCGCGCGTGCTGACGCCGATGCGGCGGCCATCGGTCAGGCGCAAGCGCGAACTCGATTGCAGATCGTGCGCGACGTCCTTGAGCGTTTGCCGGACCGCGTCGGCGCTGTCGGCCTGGGCGGCCTGGGCGGCCGGGCGCGCCTGATCCTTCAGGGCCGACACCTGCGTCCAGAACGGCGAATCGGCGGACACTCCGGCGACCTTGCCCCATGAAGCGAGCCGCTCCAGATTGAACGGCTGTTTCGCGATTGACCTGAACGGCTTGCTGCGCGCGAGCGTGTGCGGATCGGTGTTGGCCCAGCGCGCGGTTTCGGCGCGCAGGCGATCGAGCGTGGCGGGTGAGCCGACATCGCGCGGCTGCAACTCGGCGCACATCTGCTGCGCGCGTTCGGTGACCTGGTGCAACTGATCGGCATCCATCCGGCCGTTCGGAAAGCCGCCCGACTCGAGCCACACATGCAAGGCCGCGAGTTCGGCAATCGACTGCTCCGGACGCGCGTGCGAAAGCGCGGCGGCGGCGCGCATTTCCGGACGCTCGCGCAGCGGCTCCAGCGCCCCGCGCATGGCCTCGTCGAGTTTGCCCTGTTCGGCGCCGATCGTTTTGCGCGGCACGCCCTGGGTGCCGAAGCGCAGCGCCGAGAGCGGCGAGCTGCGTTTGCCGGCGAGGCGCGGCAGGAAACTCTTCCAACGATTTTCGCCAACCCGGTCGATGGTCTTCGCGGAGAACTTGTTCAAACGCTCGCGGGCTTGCGACAGGTCGCTGCCGCGTCCGTCCTCGCGGAAATTCTGACGCCACGCGAAGAACGCGCCTTTCTGATCGGCACTCAGTGCCGCGCGTCCTTGCGTGGTCAGTGTCGAGGCGGCGTCGTAGGCTTGCCAAGCGAGCGGCGTTTCATCGAGCGGCGTGCCTGCTGCCGGTGCCGCGCGCGCGGCGACGGCGGCGGGCGCGGGGTCCTGCGCCGGGCCTGCGCCGTGGAGCGGCGGATCGAGCGCATCGGCGGCTTGCAGCATCATGCGTTGCGCGAGTTGCGTCGACACATCGCCGGGGGCGGGTTGGCCGTGATGGCGCAATTGGCTGAGCGCTTCGAAACCGGCGTCGGTGCGCGCCAGCGTGCGGGCCACTTGCCAGGCGCCGGCTTCGGCGGGCGTGCTCGAGCGGGCGGTGTGCATCTGCGCGAAGTCGAGATGTTCGAGGGCGTCGAGCACGTGGTTGGCGCTGGGTGCGTCGCCGATCCTCGCGCCGTGCAACGCCTGGGCGACGAGCGAGCCCCGGCCGGTCGGCAAGGCCGCGTCGGAGCCGCCCAAAGCGCTCAGCCGATGCGAAAGTTCGGCCTGTGCGAGCAGATCGTGCGACGGACCAGGCAGTTGATGGCGCACGTACTCGCTCAACGCGGCCTCGCCGGTCATGGCATCGAGCGGGATCGCCGTCGATGCTTCGTTGCCGTGCTCCACCGCAAGCGCGGTGTTCGAAGTGGAAGAATCCGCGGCGCGCGCCGTTTTCCCCAACGCCTGGCGGCTTTGCCGCTCGGTCTTGGCCAGCGCCGTTCCCGCCGCGTTCGACCCTGCTACCGGCTTCGCCGCATAACGCTCGCCGTCGGCGGTGAAATCGGCCGGCGCGAACGGCTTGCCGTGCTGACTGGTTTGCGACAAGGCGGTGCTGACGTCGAACTTGCTCGCCCGCAGTCGCGCGCCGGTCCGCGAGAGCGTGTTGCCGAGCCGGCCCAGCAGCGTGTCATCGACGAGCGGCCGGGCCTGCGGCGTGCCGGTGGGCGGCGTGGCGGGCGCACCGCCGGGCCGCTGCGCGGGCGCTTGCGCCGCTTCGGTGTCCGGCGTGTGGGGCAGGTGCGGCGGCAGGGCATGAATGTCGGACATGGCGCGTGGCGTTCAACGAGCGGCAGTTGAACCCACGGTATTAAGCGCGTGTGACACCCCCGTGCAGCGTGCGAAGCGAAGTCACCGCACGCGAAGCAGCCCCGCGGCGGCCGAAGCGTGCAGCGCTTCGAGATCGACGGTGATGCGCAGTTCGAGCCGGCGCGCGCCATGCTGACGCGCGCGCAGCAGCGCGTCGTCGAGCAACTCGCGCACCGTGCGCGGGTCGTCGCCGGTGCGCAGACGCAGCATGGCGTCCAGACGCAGCAGCTCGGGCACGTACCAGAGCTCGCCGGTGCGCTCGCTGCGGCTCACGGCGTCGCGCAAGGTAGCGCCGAGCGACGCCGCGAGTTCCGGCTTGCCGTGCAGCGCAATGCGCGGCAGCAGCGTGGCGATGAACGCGATGTCGGGCACATAGATGCGCTCGCGCGCGATCCGCTTCAACGCGCCGGCAATCAGGCGCCACGCGGCTTCCTCGTCGCCGCGCCGGGCCTCGAGCCAAAGCTGGAAATCGAGCCCGAGGCGCAGCCAGCGCTTGACGCCTGCCGCACGCGCGCGCGTGACCAGCGCCGCGGCGCACGACTCGGTGAGCGCGATGTCGTCGTCGAGCGCGGCGAGCGCGCAGGCAAGACCGAGCGCGATGCAGCACGCGAGCGGTTCGCTCTCGTCGGCGGAGTCGCGGATCGTGACGCGCGGCGGCGTCGTCAGATGCGGTTCGCCGACCAGCCACAGCGCGACGGCATGAATCGCGCGCGCCACGAGATGCAGCGAGAGTCCATAACTGGTGGCCACCGCGTTGGCCTCGCGGCTCAGGTCTTCGTCGATGTCGTCGGCGGTGTCGTCGTTCAGGCCGACCACCGGCGCGAGCAAACGGATCGCGGTGTCGAATTCGCCCGCGTACGCCTTGACGATGCCCTCGATGCGCCGCGCGTTGATGCTCACGGCGGCACTCTGCGCGACCGGCGCGATCTCGCTGAATTCGTTCGCGAGGCGCCGGCATTGTTCGATCTCGCCGGCGTCGAGCGCGCACATCACGAGGCAAAAGAGCGCACGCAGGCGGTAGGGCGTGTCGGCGCAGATATTGGCGAGTTCATAGGTGCGCTGCCAGCTCTCGACGATCTCCGCCGACGCGCCGCGCCTGAGCATCAACGCACGCGCGAGCACGGCGCGCAGCCGCATTTCGTCGCGGATGCGCCGCATCGACACGCTGTCCACCCGCGCCAGCACGGCACGCACCCAGCCGATGTATTCGTCGACGAGCGCGAGCGCCACCCAGATCGGCGCGGTGTTGTCGAGCAGCTCGATGCACAGCTCCACTTTGTCGACGGACACGGCCCATTCGAGCGCGGCGCGCAGCGCGTCGATATCGTGGCGGCTGTGCGCGGTGGCTACGGCGACGCCCGCGCCGAAGCGGCGCGCCATGTCGCGCGCGACGAACTGCGCGTGATGCAGTTCGGCCTCGGCGCTTTCCCGATTGCGCTCCAGCGCGTCGAGCGCGAAGCGGCGCACGGCGGGCGGCAAGCGCAGCCGCAAGGCGCCGTCGCAGTCGACGGTATTCACGAGGCCCGCGTCCATCAGCGTATGGAGCTGGCGCTCCAGCAGACGCGGCTCGGGCGGCCCGAAACCGTAGTCGCTGCCGAACGCGCCGAGCATTTCATAGGCGGCGTCGTGCGAGAACGCGGTGGCGAAAATGCCGAGCCGGCGCAGCATGGTGCGAGTGGGCGCTTCGAGCGCAGCGTACGAGAGATCGAGCATCACGTGCACGATCGCCGCGCGCGGCAGCACGATGCGGCGGCCGCCGCTGCGATACGTCATGACGGTGTCGAGTTCGCGCGCGAAGGCCACGATCGCCTCTTCCGGCGGCACGCCCGCGCGCACCTGGCCGGCAATGGTCGCGGCCGCCAGTTCGAGCGCGAACGGTACGCCGTCGACGCGCCGGCAGATCAGCGCCGCCGCCGCGAACGTGGCCGGCGCGATGCCGCTCACTTCCGGCAGCGGCGCGTGCAATGCGGCGGCCTTCACGCAGCGCGCGAGGCGGGAAAAAAGCAGCCGCAGCGCATCGTAGTCGAGTGTGGCGGGCGTGCCGTCGATCTGCTCGGGCGGCACGCGCAACGCGGCCACCGGCACGGTGGTCTCGCCGCCGATGAAGAGCGGCGACTCGCAGGTGGCGATCACATGCAGGCCGCCCGTGTTGGCGACCAGCGTGTCGATCAGGCTGGCCGCCGCTTCGCTCAGATGATCGCAATGATCGACGATCAGCAGCATGCGGCGCTCGCCGATCTGCGCGGCCAGATTGGCGGCGCTGGCCAACTCGCTGGCCGGCTCCAGTCCGAGGGCCGCGCCGATCGCGTTGGCCACGCGATCCGGTTGCGCGAGCGAGGCGAGTGCCGCGCAGAAGTCGCCGTCGGGAAAATGCGGCGCGAGGTGGCTTGCGGCTTCGATCGCCAGGCGCGTTTTGCCGACGCCCGAGGCGCCCGTCAGCGTGACGATGCGGCGCGTGGGCACCAGCGCGAGCAATTCCGACAATTCCGCATGACGGCCGATGAACGGCGACGGATCGATGATCTGCGAACGCAGCGAGGTGATCGCGCTGGTCGGCATCAGCGCGGGGAACGCGGACACGGCCGGCGCGACCGCCGCCGCAAGACTCGATGCGCCGGCAACGGATGCGATCGCGGCGGACGGACTGTACGGCGCGCTGCCGAAGCGCGCGGTGCGGGTGGAGGCCGAACCGGACGCGCCGAACGCGGCGCTATAAGCGGACGCGGCAGTCGCAGCGGACAACGCGCGGGCCGGCGCACCGAACCGGAACCCGGCCGTGGTCAACGGACTCGCCGCGACCGTCGTGGCGAACGAGGTGGCCAGCGACGCGGCAATGCTGCCGGCGTTCGCCACCGCGAGATCGAGCCCGGTGTCCGGCGTTTCGAGCACGCGGACCTCGCCCGCGAAACGGTAGCCGCGGCCGGCCACGGTGACGATCAGATCGCGGTCGCCGTCGAGCGCGCGGCGAATCGCGGAGATTTGCGCCTGCACCGTGTTCGCGTCGACATTGCTGCCCGGCCAGACGATTTCGCGCAACTCGGCGCTCGACACCACGCGGCCGCGTGCGTCGAGCAGCGCCGCGAGCATCGCGAACGGACGCGCGCCGAGTTCGATGACGGCGCCGTCGGAAATCAGCAGGCCCACGTCGCGCGCGAGCCAGAATCGCGAGAAAGCGATCACCTGACCAGTGAGCCGCGGTAGCGACATGATGAATCTCCGGCGTAGTAGTGTTTCGGTCCACCGGCGAGGAATACTCGCGAGGCATGCATCACGAAATGCCCGCGCTGCGGCTATTCGTCAGACCAAAGTATTATCGCCCGAGAAGTGAACAATTGCCTGGACTGCGGACACTTCTTCAATGCAGGGTGCGCCGTCGACGGTGAAAACGCTTGCTTCACGCGTCCGCGAGACTCCATTGCATGGTATTGCGCAACCACGCGACGCCTTCGCTGGCCGGTTCGGGCGGCACCGGTGCGGGACGCGTGAGCGCGTAGAGGTAGCTGTCGGCGGCGGCGAGGCCACGGTTCGGACGCGGTTCGTGATTCGTCAGGCGCGCTTCCTGTACGAAGCCGAGCCGCTCCATCGAACTGTGCGCGGCGCCATCCACGGCGCAGCACGCGAATACGCGGTACACGCCGGGCTGCTCGATCAGCCAGTCGATCACTTCCTGCAAGGCCAGCACACCGGCCCGGCGCCGCCGCGCGCCGCCATGCCGGCTGATGATCACGCCGATCTCCACGCGCGGCAGCGTCGGCTTCAATTCGATCAGCGCGGTCAGGCGGCCGGTCTCCCTGCATTCGAGCGTGTAGCGGATCAGGCTGCCGTCGTCCCAGCCGCGCCGCGCCTCGGCGATGAATTCCTCGGTCTGGCTCACGCCGGTGTGGCGCAGCACAGGCAGGTCGCGCATCGTGTCGGCGTCGCCCAGCATCTGGTCGAACAGGGCGGGGGCGTCGGCGGGGGTCAGGGGGCGTAGCCGCAGATACGGCGTGTCCAGAGTGTCGAGCGGAGTGAAACGCATGAGTCGGATTCCGAGTGAGCGACGAACCCCGGCAGTGTGGCGCCGTCGCATGACCGGCGCACGACGCGCCGCGAATCGGCGTAAGGGCGCGCGAAGACCTGGCAGCGGGCCGGGCGGCTGGCCTCGGGCCGCCGCTGAACACGCAAGTGCGGCGGCTACGGTGTCGTGCTGCTGAGCGCTCGCGCTTCGCATCGGTGCACGCGAGTTCGCACGCCGGCAGCGGGTTTCGTACGCTGCTTGTAAGGTCGAACAGGATGCCTGTTCGACGTCCTTGTCTTGTGCTTCGCGTTGACGGCGCACATTCACACCAGGAGCCCCGCACCATGCCGAATTCCCCATCGATCGGACGTTCGAGCAGTACGCTGCCGCTTTCCGACTCCAACGCTCCGTCGTCGTCGCCGGCGGACGGCGGCAAACCCGCCGGCGGCTTGCCGCACGCCGGTCCACAAGCCGACGACAAACTGGGCGCACTGGCCGGCAACGGCAGCGGCGCCGCGGCGGGCAAGGGCGCGCGCGCATCGTTCGCGGCGAAGGTGTCGTCGCCGGCCACTTCGACGACGACTGCGCCGGGCGCGGCTCAGTCGGCCGCTCAATCAGCCGCTGGCGGCGCGCCGGGGCGCGCCGGACGCCTCGGCGCTTTCTCGCAAGACGCGGCGACACTCGCGAACGGCGCCACCGGTGTCGCGACGGCGGGCGTGAACGTGGTCGGCGGCCTGCTGCAACTGGAACAGGCCGCGGTCATGCAGCTCGCCGAATTGCTGAAGCAGGGCGCGCGCAACGTGGAAGAAGCATCGAAGGGATGAGGCGTGCAACGAGGTCCGCCAGGCGCGGACCCTCGAGCGAGTGTGTTGCGGGTGCAGTGCCTGCGTTGCTGGCGAGTGGCGTGGCTAGTTGCCCTTGTGATTGCTCCGGCGTTGCTTGATCGGCCGCGCTCGGCGTTGCATCACGCCCGCAGCCAGAAAAACTCTCCCGACGCGATCCCTTCGAACATCTCGTCGTTCGACTCCACGATGTTCTGTCGCCAGTAGCGCCCGTGCTCCGCGTAGTGCGCGAGCAGATCGGCGAGCGCCTCGCCGTTCAGGTCGTCCGCGAACGGCAGCCGCAGCACCAGCACGACGCCGCCGGTATCGGTGTCGAGCCCCAGTTGCGCCTGGTCCTGCGCATAGATCAGCAGGTTGGCCTCCAGCATCAGCCGGAACACGACGAGCGTGCGTCCGGCCGTGACCGTGCCGAAATGGAAATTCGCGTACATCGCGTCGAGATCGCGCTCGAAGTAATCGAGCCGCACGTCGAAGCCCTCGACTTCGATCGACCGCGTGCGCAGCACATGGTCCGCGTCGCCGAGACCGACGGTCGCGCAGAGATCCATGATCAGGCTGGTGTAACGCTCGCTGCTCATTCTCGACCCTTGCTTGGCGGTTGCGCGCGGTGCCCGGCTGGCCGGGCGTTCTTTTGTCCGCTTCGTGAGCGGCGGATGCCGCGCCGCGCCTCTCGCGCATGCCGCAAAAAACACGGCCGGACCCCGTGTGCGACGGGGCCGGCCGCGTGCGGACCGCCGCCTGTGGCGAACGGCCCGCGTCTGCAATGCTTAGCCGCCGCGCGAAGCATCCTTGACGTTGCTTGCGCCGCTCTTCGCGATGTTCGCCACCGATGCATACATGCTTTGTTCGACTTGCATCTGGGCGGACATCATCGTCATCTGGTCCATTTCCTGCGTGAGACCAGCCATCATTCCGCCTGCGCTTCCTACGGACATAAGAACCTCCAGTGACTATGGGTAGAGAGTGAGTGGCCTACATCGAGACCTGCCGCCACGCCGGCCGCTCCTGAGAGCGGGCCGCCGCGGCAAGCGCGTTATCCGCGTGCCGAGCGCGTGCTGCGCCGGACATGCGGTGAGCCGCCGCGTCGCGCTCAGGCGCGCGCGCCGGCCTGTTTTTCCTGCAGCCGCGCGATCACGCGCGACGCGGCGAGAAAGCCGCGATACAGCTTCGCCAGATTGTTGCGATCGAGGTCGGTGGCGCCCTGCGTGTCGCTGATGCGCTGCGCCGTCGCATCGAGCGCCTGGCGGATCGCTTCCACTTTGGGCGCGCCGGCCGGATCGGCGAGCGTCTTCTGCAGGTCGTTGAATTCGCTGGCGTGGGCTTCGAGCTGCTCGTACATGTCGATCTCCTGGTTGTCCTGGTTGAAGCGTGGCGGTGCGCCGTTGATGGGTCAGCTCGACGGACCGCGCGGCTGGGCCGGCGGCAGTGTCGCGGGATTGGGCAGCGGCACGACGCTGGCCGCGCTGCGAGTGACGGTGTCGTTGTCCACGATCGAGGCGTTGGCGGTGTTTTGCGTGTTGCTCGCAGCGGTTTTGCTGTTCGCTGCCGCGTTCGTGTTCGCGGCGGTTCTGTTACCGGCATGGCCGGCCGCGTTTTCATCCGCAAGCGCCGCGCCGCTTGCACCGCTTGCGCCTGCTGCATTCGCAGTCGCAGCCGCATCGCCGTCCGATGCCGGCGTGTCGATCGCGTAGATGTGTTTGACGCCGTCCGGCGTTTGCGCGTAACGGACGTCGTCGGAGGAAATCATTTCGGAGTACGACGCCGCCGCTGGCCCGGCCGCCATGACGTTGGAGTTTTCCGCGGCCTGCACCACGATGTTCTTCACGTTCGGATCCAGATCGGCCCGCACGCGCGCGAGCGCCGCATCGAGATCCGCGCGGCTGCTGACCGCGCCGGTCACCGCGAAATTGCCGTCGCCGAGATAGCGAACGTGCGCGCCCGCCACGCCGAGCGAATCCTCGATGCTGCGCGCGTCGTTCTGCGCGACGTCGTAGTTGCGCGAGATGCCGGTCGGCGAAATGCGCGCGAACAGATTGCGCACGGCGTCGTCGTCGGCGGGGCTCGTGACCATGCCGGTCACCACCACCGTGTTGCCGACCGCGTGCGCCTGCAAGCCGGTCACATGGGCCGCGGCCAGCCCTTCGTTGACGCGCTGCGCGCGGTCGTCGGCATTGCGCGGCAGCGCGGCGCGGCTCATCTGCGTCGTGGTCAGCAGCGAACCCGCGACGATCACGATGCCGAGCACGAAGCACGCGACAACCGCGCCCACATAGCGGCGGCGCTTCTTGCGTTCGGCGGCGAAGCGCGCTTCGGCGGGGCGCGTCAGCAGCATCGACAGCAGGTCGAGATCGGACGGCCACACGGCGTCGTCCGCTCCCACGCACAGAATCATGTCGTCGAACTGCATCGGCACGAAGTCCACCAGCAGCACCACTTCTTCGCCGGCCACCGGCGGCGCGGCCTGCCCGTCCGCGGTGTCGGCCATCTGCACCGCTGCGGCGACGCGCTGTGCGCTGACCACGCCGCTCGCGTCGACGTGCAGCAGCGCATCCGCGCCACGCCAGTCGGTGAGGCGGATGTCGGCATCGTCGTCGGCGCCGACGCGATGCGTGCCCGGCGTGAGCTGCAATTGCGCTCCCGCGTGGACGCCCGTCAGTATCCGCAGCAGTTTCATCGTGCTCGCACAGGGTGGGTGGGAGAAGCGCCGGAGAAGCGCGCGGCTTGCGCGCTCAGGCCGGCTCGATCGACCTTAAATGTAGCCGCGCGATGTGGCGTGTCAGCGAACGGATGCGAAGGCGCCGCATGCGATGCGAAGCCGCGCGGCAAACCGTTTAGCGACGATTGTCTGGAAAGGCGCGGCGTAGTCCAGGCGGGCTTCCCGGGGCGTCGGATAGGGACGGCGGTGCGTCGCCGGCGCCGTGCGGGCTCCCTTCAGCGGCGAGGCGACGGGATGCACCAGACGCACCAGACGCACCAGACGCGCCCGAAGCCGAAGCCCGCCCAAGCACCCCGCCGCGCAGCCCGCACAACGTATCGATCGAGCGCCCGAGCTGCGCCGCGTTCGACGGCTTATCCGCGTGCAGCCACAGCAACGGAAACAGCAGGTTGAAACGCTGCACGCGCTCGGGCGGCGGCAGACGCGTGACGGCTTGCCCGGACGCACTGCCCGCGCGCTCACGCAGCGCGGCCACGCCCGAACTCGCCCCCGGCTGCGCGGCGGCAAGACTGCCGATGCGCTGCTGCACACTGAGCAGATCGATCGACTGCTCGAGCACGCGCGCGTCGAGCGGCATCTGCGGATTGGCGGCCAGTTGCTCGCGCAAGCTCAGCATGTCGTTGCGCCATGCGTCGCGCACCGCCGCCGCGCGCGCGCTTTCCTGGCCCGGCTGCGCGTACTGCGCGGCGACCGCGTCGAGCCGGCCGGACGGCGGCGGTGGCACGGCGCCGCGATCGCCGCGCGCCTTGATCCCGGCCGCCGCGCCCGTGCCGTGCTCGTCGCTGTGATCGCCTTGCGAATGACCGCCGCCGCCCCCGCGTCCGCCGCCGTCGCGGTTGACCTTCTGGCCTTCCGCGTGATGCGCTTCGGCGTCGTCTGGGCCATCGTCGTCGAGGCCCGCGCCGTTGCTGCGCTGTTTCTTGGCGGCGCGTCGTTTGCGCGCCAACTGGTCGGCCATGCGCTTCGCGCGCACCGAACTCACCGAGGGTCCGCGTTGCGCGTCGCCGCCATAGGTGAAATTGGTGGTGCCGCGATACAGCGCCGCGAATTGCGCGCCGTTACGCGCGCCTTGCGCGTTGGCCGATTTCTGCTGCGCCTCGGCCGTGCGCTGCGCGTGGGCCGCCGCTGTGTCGCTGCCCTGATGGGAGATTCGGCTCATGTCGCGCGCCTCGCAAAGTGGCCCGGTTCAACGGCCGACCTGCGCCGCTTCAGAGCGGCACGGCCGCCTGCATCAACTCGTTGGCGAAGTGCAGGATCGCCGCGCACGAGAGCGGCGCGGCGACCACGATCACCACCGTCACCGCGATCAGCTTGACCGCGTGCGACAAGGTCTGATCCTGCATCGACGTGATCGCCTGCAGGAACGACACGCCGAGACCGACCACGGCCGCGACGATCACCGCGGGCAGCGACACGGTCAGGCACAGCAGCATGCCTTCGGTGGTGAAGCGGATTAGCGAATCGATTTCCATCTGGTCTCCCGCGCTATTTGTAGGACATCACGAGGCCGTGAATCAGCGTCGACCAGCCGTCCATCACCACGAACAGCAGCAGCTTGAACGGTATCGCGACGTTGGTCGGCGTGACCTGGTTCAGGCCCATCGCGAGCAGCACGTTTGCGATGATCAGATCGATCACGATGAAGGCGATGTACAGCAGAAAGCCGATCTTGAACGCGTCGGTCATTTCCGTCAGCGTGAAGGCGGGCGCGAGCACGATCAGGTCGTCTTCCTTGATCTGCGCGGCTTCTTCCTTCGGCCACACCACGGAAGCCGAGCGCAGAAAGAAGCGCTTCTCGCGCTCGTTGGTGTGCTTGACGAGAAACGCGCGGAACGGCTCGCGCGCCGCGCCGAACGCCTGTATCAGCGCCTGCGATGGTTGCGAGGCAAGTTGCTGGCCTTCGAGCGTCTTCGCGGCGAGCATGCCGATCGGCGCCATCACGTAAATGGAAACGAGAATCGCGATGCCGTTGAGCACCATGTTCGGCGGCACCTGCTGCACGCCGAGCGCATTGCGCAACAGACCCAGCACGACGACGATCTTCGCGTACGAGGTGACCACCATGGCGACGAAGGGCAGCAGGCTGATCGCGACGACGACCAGCAGCAGCCCGGTGATATCACTGAATTGGACCATGCCTGTGCGCCATGCGAATGATGCGGATACCGAGATGTTCGCCGACCGTCACCAGCTCGCCATAGCCGATGGTCTGTCCATGCGCGACGAGCCGCAACTGGGCATCGGCCACGGGAACGGGCAGTTCGAGCACATAGCCTGGGCCGAGCGCCGACAGTTGGGCGAGCGGTAGGGCCACCGTGTCGATCTCGAACTGCACCGGCAGTTCGAGTTCTCCGATCCGGATCGGATCGGCGGGATCGTCGATGGCGAGCCCGGCGTCGGCGCTCGCCGGGTCCAGCTCTTCTGACATGTTCGGCTCCTTGACGATGACGAGCGCGTGCCCGTCGATTTCCACAGCGGCGCACACGCGGGTGAGCCCAGGGGTGCCCCACGCGGCGACGGCACGCGGCCGAGCGTGAGACGCGGATGAGTCGTCCGATGCGCCGAGCAGCGCCGCATCGAGCGAAGGGAAGGCGGCGCGCAGCAGCACGTCGCCGGGTTCGAGTGCATTCAGCGTGTCGACCGGCAAGCGCTTCACGCCGAGGATCAGGCTGCCCGGCACGTCGAGGTCGGCGCTCGCGTGTGCCGACGAATCGTTCGATGCGAATGCGCCTGGTGTCGGGTTCAGTACCTGGGTCGCATCGGTATCGCTGCGCAATAGCCGGTCGAGCAGGTCGTAGCATGCGGGCTCGGCGATAACGGCAGCCTGATAGCGGCGCTCGGCGAGTACGAACGAGAGCGCGACGACCGGTGGCGTAGCGGCGTGGGCTTCGCTCGTGAGCTTGCGCATCGAAGCCGAAGTCGAAGCGATATCGCGCAGGCGCGCCCGGCGCACGGCAACCACACGCGGGTCCTTGAAGCCGGCGCCGACGAGCCGCTCGAACAACGGCGCCAGCACGACGCCCGCGACGGCCTGGCGCAAGGCGACATCGGCGGGTGGTTTGGTGCTCAGCGCGTCGCTATCCGGCCATGCCGCGATCGACAGCGCCGGATAGGCGCGCAGATCGAGCGCCACACGCAGGCCGGTTGTCGTGCCGCCGTCAACCGGGGCGAGCGTGAGTTCGATGACGCCGGGATCGGCGTAGGCGGCATCGAACGTATGGGCATCGGTCAACGCCGCATGCCATTCGGTGATGCCGAGCGTCACACGCAGATGATTGGCGACGCGCGTATCGCAGATCGTGCGCGTAATGCGCGCGTCGCCGTGGGACACGACCGGCATGCGGAACGGCACGATCACTCGCCGATGCGCAAGCTCCGCCGCGCCGCGCGACGGCTCGCTGACCGATGCGCGTTCACGCACCGCACGCGGGTCGGTCACGGCTTCGTCTTCAGTCGTCGGCTCGTCGAGCGGATAGGTCATGCGCAGGGAATCTGTCACCAGACAGTGAGTTCGATTTCGCGGGCTTCACCCCACGCGCGCAGCAAGGTGTCGAGTTCTCGTTCGAGCAGTGCGCTATGTTCCAAGAGTAATTGCCGCGCCGCCGTATCCGTCGTATCGAACCGAAGCTGCAGACTGAAACGCGAAAGCGTCAGATACAGCGTGGTGTGCGGCAACAGTTTCTGATCGAGCGGCAGTTGCACTTCCCAATTGCCTGCTTCCGCAATCGACGGATCGCCGCAGAACGCACCGATCTCGCGCGCCAGCGAGCCGAGCAGCTGCACGAAGCGCTGTTGTTGCCGATACACGGCGGACACGACCGGTTGCGCGGCATCGGCGACACGTGCGCCGATCGCGAGGCGTTCGGGCGAAAGCGTGAGTTCGGTATTTGCGCCGGAACCTGAGCCCGTGCTCTCTTCGGCAGCATCGTGACCGGCGTCGCCTTCGTGCGGGAAGAACGGCTGCGGCGCGGCGGGCGCCGATGCGGTCTCTGCGTCTTCATCGGCATCCGCATGACTGCCGCCTTGCGAGCCCGCGTGGGCATCGGCATCCGCGTTGTTGTTCAGCCGATGCAACGCGCGGCGGCGGCCGAGCAACGACGCGTAGTCGAAGCCGCGGCCACGTGAAGCGGAACGCGACGCGGCGTCTTCCGGTGTGTCATTATCCGCTTCGCCCGGAATCACACGCACGTGGCGCGAAGCGATATGCGTCATCGCCGCCGCCTCAGATCGACACGCGGCCGAGCGGCCGCAATTCGACGTGCTCGCCGAGTTCCTGATACGAATACACCGCGAGCCAGTTGAGGCGCGCCTCGATCATGCGTCGCACGTAACGGCGAATATCCATCGAGGTCACGAGCGCCACGCCCTCGCGCGGCACCGCGCCGACGAAGGACTGGATCTTGTCGATCAGCAGCGCGGCTTCATCGGGCGGCAGGGCGAGAAAATTGCCGGTCGGCGTTTGCTTGATCGACTGCCGGATATGCTGCTCGACCGGCATGTCGAACAGCACCGCCGACAAGGTCCGCTCGCCGCTTGCGGCCCGATGCGCGAGAAAGCGCGAGAGATCGCCGCGCACGTACTCGGTCAACATCAGCATGTCTTTCTCTTTCGGCCCCCACGCGATAAGACTTTCCATGATCGTGCGGACATTGCGAATCGAAATCTGTTCTTCGAGCAGACGTCGCAGCACGTCGGCGATACGCTGCGGCGGCAGCACTTTCTGCACTTCGGCGACCAGCCCCGGATAGTCACTCGCGAGCTGGTCGAGGATCCATTGCACTTCCTGAATGCCGAGAAAGAGCGGGGCGTGGCGCCGCATCAGCGCGACGCAGGCGTGTGCGATGGCCTGCTCCGCGCGCCATACGGGTGTTTTCGGCGGCACCGAGCGTTCTTCCAGCCAACGCGTCGGCGTGCCGCTCGTGTCGATCGGCGGCCCCGGCTCGCATTGCGCGACGAGCACCTCCAGCGCCTCGCTCTCTTCGCTAGTGAGCGTCACCGGTGCCGCCGAATGCGCGAGACGGCTCGCTTCGGGCAACATCACTTTGCCGGCGGGGAGTTCAATGGTGAGTTGCGGAACGTCGTGAACGAGGATCTGGCAAGTGGACGCCGGCAATGCGGCATACGTCCACATCGTGATGCCCGGAAACGGCAGGCCGAGTTCTTCCTGAAGCCGCGCGCGTTCGGTCTCGAACGACTTGTCGAGCGCGGGCATGGTGAGCCGCGCAACGAGGTCCGGCGCGATCCGCACGCCGAGCGGGCAGGTGAACTGCGGCGCGCGGGCCAGAATCGCGGGCACGTCGATCTTCGCGCCCGAGCGTTGCATCGCGTGCAGCGACTCGCGTTCATGGCTGCTCTGCTGCGGCTTCTTCGTGTTCAAACGCCACGCGGTAAACGCCAGCGTGCCGGCGAGCAGCAGGAACAGCGCCGCGGGAAAACCAGGCACGGCAGCGAAACCGAGCAGCAGGATGGCCGCGAAGTACAGCGCGCGCGAACTGGAACCGAGCTGGCGGCCGATCTCGTCGCCGAGCGAACCGGGCTTGGCTTGCCGCTCGTCGGCGACGCGCGTGATCATCACGCCGGCTGCCACCGAGAGCAACAGCGATGGAATTTGCGACACCATCGCGTCGCCCACCGAGAGAATCGAAAAACGGTTTGCCGCTTCGCCCGCGCTCATGTTGTGATACGCGACGCCGACCGCAATACCCGCCACGATATTGATCATCGTGATGATCAATCCGGCAATCGCATCGCCCTTGACGAACTTCATCGCGCCGTCCATGCCGCCATGCAACTGGCTTTCGACGGCGAGCGTCGCGCGCTTGCGGCGGGCTTCCTCGGCGGTCAGCAGATTGGCGCGCAGGTCCGCGTCGATACTCATCTGCTTGCCGGGCAGCGCGTCGAGCGTGAAGCGCGCGCCGACTTCCGCGACGCGTTCCGAACCTTTCGCGATCACGATGAACTGCACGGTCGTGATGATCACGAACACCACCAGCCCGACCACGAGATTGCCGCCCACCACGAGTTCGCCGAAGCTCTCGATAATGTGACCCGCCTCGGCATGCAACAGAATCGACTTGGTCGACGCGATGTTCAGCGACAAGCGGTACAGCGTCGTGAACAGCAGCAGCGACGGAAACGCGGAAAGCGACACCACGTCCGGCACGTACATCGTTACCATCAGCAGCGTCACGCTGATCGTGATGTTCACGCCGAGCAGAATGTCGATCAGCGTCGGCGGCAGCGGCAGGATCATCAGCGAAATGATCGCGACGATCAGCGCGACGATACCGATTTCACCGCCGGCAGGGAGTTTCAGCGTCTTCAGCATGGTGGGTCTCGTCAATGGAGGGCGGGCGGCGGAGTCGTGATGTGGGGCGAGGTGCTGTCGTCGGGTGCGAGTGCGCCTTCGTTGCGCCGCGCGCCGATCGATTCGACCCAGCGCAGAATGGCCGCGACCGTCTCGAACAGTTCTTCGGGAATCGGCTCGTCGAGACCGACCTTGTACAGCGCGCGCGCCACCGGCGGGTTGCCGATGATCGGCACGCCCGCATCGCGCGCCGCGCGCCGCAGCGCGGCGGCGCTCTCGTCCATGCCTTTGGCGATCACGCGCGGCAGCGGGTGTTCCTCGGGGGCGTAGCGCACCGCGACCGAATAGTGCGTGGGATTCACCACCATCATGTTGGCCATGCCCACTTTCGACTGCGGCGGCGCATTCAGCATTTCGCGCGCGAGCCGCCGCCGTTCGCCCTTGATGCGCGGATCGCCTTCCTGATTCTTGTGTTCGCGTTTGACCTCGTCCTTGGACATCTTCATCTTCTTGAGGAACATGAAACTCTGCAGCTTGACGTCGGCGGCGCCGACCAGCACGAACACAGCCGCGGCCACCATGAAGACCTTGAGCAGCAGATCCCAGAACATGCGCACCAGTTCCGGCAGCGGCTGATAGAGCGAACCGACGATCAGCGGAAACAGCCACTTGATGGTCTGCCACATTACGCAGAACACGATCACCGCCTTGACGATCATCTTCGCGCACTCGATCAGCGTGCGAACCGAGAAAATCCGCTTGAGGCCCGCCATCGGGCTGACGGCTTTCGGGTCCGGCGTGACCGGCTTGGTGGCGATCTGCATGCCGACCTGGCCGATCGAGCCGGCAATCGCGGCGAGCGCCGCGATGCATACGCACGGCACGATCGCCGACAGCGCGAGGCCGCCGATCTTGTACAACTGCGTCTGCATATTGGTGAGCGAATGATCGCCGTTGACGAAGCCGGTGGCGATCGTCACCGCCTCGCGCATGGCGTCGCTGAAGTGGCTCGCGCCCGCCATCAGCAGCAGCACCACCGCCGACATCGAGATCGAATCGGTCAAATCGCTGCTGCGGGACACCTGGCCTTCCTTGCGCGCGTCCCGCAGCTTTTTCTGTGTTGGCTCTTCGGTCTTTTCGTCGCTCATGTCGGCTCGGTCGCGATGTGAGGAGGGCAGCGCCTCATAGTGCGCCTGACGATAGCGCCCGCACCCGCCTTGCGTGCCGGGCGAGGCGAAGCAGGCGCGCGCATTACGAAGCGCTTTGATTCGCCGCCGGCACGCAATCCGCACCGGGATCGCGCCGTTGACGCGTGAGCATGGACAGCGCTGTTACGCAAACGGCACGGCTTCGCATCCGTTGCGGCCACTTCGCATTCGACGGCTTGCCGCCGCGCGGCGGTTGCTATGTTTGCGTCATCCTTCCCGACCGGCTGCGAACGGCACGGTCGACCTCAACGCTTCTGTCAGGAGCCCATCGCCATGACCGTCAGCACGCCGGATTACCTGAATTGCAGCCCCGATGTCGTCGGCGGCCTGATCGAAACCGTCTCGACCGCGTTGCTCAGCAACTTCCCGAAGGTGTCGGCCGACCCGTACGACATCGAACTCGTGCTCGACGCGCTGCGCGTGCTGCGGCCGCGCGTCGCCGAAATCGATACGCTCGACGGCATCCTGCACATGGTGCGCGGCCATTGGGACGACGCGATTCACGTGCTGCGCCAGGTCGGCGAAAACGCACCGCGCTTCGGCTACGCGAAGGCGCTGCTCGCGTTTTGTCTGTCCGCGAAAGGTGACCCTGACTGGAAACAGTGCGCCGCCGAAGCCATGGAAAACAATCCGACGCGCGACACTCAATCGCTGGTGCGCGCGCTCGAAGCTCGCGAAGACCTGCTCAACGCGATGAAGGTCAAGCGCGCGGGCGGCCAGTTCGTCACGCCGAAGTCGTGCGAGGCGCTGGCTGAATTCGACGCGGAAACCGCCGAAGGCGCGCAGTCCGCCGAACCCGCGACCGCAGCGGCGCCCGCACCGGCCGCGGCCGCGCCGGTCGATTATGCGCACCAGTCGTTCCTGCGCGCCTGATCACGGAGCCGCCCATGACCGTCAATGCCACCACGACCGCCTTGCAGGCGTCGCTCGAGCAGATGTCGCAAAGCGCGGGCGCCGCGCCGGCCGCGCAAACCACGCCTGAACTGGCGGACAAGTTTCAGTCGCTGATGCAGAAAGGACAGATGAGCGCGCCCGCCACGCCGCAGCAGGACGGCACGGCGGTTGCCTCGAAACTGGTGGCGGCGCAGGACGCCGAGTTGCAGCACACCGTCAACGACGCGCTGCAACTCGCGCAGCAGGCGCCGACCATGTCGATGAACGAGATGAGCGCGGGCACCATCCGCATGACGCTCGAACTCGCCAGCACGCAGCTCGATCTGGAAGCGAAAATGGGCGTGGTGGATTCGTCGAAGTCGGCGATCGAAACGCTGATGAAAAACCAGTAACCCGTCATTCAACTTCGTCACGGACGCCGTCACCATGTTCGACCGATTGCCCGCTGTGCAGCCCGCCGTGCCGCCTGTCGCGCGACCGGCCCGCCGAGCCGCGCCGCTGCTCTGCGTGCTGGCGCTGTGCGTCATGCTCGGCGGCTGCAAGAAGGAGCTGTACGGCAATCTCTCCGAGCAGGACGTCAACGAGATGGTGGTCGCGCTGCTGGAACGCGGCGTGGATGCGTCCAAGGACACGTCGGACGCGGGCAAGACATGGTCGCTCGATGTCGACGACGCGCAGATGGTGCGCGCCATGGAAGTGCTGCGCGCGCGCGGTCTGCCGCACAGCAAGTTCGACGACCTCGGCGGCCTGTTCAAGAAGGACGGCCTCGTCTCGACGCCGACCGAGGAGCGCGTGCGCTTCATCTATGGGACCTCGCAGGAGTTGTCGTCGACGCTCTCGAAGATCGACGGCGTGCTGGTCGCGCGCGTGCAGATCGTGCTGCCGAATAACGATCCGCTTGCGCAGACCATCAAGCCGTCGTCGGCGGCGGTGTTCATCAAGTACCGGCGCGACTCCGATATCGGCGCGCTGGTGCCGCAGATCAAGACGCTGGTCATGCACAGCGTCGAAGGGCTCACCTACGATCAGGTCAGCGTGACCGCGGTCGCGGCGGATCCTGTCGAATACTCGCAACTGCCGCAAAGCAACAGCATGCCGGTGTGGTGGTTCGGCGTGCTGGCCGGGGTGATCGTGCTGGCCGCGACGGGGCTGCTGGTGCTCGCGCGCCGTGGCGTGATCGCCGGACGGCCCAGGAGCGGCGATGCCGCCGGCAACGCGGATGCCGCGGCCGGCGCGAGCGGGCGCTTCGCCGGACTGCTGGCGCGCTTGCGGCGTCTGCGTCCCGCGAACTGATCCGCCGACGCGGCTACGATGAACGCGCCGACCGATCTACCCTTCATGCGCGTGGCCGCGGCGCTCGATGCGTATCGCCGCAATCTCGCGAGCGCGACCCGCTGGGCCGATCCCTCATGGAGCGCCGCGTTGCTCGGCGCGGATGCCGTGCAACTCGAAAGCTGGCGCATGGCGCTCGAACGCGCGAACAGCGCGGCGGTGGAGAGCTGTTCACACGCGCTCGCCGATGCGGCCGCTGTCAAGCTGCCCGCCTTCGCGTCCCTCACGCATAGCGCGCTCAAACCGACGCCGTCCGGCGCGGCCCAGCCGAACGCCGTGCTGCTCGACGTGCTGCCGGTGCGTCACGCGCTGCAGGTGCTGCGCATGCGCGCCCTGTCGTTCCGCCGTGCCGAAGCGCGGCGTCTGATCGACAAGCGCACCCGTTCGCAGCTTTCCGAGTGGACCGGTGTCGGCGTAGACCGTCTCACCCAGGACGCGCATCTTGCCGATGCCCCCGATATTGCGCGCCTCGCCGCGCGCGCCGCGATGCCGCCGCTGACCGCGCTGGATGCCGGCACGCTCGCCGTCGAAGGCTGCGCGTTGCTGCTGCGCGACCTGGGCCATGTGAACGGTGCGAACGGCGCCGGCGACAGTGCGCGCGTGCCGTTTCCGCTGCTGCGTCTCGCCTTGCCGCGCGTGCTGCCGACACCGGCGTGGCTCGCGTCCGTTCCCGATTCGATCGACGCGGCCGGCTCGGCGCGCCTGTTCGCGCGGCTGTCCGATCTGCTACCGGAGTTTGCATGGCTATTTGGTTGAAGCGCGCGCGCTCCGCTTTCGGCGAAAGCGACGCGCACGGCTGGTCCGCGCGCGTCGGCGTGGTCAGCGATGTGATTCCGCGCGCGACCTTCGGCGAACTGCTGTCGATCGACGAAGCCTACGCCGCGCTCGCCATCGAGCGCGAGGCCCTGCTTGCCGACGCGCGCGACGCAGCGGCGCGCATCGTCGATGCGGGTCATGCTCAGGCCGCGGTGATCGCCGCCCAGGCGCAGTGCGACTACGACACGGCCAGCGAGCAGGGCTATCGCGACGGTTGCGACCGTGCGCTCGCCGACTGGATGGAGCGTCTCGCCGACGTCGCCGATGCGCAGAACCAGTTGCAGATGCGCATGCGCGAGCGGCTCGCGCAGATCGTGGCGTCGGCGGTCGAGCAGATCGTGCGCGTCGAGCGTCACGAGGCGCTGTTCGAGCGGGCGCTCGCCACCGTCGACCGGATCGTGGAAGGCGCGACTTATTTGCGCGTGGCCGTGCATCCCGACGACTACGCCGAAGCCAAAGCCACCTTCGATCGGCTCGCCTCGCGCTGGCGCGATCTCGGCCAGCCGATCCCGCTTTCCGTGATCGCCGACAAGCGGCTCGATCCGGGCAGTTGCGTGTGCGAGTCCGACTTCGGCACGGTGGATGCGAGTCTCGACACGCAATTGCGCGCCATGCGCAGCGCGGTGTCGCGCGCGTTGAAGCGGTCCGTGGAAGAGGCTGATGCCGGCGGCGAGGAACCCGCCACGCCCGCTGCGCCAGACGGCGAGGAAGCCGCATGAGCACGCCGTGGCTGACCCGCACGGTCGATTTCGACCGTCTCACCGACGAGATCGAGCGCGAAATCCTGGCCGTGCCGGGGGTGGCGCGGACCGGCAAAGTGCTGGAAGTGATCGGCACGCTGATCAAGGTGGCCGGGCTCGATCTGTCGCTCGGCGAGCTTTGCGAACTGCGCGCGCCGAACGGCACGCTGCTGCAACACGCCGAGGTGATCGGTTTTACGCGCGACGTCGCGTTGCTCTCGCCGTTCTCGCGCCTCGAAAACATTTCGCGTTCGACGCAGGTGATCGGGCTCGGACGTTCGCTCGCCGTGAAAGTGGGCGACATGTTGCTCGGCCGCGTGATCGACAGCCTGGGCGAACCGGTCGACGGCGGGCCGCCGATTCATTCCGACACCTTGCGGCCGATCTTCGCCGCGCCGCCCGACCCGATGAGCCGCCGCATGATCGATGCGCCATTGCCGACCGGCGTGCGCGTGGTCGACGCGATGATGACGCTCGCCGAAGGCCAGCGTATGGGCATTTTCGCACCGGCCGGCGTCGGCAAGAGCACCTTGCTCGGCATGTTCGCGCGTGGCGCGTCGTGCGACGTCAACGTGATCGCGCTGATCGGCGAACGCGGCCGCGAAGTGCGCGAATTCGTCGAGCTGATTCTCGGACCTGAAGGCATGGCGCGCTCGGTGGTGGTGTGCGCGACTTCGGATCGTTCGTCGATGGAGCGCGCCAAGGCAGCCTACGTTGCCACGGCAATCGCCGAATACTTTCGCGACCGCGGCCAGCGCGTGCTGCTGATGATGGACTCGCTCACGCGCTTTGCGCGCGCCGGCCGCGAGATCGGCCTTGCCGCCGGCGAGCCGCCGGCGCGGCGCGGCTTTCCGCCGTCCATTTTCGCCGAATTGCCGCGCCTGCTCGAACGCGCGGGCATGGGCGAAACGGGTTCGATCACCGCGCTCTATACCGTGCTCGCCGAAGACGACAGCGGCAGCGATCCGATCGCGGAAGAAGTGCGCGGGATTCTCGACGGCCACATGATCCTGTCGCGCGAAATCGCGGCGAAGAACCAGTATCCGGCGATCGACGTGCTCGGCAGTCTGTCGCGCGTGATGCCGCAAGTCGTGCCGGACGGCTACGTGCAGGCAGCCGCGCGGATTCGCGAATTGATGGCGAAGCATCGCGAAGTCGAGATGCTGCTGCAGATTGGTGAGTATCAGCCCGGCACCAACGCGCTCGCCGACGAGGCGATCGCCAAGGCCGACGCGATCAAGGCGTTCCTTTCGCAGCGCACCGGCGACTATGCGGCGCCGAACGACACCGAGGCGCAACTCTACGACCTGAGCGGGCTCGGCTGATGAGCGCGGGATCGAAAGGCCTGCAGCAACGGCGCATCGTCGCACTGGAGCGATCCTGTACGCGGCGGCGCCGTCTCGACGAGACCTTGCGCGTCACGCTCACGGCGCAGCGCGGCGCGCATGCGCCGCTCGAAGCCGCACGCGATGCGAAGGCGGCACAAGTCGCGCACGAAGCGGGCGTGCTGCATTTCTACCAGCATCGCGTGGACGGCATGATGACGGGCACCGAAGCCTTCTCGCTCGACGACCTGAACAACTGCCGGTTGTATATCGGCGTGGTGAACGATCGGCTGCGCGTGTTCGAAACAGAACTCGCGCATGCCGAAGCCGCGGTGCAAGCGAACCTCGCCGCGATCGCGCAGACCCGGCGCGAGATCGCGTTGAATCAAGGCCGCATCGATCTATGCGGCGAACGGATTCGCGACATCCGGCGGGTTCAGGAGAATGCCGCCAGCGACGCGAGTGACGAAGAGGCCGAGGAAACCGCGCTGGCGCGGCGCTTCCAGGCGCGCGGGGCGCACGCATGAACGACATCGCATCGGCGTTGCCGCAACTCGGCTCGCTGCTGGTCGGCTATATCACGTTGATCGGCGTGTGTTCGCTGCGCCTGTTCATCGTGATGTTCATTTTTCCGCCGACCGCCGACGGTCTCCTGCAAGGCGTGGTGCGCAATGCCATCGTGCTGCTGTTCAGTTCGTACGTGGCCTACGGCCAGCCTGCCGCGTTCATGCAATCGCTGCACGGCGTGCTGCTGCTCGAAGTCGGCTTGCGCGAGGCGTTGATCGGACTCGCCATCGGCTTCGCGGCTTCGGTCGTGTTCTGGGTCGCGGAAAGCGCGGGCACGTATATCGACGATCTGACCGGCTACAACAACGTGCAGATCACCAACCCCATGCGCCAGGAACAGTCGACGCCGACCGCCACCTTGCTCAGCCAGATTGCGTCTGTTGCATTCTGGGCGCTCGGCGGCATGACGTTTCTGCTCGGCACGCTGTACGAGTCGTATCACTGGTGGCCGATTATCTCGGCGGGGCCGAACGTGTCGAACATTCTCGAATCGTTCGTGCTCACGCAAACGGATTCGCTGATGCAATCGGTCGCCAAACTCGCGGCGCCGATGATGTTCATTCTGCTGCTGATCGACTTCGCCTTCGGCTTCGCCGCGAAGTCCGCTTCGAAACTCGATCTGATGACGCTCAGTCAGCCGGTCAAAGGCGCAGTCACGGTATTGATGCTCGCGTTGTTCGTCGGCATCTTCGTGGATCAGGTGCGAGACCAGGTGACGTTGCGCGGTCTCGCCGCCGAGTTTCGCGTGCTCTCCGATACGACCAAGACGCCGGCCGCGAACGATGCGCCCAATGCATCCGCGCCCGTAGCGAAGCCTTGAGGTTGTGTTGAGAATGCATGCGCAACGTACCGCATTGCAACGGCCTCGCGGCAAAACTCAAACCTTCTCAAATGCGCCGCGAATATCAGATTAATTGAAACTTCGCTTGATGCGAATCGTTACATTGACTCCACCGAACGCAACGCGCGTGCCGCGTGCGACGCGTTCCTGCACTCAGAGGAGTCGTCCATGTTCTCGATGCTTTACTTCCCCGTGGTGTCCGCACTCGCGACGCCCGCACCTTGCAAACACACGCCACTGTCCGGCCGTTTCCTCGACACCTTGCTCGACGGCAAGGTGAGCGCCGCGAGCCAGCTCGCGAGCCGCTGGGCCGACGAAGCGGGTCACGCCGATGCCGCGCCGCATGCACTGCAACTGCACGCCGATCTGCAACTGATGCTGGGTATCGAAGTCGAGGCGGAAGAGAACTACCGTCGTTCGCAGAAACTGATTCGTTCGTCGAAGCACGCGATCCGCACGGCGTCCTGCCGCAATGCCGCGTGGCAGGCGTTGTTCCGTCACCGGCTCGGCACCGCGCTAGCCTGTTTTTCGCGTGTCGCGGACGAACCCGAGATCGAGCCGGCTCGCGCGGTGGAAGCGCACTTCGGGATCGTCTGCGTGCTCAATGAACTGGGCCGCACCAGCGAAGCCGCCGACGCGCTCGACGATCTGTTCGAACGCGTGGAACGCGATCTCGACGATGCAGCGGGCCATTGGCACGCACTGCTTGCCACGATGCGTTTCGACCTGGCTGTGCAGATGGAAGTGCGGGCCGCGACGGCGCTGCGCGATCACGTCTACTGGCATTCGGGTTTGTCGAGCGAACACGCGCCGCGGTCCGGTCAGGGCGTTGACATGAGCGTCGACGGTCTCTCGCGCGCGGTGTTCGGTGTGCGCTCGCCATTGCTGCGCGCGCGTATCGACTATCTGCAGCAGTTGCGCCTCGCCGCCTGCGCGGATCGCGATGCGATCGGCGAATTGCAGCGTCATTTGCAATGGTCGCGTGAGCAGGGTCTCGGCGACTATCAGCGCACGCTGCGACTGGAAATCGCACTCGCGACGCTGGCGGGCGCGGCGCCGCATCTGGCCTGCTCGATTCTGGAGCCGCTGCATCAGATCGGCCGCAACGGCACCACCGGCCACCGTCAGCTCGAATACCTCTACTGCACCGCGAAAACGCGCCAGGCCGAAGGTCGCGCGCAGGAATCGCTGCAACTGTATAGCCGCTATGCGCTCGTTGCGATGCAGTGTCTGCGCGAAGACTCGCAGGCCCGCGCGCCGTTCCTGCAACGCAGCGCAAAAGCCTCGCCGCAACTCGACGATGTGGGCGCGCGCCTGCCGGCCAAGTATCGCCGCGCATACAGCTATGTGCTCGACAACCTGGACCGGCGCGATCTCTCGGTGCGCGAGGTGGCCGCGGAAATCGGCGTGACCGAACGCGCGCTGCAAAGCGCCTTCAAGAATTTCCTCGGGCTGTCGCCGACTGAATTGATCCGCCGTCAGCGCATGGAACGGATTCGCGCCGAACTCACCGACCGCTCTTATTCCAGCGATCGTGGCGTGCTAGGCGCGGCGAGCAAATGGGGCGTGCAGAACCGCTCGACGCTCGTCAACGGATATCGCAAGCAGTTTCATGAAGCGCCGTCCGAGACGCTCGAACGATAGCGCGTTCGCTGCCGCTCGCCGCGGCGGCGTGCGACTTGACTCGCGGTTTCTTTCCTTCACCTTCACTCAGTCGACTCCATGAAATCGAAGACGCTCTTCTGCGCCGCGTGGCTCGCGGCGTCCCTCACGCTGGGCGGGCTGCAACCCGCCAGCGCGGCGCCGGTGCGATGGCGCAGCAACGCGGTGCATATTGCCGTCGAAGGCAAGGACCTGAAAGACGTGCTGCGCGATTTCACCGCAAGCCAGGGCGTGGCCGCATCGATCGCGGGCAACGTTCAGGGCACGGTGACCGGCCGCTTCGACACATCGCCGCAGCGCTTTCTGGACACGCTCGCCTCGACCTTCGGCTTTGTCTGGTTCTATGACGGCAGTGTTTTGTCGATCAGCAGCGCCAACGACGTCACGCATCAGGTGATCAAGCTCGATCATGCGTCGGACGCGGATCTGCGCGCGGCGCTGCACACCATGAGCGTCGACGACTCGCGCTTTCCGGTGGTGTACGACGAAAGCGCGGGCACGGCCATCGTCAACGGGCCGCCGCAGTATGTGCAGATGGTGAGCGAGATCGCCCGTCGTCTGGATGACAACGCGAGCCGCCGCAGCGGGTCGGTGATTCGCGTGTTCAAGCTCAAGCATGCATGGGCCGCCGATCACAAGGTGCAGATCGACGGCAACACGATCACGGTGCCGGGCGTGGCGACCGTCCTGTCGAACATGTATCACGCGAAACAGGGGAGGGGCGGTGGTGGTGGCCAGTCGCAGACTTCGATGTCGCCGAACATGCAACGCGTACCGCCGATGACCGACGTGGGTGGCGGCGACAGCGGCGGCGGCCAGGTGTACAACCCGCCGTTGCCGCCCAATATGGCGGACGGGCAGGGCGCGACGCTCGGCGGCCTGGTCGGCAATGCGCAGCCGTCCAACTACGGCAGCCCAGGCAATGTCGGCTATGCGAATGCGCCGGGCGGTTCGCCGACGAGCCCGCCGAGCGGCGGCGATCTCTCGTTGCCGATCATGCAGCCGGACCCGACCACCAACTCCGTGCTGATTCGCGATACGCCACAGCGTATCGACCAGTACGCGACGCTGATCGATCAGCTCGATACGCGGCCCAAGCTGATCGAGATCGAGGCGCATATCATCGAAATCGACGACGACGTGCTGGCGCAGATCGGTGTGGACTGGCGCGCGCACAACAGCCATCTCGACTTCCAGACCGGCACCGGCACGAATCAGCAGAACAGCTTCGCGAACGGCTCGATCAATCCGAACTTCGGCACCACGACGCTCGCCGACGGCACCACGGTCGTTTCCGCGACGCCGGTGGGCGCCTCGATTACCGCCGTGCTCGGCGACGCCGGGCGGTATCTGATGGCGCGCGTCAACGCTTTGCAGACCACCTCGAAAGCGAAGATCGATGCATCGCCGAAGGTCGCGACGCTCGACAACGTCGAAGCGGTGATGGACAACAAGACCAAATTCTTCGTGCGCGTATCGGGCTATACGTCGGCGGATCTGTACAGCGTGTCCACGGGCGTCTCATTGCGCGTGCTGCCGATGGTGGTGCAGGAAAACGGCCAGATGCGCATCAAGCTCGAAGTGCATATCGAGGACGGTCAGCTCACCGGTCAGCAGGTCGACAACATTCCGGTGATCACCAGCAGCGAGATCAATACGCAAGCCTTTGTGGGCGAGGGGGAGAGTCTGCTGATCGCGGGCTATAGCGTGGACAACGACTCGAACGGCGTGACCGGCGTGCCGGGTCTGTCGAAGATTCCGCTCATCGGCGCGCTGTTCCGGTACAACAACGACCAGCGCTCGCATATGGAACACGTCTTTCTGTTGTCGCCACGGGTGCTCGATCTGTAATCGGCATGCGCCGGAGTTCGATGTGAAGGCAGGGGCAAGGGCGGTCTGAACCGCGCTTGCCCCTGCTTGCGTTCGATGCGGTGCGCGGCCTCGTTAGCCGCGCGTCAACTTTAGCGCCGGCGTGCATTGCCTCTCAATAGCGCCGCGGGCACCGAGAACGACGTCAGCGCCGGCGAAGCCTCGCTGCCTGGCAACTCCTCGCCGTGCGCCGCGAAGCTCGCGACCGGGTGCACGAGGTGCGCCGTGCCGCCGTGCCACATCGCGGCATACTGGCCCCACGGTTGCGCGTTGCGCGCGGCTTCACTGTCTTTCGCATGCACGTCCAGCGTCATGCATGGTCGGGCCGTCGGCGCGATGCATTTGCTGGCGGCTTCCTTGCGATCGATGTCGACGGCCTGGGTGATTGCCGCAATCGCATCGGCGGTCTGCGCGGCTGGCTGGATTTCGGGCAGGCCGGCGATGATCGCTTCGCTCTCCGTCTTGCCGTCGCACAACTCGACGCGATATCCGTGCGCATACATCGTGCGAAGCTGAACGCCGGATGCGCCGTTCAATCCCAGTTTCTTGCGCAGCTTGTAGATGTGCTGTTCGAGCGTGCGCCCGACGATATCTTCGGTGCTGCTCCAGATTGCGCCCGCAATCTGGCGGCGGCTCACGTACTCGCCGGCGCGTGAGAACAGCAGCCACGCAATTGCGAATTCACGCACCGTCAGGCGGATTTCGCGTTCGTCGATCAAGACCGTGCCCGTGCGCCGGTCGAGACGGTAAGGGCCGAGTTCGGCCCAGTCTTCGGCTTGCACCGGCGTCGGCGACTGGAACCGGCGCAACGCCTGGTAAGTGCGGACTTCGAGTTCGCCACGGTCGATCGGCGAGAGCACGACGTCGTCGGCGCCCACTTCGAAAGCGCGCTCGATGCTGTCGCGATCGGCGAACGCGCCGATCACGATCAACGGCGCGCGGCGGTCGCCGTAGCAGGCGCGGCGCGCGAATACGGCGCGCGTCGCGTCGATGCCCGTGGCGACGTCGACGAGGATGGCGTGATAGTCCTCGCGATAGATCGCCCGCGACAGCGCGACGTCATCGAGGAAGCGGCAGCATTCGATCGTATCGTCGCGAAAGCATTGGCAAATCAGATTGAACAGGCTGCTGCTGGTGGTCATCACGGCGAATTTCAACATGCCCTCCCGGGACAGATGCTTAAGGTTGCTTCCTGAATCGCATTGCGTGTCCCGCAAATTACGGCCCTTAAAATATCAGGGCTGTAACGAATTGTTTCGCCCCAAGATGTATTGAAATAGCATGAAAGGTCGCTAATTTGTTTGGCGCGGCTTTGTTCAGGTGAATAAGCGTGCAGATCGCCGGTATTAGCCGGGAGATGCGCGGCGGAATGCAATTACGGTAGCAATTTCCGTTACCTTTTCCAATTCCGGTAAAAGAGACTTAAGCCACCCGGAATCGCACGCGAAGCAAGGTTCGCAGCACCTTTCAGCGTTGCAAGGCATATTTACCTTTGTTGAGAATCTGGAAAGCCCAATTTAAGGAAGATGGCTTCGCGTCGCCATGAGCTTTGTTGAATCTGTGAGACGGCCGGCTAATTAGACTCGCACGTGGCGGGCGCAAAAGCGGCGCCGGGCCGTATTTCTTTCCCCGCCGATTCCATTGCGAGTGCGTTCATGTCCTTTCTGTTAAACGCCTGGTATGTCGCCGCTTTCGCGCACGAGGTTCACGCCCGCAAGCCATTCGCACGCACGCTGCTCGGGCGGCCCGTGGTCTTGTATCGGGACGCCGAACAGCGCGCAGTCGTGCTCGACGATCGCTGTGCGCATCGCTTCGCGCCGTTGTCGCAAGGGCGGATCGTCGACGGCGCGCTGGAGTGTCCTTATCACGGGCTGCGCTTCAGCGCGAGCGGGCAGTGCGTGCACAATCCGCACGGCGACGGCCGGGTGCCCGCGGGCGCGAAGGTGCGCGCCTATCCGGCGCTCGAACGTTACGGTGCGATCTGGTTCTGGCCGGGCGATCCCGCGCGCGCCGACGCCGCGTTGCTGCCGCCGTTTCCGTTCGTCGATCCCGCGGTCAACATCACGCACGACGGTTATCTGCACACGCGCGCGCACTATCAGTTGAGCGCCGACAATCTGCTCGATCTGAGCCACTTCCAGTTTCTTCATCCCGACACGCTCGGCAGCGAGGCGATTGCGCGCGGCGACGTGCAGTCGGGCAATCTCGACGACATTGTCTGGGTGCGCCGCAGCGCATACGACGAAGCGTTACAGCCGTTCGTCGCGCAAGGCTTCGGCATTGCGCCCGGCACGCGCGTGGATCGCTGGATGGACGTGCGCTGGACGCCGCCCGGACTGCTGTCGATCGTGGTCGGCGTGACGGCGGCGGGCATGCCGCGCGAAGCCGGGTTGATCGCGCCGTCGGCGCATTGGCTTACGCCGGAGACCGAACGCACGACGCACTACTTCTTCGCGTTCGGCTTGCCGAACGAGATGGGCGAAGCCGCGCGCGGACTCGTGCGCTATGCCGTCGAAGGGCTCATGAAGCCGTTTGAATGCGAGGATCTGCCGATGCTCGAAGCGCAGCAGAACAACCTCGGCGACAACGACTTCTGGGCGATGCAGCCGGCGCTCCTGCCGATCGATGCCGGTGCGATTCGCGCGCGGCGCGTGATGGAGCGGCTGATCGCGGCGGAGCGCAGCGATCAGCCCGCGCCCGCGCGCACGATGGCGATTACGCCGGTGGCGGTTGCTTCGCGCGTGGTGGCTTGATGGCCACGGTACTGGACGTTGCAACCACGGGCAGCAGCGAATTGCGTAGTGCGGCTGGGGTCGTGGAGGGCGCATCGCTCAACGCGGTGTGGGTCGAATGCATCGTCGAAATGCTGAGCGCGGCCGGTGTGCGTCATGCGGTGCTGTGCCCCGGTGGACGTGCAAGCGCCATGTGCCTCGCATTCGACGCGCATCCGCGCGTGGCCGTCGAGATGGTGTGCAGCGATGAGCGCAGCGGCGCTTTCGTCGCACTCGGACTGGCGAAGGCGAGCGGTTCGCCGGTGGCGCTCGTTACGACGTCCGGCTCGGCGATTGCGAACGTACTGCCGGCGCTGACCGAAGCGGACGCCGCCGACGTGCCGCTCGTCGTGCTCACCTGCGACCGTCCGCGTGCGCTGCGCGGTGCGGGCTTTGGACAGATGGCCGATCATCTCGGCGCGACGCGCGCGTTCGTGCGCGCGCAGGCGGATCTGGCCGATCCGGTCGATTCGGCGCACGCGATGTCACAGGCGCGCGGTGCGCTGGCAGTTGCGCTTGCCGCAATGGTCGAGGGCGTTGCGGATCGCGAGGGCGTGTTGTCGCGTGCCGATGCATATCCGCCGGCACGGCGGCCGACGCGCGGGCCGGTGCATGTGAATGTGCCGCTGGCGGGCGTCTACGATGCGGTGGAGACGCAGCCGGTTTCGGTGGAAACGGTGCGTGCCGCGCGCGCGCCGATGGCGTCGTGCGAAACCGCCGTCTCTTCGCAAGCTCATACGCCCGATACGCGCGCGGTCCAAATAGTCGAGCGCATCATGGCGCGCGTGTGCGCGAAGCGCGGCGCCCGTCCGCTCGACGACGGCCTGGACGGCCTGATCGTGGTCGGCCCCGAACCCGGCGTGCCGCTCGACGCCATTTTCGCGTTGGCGGCCGCGACCGGTTTTCCCGTGCTTGCCGATGCCGGCAGCGGCTTGCGGTCGGGGCCCGCAGCGCTGGCTCCGCAAGCGGCGTCGCGTGGCGCGGCGGGTGCGTTGATCGTCAACGCGTTCGATGTGTTCGGCGGCGCCGCGCGGCTCGCCGCGGCGCGCGCGGAATTGATCGTGCGCTTCGGCCTCGCGCCGGTGATGCCGGTGCTGCACGCGTACCTCGAAACGCAGGCCGACGTGCCCACGATCAAGATCGCGCCTTGCAGTGTGGCTCATGACTATCTGCATCAGGCGCTCGATCCGCGCGACGTGTTGGCGGCGCCTTCGGTGGGTGCGTTGCGTAAGCTCGCCGAAGCGCTGTGCCGTATTGCTCCACCTTCACGCGCCACACCGGTCGCCTTCTCATGGCGCGACCGCTGGGCGGGCGTCGCGAGTTACGGCGCACGCGAGCGGCGCGCTTGTGTCGCGTCGCTCGAATGGGGTGAAGTGGCGGCGGTTCATCGCGTGCTGGCGGCGCCGGGTTTTGCCTTCGTCCATCTCGGCAATTCCATGTCGATGCGGCATGCCGATATCGGCTACGACGTGCGCGCGATACGACAGGACGTGTATGTCAACCGCGGCGTGAGCGGCATCGACGGCACGCTGTCGACCTTCATCGGCGAGGCGCTCGCAAGGCGCGACGCCGGCTTGCTGTTGCTCGGCGATCAGGCTCTGGTCCACGATCTGTCGGCGTTGGCAAGCGCGCAGCGCGTGAGCACACCGGCCTGCGTCTGCGTGATCGACAACGGCGGTGGCGCGATTTTCGACTTCTTGCCGATTGCGCAGGCGCCGGCGTATCGGCGCACGATCCGCAATCCGTACCGCCTCGACATCGGCGCGCTGGCGCAGGCTTTTGGGTTGGCGCATCGGCGTGTCGAGACACGTGACGCACTCGACCATGCGCTCGCCGAAGCCGCCGCTCACGCGGGCGCGACGCTCGTCGAAGTCGCCGTCGAACCGCATTCCGGCGCGATGCAGATGCATCAGCTTGCACAGGCACTGGGAGCGGCATGATGGATTGGGGCATCGTCGAGAGTCCGCTGGAGCGTTCGCTCGCGGCGTTGAACCGCTATGCCAGTGCAAGCGCACCGGACGAGGTCTTTCTCGACGACATGCAGCAGCGCATCGGCGCCGCGCGTCGCGAGCCCGATCGCAACGGCTCGCGTGCGCGGGGTGACGCGCCGCGCGTGCTATTACTCGGCTACAGCGGCGCGGGCAACACAGGCGCCGATCTGCGCACGATCGAGACGATCGCGCAACTGCGACGCCTGCTTGCGCCGCGTGAGCTCCGCATCACGCTGTTCGCGCTCGGCGATTGTTTCGATCATCCGCTATTGGCCGGCACCCCGCGTCTTACGCCGGCGCTCCCTTATTTACCCGATGCGCTCGACGCCGCAGTGCGTGACGCCGATCTCGTGCTGAACGTGGAAGGCTCGACTTATACCTCGAAGTTTTCCGATTCGCTGGCGGGCGTGCTGATCGGCGGGATCGCGCTCGCCCATGCGCATGAGCGGCCGGCGATTGCCTATGGTGTCGACAGCGGCAGGATGAGTGTTGCGCTCACCCGCTTCGTCGAGCGTAACGCCGAGGCCGGCGAGATCATCTGCCGCAACGAGGCTGCGCGCGCGCAACTCGCTTCGCTCGGCGTACGCACGCATGCGGGCGCCGATACGGCGTGGGCCTATCGGGCGCCGCCTGAAGCAGGCAACGTGGCGCAAGGTGCGCGGCGCGTCGCACTGTGTCCGAACAATCCGTTCTGGTGGCCGGTGCATGCCGACGCCGCACGGGCCCGCGAACTCGACGCGCGCGGTGAGGCATCGCCGTTTCGTTATGGGGCGCTGCATTTCCACAGTTGGGACGCGGCGCGCGCCGAAGCCTATCACGCGTATCTCGACCGCTTCGCGCGGATCGCCATCGAATTGAAGGCGCAGGGCTATACGCCGGTGCTGGTGGGCATGGAGCAACTCGATCGCAGCGCGTGCGCCGATCTGGCGGCGCGTGTGCCGTTCGCCATCGACACTGTCGCGCGCGGCCCGCATACGCTCGACGAAGTGGCCGCCACGGTCGCGCATGCCACGTGCGTGGTGACGACGCGCTATCACGCGGCGGTGCTGGCGATGTCGCACGGCGTGCCGGTGTTCGGCCTTTCGATGGACACGCGCATCGAGCGCTTGCTGAGCGAAGCGGGCTGCGCGCCATGGAGCGCAGCATGCGATCACGAAGACGGCGCCGATGCCGCGCTCGAAGCAATCGCATCGCTGCGTAACGGCGAGGTGCGCACCGCGCTGATCACTGCCTACGATGATTACGCGCGGATACAACGCGCCCGTTTCGACGCGATGGGCGAGAGATTGCGCGCCGTGCTCGGGGGTCGAGCGCGATTTCATGCCCTTGCACCTTGCACGTTTGCGCGTGATCAACGCGACCAGCAAGCACTTCATGCGGGCTGCATGGAAATAATCCGGCCTCTGTCATCAGAGTGACAGAAACTTCGTTTTGCCGTTCGGCAGTTCTGGTTTGTCGCGGATCGCGGTGCCCCTTTCCGATGTACTAATGGATCGAGCCCCGAAAATCCCGGAGAACGCCATGTCCACACCGTCGATTCCAAGCTCTCATCACGGGGGGCACGTGCCGGGCGAGAACAACGGCGAGCACGGCTCGAATGATCCCGCCACGCAATCCTCTTCTTCAACGACACCGACGCCGACCGGCGAAGGCAATGCCCAATTGTCCAGGCTCGGCAAGCTGAAGGCGAAGCTGTCGGGCGTGGCCAGGCGCACGGGCGAGGGCGTCGCGTCGATCGAGTCGCCGCTCGGCTCGACCGCATCCGGCGGCTATCTGGGTTGGGGCGCGAATAATACGGTGTCGTCCGGCGGCGGGGTGGCGAGCGCGTCCGGCCACGTCTCGGAAGGCACGAAAACGGTCGCCGAAGTCACGGGTGCCCTTGGCGCGGTGCCGCAGGCACTGGATATCGTCTCCACCGCAGTCGGCACGGCGCACAAGGCTTTCACCTTGTCGAAACATGTGCAGGCAGTGAGCACCACGGAAAAGGGCACGCTCGAAGGGGATGAAGCGCGGCGCGTGCTGCCCCAAAGCAAGGGCAATCTCGGACGAGCCGTGCCCGGCGCGATCCGCGATGTCGGACTCGGTTCGCTGAATATGGCGAGCCGCATGCAATCGGTGGCGCATCCGGGCACGTCGCTGTATGGCAAGCCGCCCCATCCGGTGAACGCGGACGGCGGCCTCGCCGTCGCCTCCGGTGCGATGTATGTGGCGGCCGGCGCACTGCAGAGCAGAAAAGTCGATCGCGGCGTGCAGCGTACCCATGCGTTCGGCGCCGCGCTCAACCATCCCGCGAGCGCGCGCGAGGACACGACGAGCGAGACGATGCAGGCGCTCGACGATTTGCACAGCAGGCGCGATATCGACCCGAACGTCTATTCGATCTTGCGTCAGCGCGGCGAAGGCGACGTGCGGAAATTCGTGGAGAAGTTCGACGCGCTTGGTCCCGACGGACAGCGGGCGTTGAACAAGACGCTGCATTTCGCGGGCGAGCAGAACAAGCTCAATGTGCTGAACTTCACCCGCAAGACGAATCTGAACACGGCGAGCACGCGCCGCGCGATTCGCGAGGACGTGATCGATGCGTTCATCAAGTCCGATCTGAATCAGGGCGGAGCCAACGCGGCGCTGGAGCAAGGCGGAACCAGCGCGGCGGCGATGGAGGGCGGAACCGGTACGGTGAGCGAGCATGGCGGGGCCGGCGCGGTGGCGGACCCGGCGCGAATCAGCGCGGTGCTCGACGAGATGAAGACGGTCAGGAAGGAGTCGCGCGGCAGGCGCGTCGGCCCGGACCTGAGCACGTTACCCGACGAACTCAAGACCGGCGAGCTCGACAAGAACGCCTTGTCGGCCATCGCCCGTTCAGGCAATCCGGAGGCCTTTCTGGCCCGCTACCAGAACCTGTCCGCCGCCGACAAGACGCGCGTGCGCGACACGCTGCACTTCGACTCGTGGCGTTTCTGGAGAAGCGATGCCACCTTGCCCACGACGAGATATCAGCGCAGCGATATTCGCGTGGCGCTGGTGAAGCATTTCTCCGACGGCGCGACAATCGAGCGGCTGCAAACGCTCAAGCGGCGCTACAACGCGAAGGTCGTGCCGTTGAAACCGAGCGGCATACCGGCGCAGACCGCCGAGCCTCCCGAGATGCTGAAGCATCACTTGACGGCATACCAGGGGCTCAACCTCGATAACCTCAAGGAAGAAAAGCGCCACGCCAAGGTGCAGATCGCGTACGGCGGAGTGAACATGGCGATGGGCGTCGCCGAACTCGCCGTCAATCCCGTGGCCGCCGCGACTGCCGGACAGCTGAGCGCGTCGCGCGCGGTGCTGAGTCCGGTGTATCTGATCTATGCGGGCCGCCGCGGCATCGTCAGCTACATCACGCAAAAGAACGCGCGGCCGATCGACTCGAAGATGCACGAGGAAGCGCTAATGCGCGCGATGCCACGTCTGCGTGAAAGAATCGAAACAGGCGGCGCGCCGACGAAGGATCTGAAGAACCGCGACATGTTTCTGCGCGGCGAACTGAAGCTCAGCGAAGCGGATATCAGGAAGCTCAACGCACTGGAGTTGAGCGGCAACCATGCGGGCGCGCGGGAGTTTCTCGCGGCAAAGCATCCCGAGAACAATGTATTGATCGCCCTGCGCAAGCTGGCCGATGAACGCGGCGGGGTGAGCTCGGAGTTTCATCGCAACGAGGCGCGCAAGCTGATCGACGACGAGGCTCAGACATACGACTCCGACGAGTTGCGAGCTATCGCCGACGGCTCGAATCCGGATGAGTCGTTTGCCGCACTCAAGACCCACTTTCTCGAGCATGCGGCTTACCGGCCCGACACGGCGATCAGAACGTTATCCGAACAATTGTCCGCAGGGACGGTGAAGGGCGAGGTGGGTTTCGACAAAGCCCCATACCAGGGCAGAAATCCCGACGACATCGCCACGGAGTTCAGAACGCGCTTTGCGCAGGACAATCCGCCGTTCGCGATCCGGCAGTTTGTCGCGAGCTGGCGGGCGGGCGGCGAGGGCGGCGTGCAGGCGCGGAACATGTTGCGCGATTGCCGCTTCACCGAAAAGGACATCGCCACCCTCAATGACATGCCGGAGAAAGACGCGTGCAAGTGGCTCGAAGGTCATCTGTTCGGTGAGAACGTGCGGCGGCGTTTTTCCACGGTCGCGCTCGACCAGCCGGGCCGCAATCGCGCGGCGAATGCGGCCCGGCATGTTCAGCTCGAACCGTCGGACGCAGCCGAGCCTTTGCAGTGGCGCAGTCATTTCGAAGAGGCCGGCGTCGACGTGATCGACAACCCCGGCACGCCGGGCCTCGATTCGATGTTGTACGCGCTGCATCAGAATTTCTCGGGTAAGAGCGACGCGTCTTCGAGCACGATGCATAAGCAGGTGATGCAGGCGCGCGAGGCGGTGATCGGAGAGTTGCGCAGACAGCGGACCGAAGCCGAGGCGGGGAATCAGAGTCAAGCCGAAGGTGAGGGCGAAGCCAGCCATGCTCGGCCGCTGCTGCCTGTCGATGTGGCGCGTGACGCGGAGACTATCGTGAACGTCGCGGCGGGCGTTTTCGGCAAGCAGGGTGCGACGGTCGCGCTTGTCGATACGGCGGCTGGGCAGGGGCTTCGGCGTATTGGCGGCACGGGTAGCACCCATGCGCCAATTGGCGCCGTGGTGTGCTACGACAGTCAGTCGAAGCGCACTTTCACGCTGCACGGCGGCAAGCCTGACTTGGGGAACGCGCTGGGTCGTGCGCCTTCGAGAAGCGGAAGCGTCGCATCGTCGGGGGCGGGCAATGTTTTGCCGTCGAACAACGCTAGCGCATCGACGTCGAATAACACGGCGGCATCGGCTAACGTTATCGCGCCGGCAGTGAGCGCGGCAGAGACATCGACGCCGGAGAACGCCACGACTTCGACATCCACGACGACCACACCTTCATCTTCCCCGCGCGCCAGCACCGAAAGCAGCCGCCCGCCGCAGTTGCCGGCCATCGAGCCCGTAGGCGGCTTCCTGGGAGAAGTTCTCGGCAGGATGAACGAGTAGTCTCGCTTGAGCGGGGCCGCATTGCGGACCCGCGTGTCACCGCAACATCACCACGCTAGCGTCGACTCCCACGCATGGGGCGCTTTCTCCTCGCCCGAATCACGGTCACGCGCGAACGCAGGCATGACGTCCCGCGCGAACCGGCGCATCGACTCCATCGCCATGTCATGCGGCATCGAGCCGAACCAGAAGCTCGCGCTGAAGTAATCGCAGTCGAGACCTTGTTGAATCCGGCGCAACTGGTGAATGCATTCGTCGGCGGTGCCGATCACGAGAAAGTCGCTGCGCAGCACCGCGTCGGACGGTTCATCGGGTAGCGGCGCCGCCGGCACGATGCCGTCGACCACCTCGCCCATGTCGTGACGCAGACGCAGCGTCGCACGTCCATTCCAGCGCGCATGCTCGACGGCCTCGCGCGCCTGCGCCTCGTTTTGCGCGACGAACACGGGCCGCTGCGTGCCGATGCGCACGCTGGCCAGCGCGCCGGCAAGGTCCGGATAGTGGCGCCTTACGTCAGTCAGCTTCGAGATCGGTTCGAGCACGCCGGTGAAGAGATTGGCGCGCCGCTTCACAGCCTGTTCGACCGACGCCCGCCGGCTCGAATTGACCACCAGCCACAACGGGATTGCACGTTGCAGCGGTTGCGGCACGAGGCCCGTGCGCGGCACGCTGAAGTGCTCGCCGTGATGCGAGAACAGAGGCTCGCGCAGCGCTTTGAGCAGCACGTCGATCGCTTCGTCGTCGCGCGCCGAGGTCGTGCCTTTGACGAGCTGGAAGCGCTCGTACTGGTAGCGGTGGTAACCGCTGCCGAGCCCGGCTTCGACGCGTCCGCCGCTCAGCACGTCGAGCGTGGCGAGTTCTTCCGCGATCACCAGCGGATGATGCAGCGGCACCGGCACGATCGCCGGCCCAAGCCGCAAATGGCGGGTGCGCGCGGCGATATGCGAGAGCAGCATCAACGGTCGCGACGAGTGCGAGTAATTCGTGAAGTGATGCTCGGCGAGCCACAGATGACTGAACCCGAGCGTGTCGGCGGCTTCCGCCATGGCGATGGCGCGCTGGTAAAGCTCGGCGGCGGGCGCGGGCTCGGGAGCCGGCAACGTCATGAACAAACCGAATTGCATCGTCGACTCCTGAGCGAATGTCAGTGCGCAGCCTGGTTCGCCGACAAGGCGACCGGCGCGAGGCCTTTGGCGCGATAGAACATGTAGGTTGCGCCATACGGTACGAGCAGATGCGCGCCTTCGACCTCGCAATCCGGCTGCGGCGGCAGGCCGCCCGAGGTATCGATGCGCTGGATCGAACTGATGTCGGCGAAACGGCCCTCGCCGGGACGCGGCGCGGCGACGAAGCGCGCGGTGTAGCGCACCCACGTCAGCGCATTCGCGCCCACCTGGCTTTCCGCCGCGACCTTGCCGATCACGTAGCTGCCGTCGTACGAGAGGAAGTAGCGGCCCGGCGCGACAGTGCCGGCGCTCTGGCCGTTCGAGTCGACGAGGATGGCTTCCGAACCCAGCGGGTCCCACAGCAGTTGGGTGCCGTCGCGGGCGACGCCGGGCAGCGCCATGCCGGGCTGCGTGGCGGCTTTGATACGCCGGCACACGTAGGTTTCGTCGCCGTGCGTGGTCATCACTTCCTGCAACACTTCGTGCTGGCCGGCGCGCAGTTCCGTGGGCAAGGACGCGTCGGAGGTGGGCGGCGGCATGGGCGGCGTCGCGCAGGCGGCGAGCGCCAGCGCGCAGCACGCGGCGAGGCAGGTCAGCGACGGGCGCAGCGAGGGCGCGAGGCGGGGCGGAAAACCAGTCATCGGTGGCAAGGAAGGGCGAGCGATGCTGCCATCACACCTGATCCGGCGCGTGGATGGGGGCGTCGATACGAAAGAGCGGATTGAAAAGCGCACGTGGCGGATGAGGACGCGTCGGCGCTGTGAAGCTTGGCGGCGAGATAGCGCAGCAGCGGCAGGCGGTGGTTCGCGTGACCATGCATCCGTTCGCGATCCCGTCGAACGTCAGCCGGCGTCGGTCGATACTGGCTCAGGTTTGCCGCCGCGATCATCACGGCACACGTGACAGCGTCTTCGCAGTTCTCCTTCTGACAACGGCCCGCGCCCCCACCCGAACCGGCGATGGAATTGACTCACCCGACTCCCCCAGGCGTGTCCTTTGACTCCTTGCTCGATCCGGAACCGCGGTCATTCATGCCGCTTGCGCAAGACGTTCGCGCCGCCGCCTATCTGGCGATGATCCGCCGCTACATCGGCGGCGGGGCCGTCGAACCTGACGGGCTCGCGCCATCGGACAACACACGCGAGACCCCGCCGATCATCGCCGCCGATTGCAGCGCGCGTCTCGCCGCTGCCGACCGTATGTTCGCCGACTGGCTCGCGCCCCTGCAGCGCACGGCAGCCGAAGTCGCCGGCGTCGAACCGGCGCGCATGGCGGATGCGCTCAACCACATGCACCACGAGTCGCGCCGTCTGACGATGTGCGACGACGTGCTGCTCGATAACGTCGTGGCATTGGCGCGCGGGGTGATCGATCAGCAGGTGCCGGGCGACTTCATCGAAACCGGCGTCTGGCGCGGCGGCGTGACCATTCTGATGCGCGCCGCGCTGACCGCGTTCGGCGATCGTGGCCGCAACGTATGGGTCGCGGATTCGTTCGCTGGCCTGCCGGCGCCGGACCCGGCCAGCGATTTGCGCGAGGCTATCTGGCATCACCTGATGGGCGCGGTCAGTCTGCTGCGCAGCGATCTGGCGACCGTGCGCGAGTCGTTCGCGCGGGCGGGGCTGCTCGATCGCCGCGTGCGCTTCCTGCCGGGATGGTTCGCCGACACGCTGCCGGATGCGCCGATCGAGCGCCTCGCGTTGATGCGGCTCGACGGCGACTGGTACGAATCGACACGCGTGGCGCTCGAGGCGCTATATCCGCGTTTGTCGCCGGGCGGCTTCGTGATCGTCGACGACTACGGTTTGCCGACGGGTTGCGCGCGCGCCGTGGACGAATATCGCGCGCTGCATCGGATCGATGCGCCGCTGGTGCGCGTCAACGGCCAGGCGGTCTACTGGTGCAAGCCATGATGAACGCGCTGTTGCACGCGCGGCTCGCAGAGCATTACCTGGCGCCGCCGCAAACGGTGGCCGTCGATCTGATCGTCAGCGATTGCGCGGACGAGAGCCGCCGTTTCGTGCTCGGCCCGATGATCGAATCGACACCGATTGCCGCTCGCAATCCGTATTGCGCCAAGGCGCGCATCACGTTGAACCGCACGCTGTTGAGCGCCATGCTCGACGAACCAACCGGTTTCGACCCGCGCAGCGCCGCGGCCATGGCGCTTGGCGGCGTGCGGATCGAGGGCTCGGCGCGGCTTGCCGCGTACTGGCTGCAATTGCTCAAACGTCCCTCGGCGGCGGGCCGCGCGGCGCTCGAACGCGCGCGGCGGCGCGCACCGGCCTCGCTCGACGATGTGCCGACTTTACGCGCAAGCGATGGCGACGCTCATGACCTGTGCGCGGTACTTGCCGACACGCTCGATGCTTGCGTGCCGCTGCTATTGCGCGACATGATCGACTGGCCGGAAGTCGCGTGGACGCTCGATGACTGGCGCGCCCATGAAGGCGCGACCGTGTTGCGTGCGGACCCATCGAGCGGCGCCGCGCAGAGCGTCGCCGATTTCATCGACGGATTCGCAGCGCATCACGCGTCCGACGCGGGCGCCGCGACCTACACCGAAGGCTGCCTGTTGCCGCCCGCGTGGGAAGCGCGCTTTTCACTGCCGATGCTGCCGGCCCGCCTGTTCGGCGCGGGACAGCTGTGGTTCGGGCGAGCGAGCGCGGCTGCGCTGGTCACGCGTTTGCACTGCGATCTGGCGAACTCGTTTCTCGCGCAGATTCACGGCCGCAAACGCGTGCGGCTTTATTCACCCAGGCAAGAAAACGCGGTCTATGCGCTCGATGCCTTCAACACCTACCGGCCGTGCCGGGTCGATGCGGCGGTGCCCGACTTGACCCGCTTCCCGCGTTTCGCCGATGCGCAAAGTGTCGACGTCGTGCTGGAACCAGGCGACCTGCTGGTGATTCCAACCGGCTGGTTTCACTGCGTGTGGGCATTGGATCACGTGCTGTCGATCAGCCGTTTTGCCGACGACGCAACGATTGCGGCGCTGCTGCGCGAAGCCGCGCCGTCACGAACGAATCTATCCAACACAGCGACTACATCGAGGACCGGATGAACGCAGCAAACCGAAGCGACCCGCGGCATGTCCGCTATCTGCCATGGATACGCCGCGTGTCGGCGGCGATGGTGTTGACGTCGGCGGCGCTGTCGACCCCGCTTGCCGCATACGCGCAGGCCTCGTCGGCGATGACGCAGGTCTGCACGATGCGGGCGAACAACGCGAAGCTGATCGCGCAGGACCGCGACGCCGGCGTGAGCAAAGCGGACGAACTGCACAAGGCACAAGGCGTGGCCGCGGCGATGCCGATCGAACGTCAGGTCTATGCGCAGGCGGAGTTGTCGATTTTCATTGAACGTCTGTACGGACGCTACGCCAAAATGCCGCCGCAAGAGGCCTACGACAAGTATCTGGCCTACTGCGAAGCACAAGCCGCGCGCGGCGCCGCGCAGTTCCAGTGACGGCCGGCGGCACGCACTTCGCTTCGCATTTCCGGCGCGCTTTTCGGATGCGCCGGATCGTCACGATTCGCCCAATTAGCATTAGACGACCCCGGACCGCCGCTCTGTTCGCTTCACCTCCGCTGTGCCGATGGCGGTCGATCTTTCCTTGCCGAGGACTCCATGACCGTTATCGCAAACGACTCCGTCTCCAGTCTTGCCACGCCCAGCTTCGACAGCTCGTTCAGTACGGAAAACCAGAGCATCCAGCAACTGGAGCAGCAGGTCGACCAGATGATCAATCAGGCGCTGCAGCAGAGTTCCTCTTCGCTTGGGCAGAACGCGACCGCGCAGGACGCGGCGGGCACGCTCGCGAGCTATATGAACCAGAACGGCATCAAGTCGCTCGATCCGAACCAGCTCTATCAACTGGCGAATAACCCGCCGGCCGGTACGCCGCCCGCGGTGTCGTCGGCGGCGTCGTACATGTTGCAGAATCCCGATGTCTACCAGCAGATCGAGACCCACGACGTGGCCGGCGCGGACGGCATCTCCGGCGTGGGTAACTTCGAGTGGGCGGCGCAAGGCGGCCTCGATAGCGAGCCACCGCCGGCGACGGCCAATACGCTCGATTCCACGTCGACCCAGGGCGCGATGATGGGCGCGCAAAGCGCGGCCGGCGCACTGTCGAGCTATATGAGCCAGAACGGCATCGCGTCGCTCGATCCTGACCAGTTGTACAAGCTGGCCAACAATCCGCCTGCCGGCACGCCGCCCGACGTGTCCGCCGCGGCGTCGTACATGCTGCAGAATCCGGACGTCTACAAGCAGATCGAGACTCACGACGTGGCCGGCGCGGACGGCGTATCCGGCGTGAGCAACTTCCAGTGGGCCGCGCAAGGGGGCCTCGACCAGATGGCCTCGGGCAGCGGCTCGTCTCCTTTCAACGAGCTGAACGTCGATCTGTCGCTGGGCGCGTCGAACAATCCGAACTACCCGCAGACGCTGTCAGCCTGATCGAAAGCCAAGTCGCGGCGATCCGCCCCCCGCAGGGCATTTTTAACCAAGACGGCCTCCCACGGGACTGGTTATGCTAGGCATACCCAGTCAATTCCTGCGAGGACATCAAGGTGCCGCATTATCTTTGCCATGAGCAGCCGGACCTGCTGGACTTTGAAACGGCCGTGATCGCCGCGCGGCCCGGCGCGGTCGTGCTGGGCCGTTCCGCCCTGCATCCGGGCGGCGGCGGCCAGGTGTCGGACGCGGCCACGCTGACGCACGCGCACGGCGCGGTGCGCATTACCGGCGTCGCGGCGGAAGGCGACCTACTCTGGCATCTGCTCGACGAACCGCTGGAGCTGGCCGGCAACGTGCACGTCGCCATCGACGCGGCGCGCCGCGCCACGGTCGCCCAGCTCCATACCGGTACGCATATTCTCAACGCGCTGGTGTATCAGCGCTTTGCCGGCGCGCTCGTGACCGGCGCGCAGATCAATGCCGACGGCACCGCGCGCATGGACTTCGATCTGCCGGACGCGGATAACGACGCGCTGCGTCTGCTGGAAGAACCCGTCAACGAGGTGATCCGCAACGCCATGGACGTGCGCGCCTACTATGTCGGCGCCGATGAGGCGAAAGCGACGCAAGGTCTGATCCGCAGCCTCTCGGTGGCGCCGCCGCCGACGCCGGACGGCACGGTGCGCATCGTCGAGATCGGCGATCTGGACCGGCAGGCGTGCGGCGGCACACACCTGACCAATACCGCGCAGTCGCGGCCCATCCGCATCGCGAAGATAGAGAACAAGGGCCGCCGGAATCGCCGGGTCAGAATCGAGCTGGTTTGAAGGGCATGGGGGCGCGAGCTATGGAGACATCGGATAAAAGCGAGCCGGAAGTGGTCTGCTGGCGCGACGGCGCGCTCGACGGCGCATGTCTCGCGAGCGCCCGTTATGGCAATCACAAGTTCGACCGGCATCTGCATGACGAACTCGTCATCGTCATGACGGAGACCGGCGCGGGCCAATGTCATACGCGCGCGGGCAGCGAGGTGGCCGGGCCCGGCAGCGTGCTGGTCTTCGGGCCGGGCGAATACCATAGCGGCGAGGTCTGGGAAGGCCGCGAATGGATTTATCGCGCGATCTATCTCGACATGGAAGGGCTCGGCGCGCTCAGTGCGGTTTTCTCTCCCGACGCGCGCGCCGACAAACCGCTGCTGATTCCACCGGGGCTGTATCAGGATCCGCATCTCGCGGGCCTGCTCGTGAAGGCACATGCGAGCCTGGATGAACAGGGCGCCGTCTCGCTGATGGAGCGCCAGGCGAACTGGTGGGCGGCGATGGGGATGCTGGTCGGGCGCTATGGACGCTCAGGTCAGGAGTTGGGCGAACCCCGGCGCGAAGCGCGCAAGATGGAGCTGGTGCGTGAGTATGTCGCCGCCTATTACGAGCGCGATATCTCGGTCGATGAGCTGGCGGAACTGGTGGGGCTGAGCCGTTATTACCTCACGCGTGCGTTCTGCAAGGAATTCGGGCTGCCGCCGCACGCCTACGCGACGCAGGTGAGGTTGCTGGCGGCGAAGCGCATGCTTGCCTCGGGCCAGAGTGCGGCGACCGCTGCGGCGGCTGTGGGCTTCTACGATCAAAGCCATCTCAACCGGTTGTTCAAGCGGGCTTATGGGATCACGCCTGGGGTGTATGCGGCGTTGAAGCCGGGGCGGTAGGCGGGTTTGCCTTGTCGGCGGTGCCGCGTGCGGATTGCAGCCCGCGATGCAGGATAGTCCGATTTCTGAGCAAGGATTGCACGCGTCTTTAAGCCCGTTCAATAGCTCGATGCGAGTTTGAGATATGTTTTGTTATCCAAACTATATATAAGTTAATGTCTTGACCAATCTTTACAGTTGTCCTATATGCGATTGCCGCTGCCCCCCGGATAATTGGCAGGCAATTTCTAAAAAGGATAGCCGCAGTGAAGAATGGGAGTAAGCATCCGCCCGTTGGCTTGGGAGACGAGGCGCAATATAGCCGGACGTTGATCGAAGTCTCGTTCAGTCTGGCAAATACGTTTCACGTCGGGCCGGGGCGGGTTCATGTATAGCCCCATTCAGTCACGCACCCTCAGCGTGACGTGCGATGCCTTCCCCACCGAGTACGGTGAACCGATCCTGTCTCCCATTCGTCTACGTGGCACCGAGGCGCTCGGCAAGCTATACAAATACACACTCGACATGGCGACGAAGTACTCGCCGAGAATTTCCCAGATCGACACCAAACTGCAGGTCGTGCCAGATAAATTGATTGGCAGGGACATCACCATTGCGATCGAGTTCGACGGGAAGGGAACCTTCATTCCCGGCTTGCCCGGGAACCGGAGCCAGAGCAACCTGGGCGCGGGCACCCGCCTGATATCGGGTGTCATCACGCGTATGCAGTTCACGGGCGCCGACGACCGCCACGCGTACTACCGGTTCGTCGTGCGTCCGGCCTTGTGGCTGACCACGAAGAATTCGCGGAGCCGCATATTCCAGAATAAGAGCGTGGTGGATATTACGCGCGAGGTGCTGCGCGATTACCCGATCCTGTTTGAAGTGAAGGTGTCCGCGCACGGATTAAAAGGTGGCTACCCGCTGCGCGACTTCGTACGGCAGGTGTGGGAATCCGACTTCCATTTTCTGACCCGGCTATGGCGAGAATGGGGCATTTACTACTTCGAGGATAGCAACAGGCTGGTGCTATGCGACGGGCCCGGTGTCCACGAGCCGCACCGGAATGCCTATGACTCGATCCGTTACCACGCGCCCGACGGTGCGCGTATCGATGAGGAACATATCCACAAGCTGAAGGCGTCGCGCAGGATCACGGCGGCCAGGGTGAGCGTGATCGATTACGACTACACGCGTGGGAGTCAGAAATTTACCGAGGAACATGATGCGTTCGGGGAACTGGAGCAGGCCGAAGAGCGCCACTGGGGCGACTACTCACAGCCCCTTGCCGGCGCAATGGGCCTGTCGGGCCAGCCGAACAACTATCTGGAGGAAGCACACTATCTTGCGGGTGTGCGCGCCCATGCGCTTTTCTCGCGCAACGAACGTCTCAGGGGCCAAGGCAACCTGCTCGGCCTGAAAACCGGCAGGACATTCTTTCTCACGGATCACCCGGAGTCGGACATCAATGCCGAGTACCTGGTGGTGTCCACCGCGCTCGATATCCGCAACGTGAGCGAGACGACGATGTCGGGCAGAACATCGGCCAGAACGCCAGGCGCGGGCCAGTACCAGTGCGTGACCGACTTCGTGCTGCAGTCGCCGAACCGGTTCTTCAGGAACAGGCCGAAGAAGAAGCCCCGCTGTCACGCGGAGACGGCCGTGGTGGTCGGTCCCAAGGATCAGAGGACCTGGGTCGATGCGTACGGCCGGGTCAAAATCTGCTACCTGTGGGACCTGGAAACGCCGAGGGACATAAACGCAAGCTGCTGGGTGCGCGTGTCTTCACCATGGCAGGGCGACTCGTTCGGCACGATCTACGTGCCGCGTATCGGCCAGGAAGTGACGATCAACTACCACGAGGGGGATCCTGACAAGCCGTATATCGCTGACCGGATGGTCAACCGGCTCAGACAGCCGCCGTGGAAACTGCCGGCCAATCATGCGCTGAGCGGCACACGCACGCGAGACCTGGCAGGATTCCAGGCTAACCAGATCGTCGCTGACGACACGCCCGGCAAACTTCAGGTACAGGTCAGCAGCGACTACGCGCAGTCACGGCTGGTGCTCGGCTATAACACGCGCATCGACGGCAACAAGGGACGCACAGAGGAACGTGGCCAGGGCTGGGAACTGGCGACGGACGCATGGGGCGTGCTGCGTGCAGGCCAGGGCATGCTGATCAGCACCGAGACGCGCACGGGTGCAGCTGCCCCCGCGAAGGACATGGGCGAGACGGTGCAGCGGCTCACGCAGGCGCGTGACCAGCACGAGACGCTGGCCAATGCAGCGGTTCAGGCGCGGGCTCACGACCAGCAGGACCAGTTCGATATTGCAGGTGCGCTGAAAAAACAGAACGACGAGATCAGGGGAACGAAAACCGGCGAACCAGGAGACTTTCCTGAACTCGCCAAGCCTCACCTGCTCATTGCGTCCCCTGCCGGTATTGAAGCGACCACCGCTGGCAGCACGCACCTCGCCAGTGGTGCGCACACGGCTTTGACCAGCGGCGGGCACGTTAGCGTAAGCAGCGGCAACAATCTTCTGGCATCCGCACGAAACGCCATTCGTCTCTTCGCGCACAAGCTCGGCGTGCGGCTTGTTTCGTACGCGGAGGATATCGATATCACGGCACTGAAAAAGAACATCAACTTGCTGGCGAAACTCGATATCACGCAGACTGCGGAGGGCATCACGATCAAGGCCACAAAGCAGCTACTGCTCAACGGTGGCGACAGCTACATCCGGCTTGAGGACGGAAAGATTACCGTAGGGGCGATCCATTACCAGGTCAACGCAAAGCTGAGCAACCTGGCGCCCGAACCGTTAGGCGTGGATGCGAAGGGCATGCCGACAGTCGAGGCCAACGACGAAAGATTCAAGGTATTGACGCCAACCGGCGAGCCGCTCCCCGGTGTTGACTACAGGATGACAACGCTATCCGGCGGCCATATCTTCCGCACCAATTCGGGTGGCCATTCACCGGCGCTGAATTCGCCCGATCAACAAGACGTGAAGTTCGAATTGCATTGGGACGAACTGGCCCCCGCGTCGGGTAAGTCGCACACCCCTGGCACACACGAATAAACAAGGAACGAGTAGTGGCAGCCAATCTTCAGGCAAGCGGGCAGACGAACCCGCAACCGAACACGTGCGTGGATGCGCAGTGTGATTGCGACGTCATCTGGTCGCTTGCGCAGCAGTTCGCGATGCGGCAGATCTCCAACCATGTGCGCGCCGACCATGGTATTCCGGACTACCGGGACAACGAGCATTACGTGTCTGGCGCACAGGTTGAGAACGCCCGCCCCGAGTTCGTGAGCAACTACGCCGTGCGGGCACGGCGCATCGCCTCGGCCTATGCCCGGATGTACCTCGAGGAGTTTCATCTTGGGCAGAAGGACAAGATCGGCCGGTTCTACTGGCTGGGACTGGGCGCGTTCGCTGCCAAGCAGGTGGCGGTCACGCTGGAGTTGAAACGGGTGCGCATAGCCAGATGGAGCGCGCTGTATGAAGGTTTGGGTAACGGCAATCTGTGGCTCTTCAATGATGTACTGCCCTGGCATTATGGCTATGCGGCGGGGGCGGCGACGTTCAGTGAATGTGTGACGGCGCGCGACAGCCGACAATTCGTCGACGCGGTCGGAAGAAACCTGAGTAATCAGAAAGGCTTTGAGAAGTCGGTCGATAAGGTCCCTTATGAGATCGATGGTGAGACTGGAGTCAAAAAGCGGAAGCTGGGTTATTTACGTGCCACGCCGCTGGTTGTGGATGGGTTCAGGAGGGTAGAGGCTTGGGAGGTGGCTTCGCCAAACGATCGTCCCCGCATCGCGCTCGCCCATCTGCTCTGCATCGCTCAGCATGAACAGGGCGAAGTCCTTCAAGGCCTGATCTACGATGATCCCGATTTCGTCTGGTGGCTAAACCGTCAGCATGACGGGCTCGCCACATCTGATGAGACAGCATTCAACGATTGGATGGAGTCCGCTCGCTATAGTTCGTCGGACGGCTCTGATCTGACTGCAATGGTCTTTGTTCGAGCGCTCGTGCCAAATCTCCAACTGGTTCTGACGTCCGACGATACGACCGATGACCCGGATTTCCTGTCGGTAGCGCCGGACCGGACGGTTCTGCAAAACTATTTGCAGCGGATGTTCTGGATCAAAGGAGTTGCCAAGAAATATCATGGCCTTATGCAAGGACCGCACAAACAGAAAATGCAGGACTCGCTCGTTAGGATCGGTCAATGGGGCGACTTGCCGGACAAGTGATGAACTCAAAAAAACTAGCTTACTTTTCTGTGTGCCTCGGGGCCATTGCAATATGCATTGCTGCCGCAACACACTTTCTGAATTTCAGTTCGCTCCCTTCAAAAGGTACCAACATGCCTCCCGCCCTCACGCTAGTTCGTCTCGGTGATCCGAAAGGCTCCGATCTGGCCGGCGTCGGCGCTTCGGTCGACAATCATCCGACTGGCGCGATGTTCTACCAGCGGGAATGGACAGGCGGGAAACTCGGCGTGGTGGAATATGAGCAAGGCAAACACAGCTTCACAGTAGAGAACGTACTAGGTGTCATTGGCTTTGCCGACAAGGACGAGCCCGAAGGGATCTACAGTTGGGACATCAGTTTCGGTGTCAGTGCTGAGCAGGCAGAGACTCATCAGTTCTCCCGCGATAGGGTGATGGCTTTTCTAGCGAATTTGCGCGCTGCAGGCTGGAAGAGATTTATCGAACCTCATAGACCGCGAATTAACGGCAGACAGGCGTGGAATTATGCGGCTTCGCCCGCTGTGGATTGGATATATTCGCTGGATTCCACTTACACGCCGACTATGGAGGAATGGATACGGGCAAAAGGACAATCACCCACATGGATTTTTTATGCGGATGGCACCTATCTGGAGGTCTCCATTATGGAAAGCAATATGGGTGGCTTTGTCGGAAAGGGTACGTACCTTTTGGGTGCGAACGTAGAGAACGAGTACGCTTTTTATGGTCTTGGCTACTTCCCCGGCGACGCCGAGAAAATTCATAACTGGAAAGCCCTCCTTCCCGCCGAACTCGAAAAATACCACGCGATGAGATTCAAGACGGAAGCCGCGCTCAAAGCCCAAGGCTTCACGATCGACACGACATATCAAGACCCGCCGATCAAAGCGCTCCAATCGCTTTCCGGTACGGCGACCCAATAGGCGAGAACCCGCAATGGAACGGGCAAACCTGCAAGGAAAAGCGCAGATTGTCGTAGGCGACACCACCAGTCACGGTGGCAAGGTGATTTCTGGCAGTCCTTCATCGACCTGGAGCGCAGCGGAAATTCCCATTGCCCGGAAGGGCGATCGGGTGACGTGTCCGCTGTGCGCGCCACATCCGTTTGAAATCGCCGAAGGTCTGGACGGCTGCGATGATCTCGGTCAGCCCATGGCGGTAGAAGGGTCACAAAACGACCTGCAACGCGATCCTCATTGCGCAACCTGCGCCGCGCAGCAATTGACTTCACGGCAACAAGGAACGAGTAGTGGCAGCCAATCTTCAGGCAAGCGGGCGGACGAACCCGCAACCGAATACGTGCGTGGATGCGCAGTGTGATTGCAGCGTCATCTGGTCGCTCGCGCAGCAGTTCGCGATGCGGCAGATCTCCAATCATGTGCGCGCCGACCATGGTATTCCGGACTACCGGGACAACGAGCATTCCCTGTCTGGCGCACAGGTTGAGAACGCCCGCCCGGAGTTCGTGAGCAACTACGCCGTGCGGGCACGGCGCATCGCCTCGGCCTATGCCCGGATGTACCTCGAGGAGTTTCATCTTGGACACAAGGACAAGATCGGTCGGTTCTACTGGCTGGGACTGGGAGCGTTCGCTGCCAAGCAGGTGGCGATCACGCTGGAGTTGAAACGGGTGCGCATTGCCAGGTGGAGCGCGCTGTATGAAGGTTTGGGTAACAGCAATCTGTGGCTCTTCAATGATGTACTGCCCTGGCATTATGGTTATGCGGCGGGGGCGGCGACGTTCAGTGAATGCGTGACGGCGCGCGATAGTCGGCACTTCGTCGATGCGGTCGGAAGAAACTTGAGTAATCAGAAGGGCTTTGAGAGGTCGATCGATAAGACTCCGTATGAGATCGATGGTGAGACTGGAGTCAAAAAGCAGAAGCTGGGTTATTTACGTGCCACGCCGCTGGTGGTCGAGGGGTTTGCTAAGGTGGCGGATTGGGAGACGGCGTCGCCGTACAAACGACCTGGAATCGCGCTCGACCATCTGCTCTGCATTGCGAAGCATGAACAAGGCGAGGTTCTTCAAGGTCTGATTTACGACGATCAAAATTTCGCCTGGTGGCTGAACCGTCAGCATGACGGGCTCGCCGCATCCGACGACACGTCATTCAATGACCGGATGGAATCCTCGCGCTACTTTCCATCGGACGGATCCGATCTGGCTGGAATGGCACTGATTCGGGCGCTAGTGCCAAATCTGCAACTGGTTCTGACTTCCGACGATACGACCGATGACCCGGATTTCCTGTCGGTAGCCCCGGACCGGACCGTCTTGCAAGATTATCGGCAGCGGATGTTCTGGATCAAAGGAGTTGCCAAGAAATATCATGGCCTTATGCAGGGAGCGTACAAACAGAAGATGCAGGACTCGCTCGTTAGGATCGGTCAATGGGGCGACTTGCCGGACAAGTGATGAACTCAAAAAAACTAGCTTACTTTTCTGTGTGCCTCGGGGTCATTGCAATATGCATTGCTGCCGCAACACACTTTCTGAATTTCAGTTCGCTCTCTTCAAAAGGTACCAACATGCCTCCCACCCTCACGCTAGTTCGTCTCGGGGACCCGAAAGGCTCCGATCTGGCCGGAGTCGGCTCCTCCGTCGACAATCATCCGACTGGCGCGATGTTCTACCAGCGGGAATGGACAGGCGGGAAACTCGGCGTGGTGGAATATGAGCAAGGCAAACACAGCTTCACAGTAGAGAACGTACTAGGTGTCATTGGCTTTGCCGACAAGGACGAGCCCGAAGGGATCTACAGTTGGGACATCAGTTTCGGTGTCAGTGCTGAGCAGGCTGACGCGCACCAGCTTGCCCGTGATCGCGTCATGGAGGTCCTTGCCAAATTGCGGGCAGCGGGCTGGAAGCGATATATCGACGTAGAAGACCCACGCCTTACTGGCAAGCAGGCTTGGAATTTCGCCGCTTCGCGCGCAGCAAACTGGGCGTACTCGCTGGATTCTACCTACACGCCAACGATGGATGAATGGATCAAAGCAAAAGGGAAATTTCCAAAATGGGTTTTCTATGCGGATGGCGTATATCTTGAGTTTTCGATTTTTGAGAGCAACATGGGAGGCTTCGTCGGTAAGAGTACGTATCTTCTGGGTGTGAACATAAAGAACGAGTACGCTTTTTATGGTCTTGGCTACTTCCCCGGCGACGCGGACAAAATTCATAACTGGAAAACCCTCCTTCCCGCCGAACTCGAAAAATACCACGCGATGAGACTCAAGACGGAAGCTGCGCTCAAAGCCCAGGGCTTCACGATCGACACGACGTATCAAGACCCACCGATCAAAGCGCTCCAATCGCTTTCCGGTACGGCGACCCAATAGGCGAGAACCCGCAATGGAACGGGCAAACCTGCAAGGAAAAGCGCAGATTGTCGTAGGCGACACCACCAGTCACGTCGGCAAGGTGATTTCGGGCAGTCCTTCATCGACCTGGAGCGCAGCGGAAATTCCCATTGCCCGGAAGGGCGATCGGGTGACGTGTCCGCTGTGCGCGCCACATCTGTTTGAAATCGCCGAAGGTCTGGACGGCTGCGATGATCTCGGTCAGCCAATGGCGGTGGAAGGTCACAAAACGACGTGTAACGCGATCCTGATTGCGCAACCTGCGCCGCGCGGCAATTGACTTCACGGTAACAAGAAACGAGTAGTGGCAGCAGCTTCAGGCAACCGGACAAACGAACACGTGCGAGGATGCGCAGTGCGACTGCAACATCATCCGGTCGCTCGTTCGACTCGCCCGCCCCCCATCACCCCTCCAAAGGCACATCCTCAATCAACTCCGCCTTCACCGCACGAATCCTGCGGTCGACGAAATACCCACCACCTTCCACATACCGCAGATAAAGCCGCCCGCACAACGAGCATTGCCACACGGCGCAGCGGTTATACGGAAAGTACCGCGGCGCGATAGGCGCATCCGCTGCCCAGTAACTGGTCTTTCCCGGCAGATACTCGCTGAACGTCGGCTCCGGATCGTCCTCCGGCAACAGCGTGCCGATTTCCTCGAACTGCGTTTCATCGAGCGACAAAGGCTGAGATTGCCAGCCGTCGAGCGGCGTCTTCGTGCACGAGCAGGGCGCAGTGGCGCGCGTCTGTGCATCGCGCGCGAGTTCGAGGAGTGTTGCAGCGTTCAGATATCGCGCCATGAAGTCCACTATCAGTTGTTCATCATCCGTTCCCGGTGCGGAACGACCCACGAGCGGTCGAACCTGCCGTCGGCAATCGACTTCAGCGCCGCCGCTTCCTTCGCGTGCTGACGGCGCGCGCCTTCGATCACCGCCTCCACGTCGGCGGGGGCGATTGCGAGCAAGCCGTCTTCATCGCCGACAATGATATCCCCTGGATGCACTACCATGCCGCCGACCGTGATCGGCACGTTGATTTCCCCCGGTCCGTTCTTGTACGGCCCGCGATGCGTCACGCCGCGCGCATACACCGGAAACTCCCGCTGACGCAACGCACCGACGTCGCGGATCGCGCCGTCGATCACGAGGCCCTGCACGCCGAGACTTTCCGCGTAGCTCGCCATGATCTCGCCCATTAGCGCCTGCGTGAGGTCGCCCGCGCCGTCGATCACCAGCACGTCGCCGGGCCGGCAAAAGTCGAACGCGCGATGAATCGCGAGGTTGTCGCCCGGCCGCGTGTGGACCGTGACGGCGGTGCCGGCCATCGGACGCGTCCGATGATAAGGCCGCAAGCCCACCATGCCGCTCGCGCGCGCCATGTTGTCGCTCAGCAGCGAGACGGCCAGTTCACGGAGTGCTTCGAGTGTGGCCGGGTTGGCCTGCGCTGCGGAGTCGTATTCGCGCCATCCGATTGGATTCATACCGTTGCCCCTTGAGTTCCTTGTGCTGCGAGTTGTCGATCGAGTTGACGCGAGAGCCGCGGATACACGGCGTGCGCGTTGTCTTCGTAAATACGCTGGCGGTCCGCGTCGCTGAGCCATTCGATGGCGTCGATATAACGGCGCGTGTCGTCGTAATAGTGGCCGGTCTCCGGATCGATGCCCTGTACCGCGCCGATGGTTTCCGACGCGAACAGGATGTTGTCAACCGGAATGACCTTGGCGAGCAGTTCCGCGCCGGGCTGGTGATACACACAGGTGTCGAAGAACACGTTCTTCAGCAGGTATTCACTCAGCAGCGGACGCTTCATGTCCTGCGCGAGTCCGCGATACCGCCCCCAGTGATACGGTACCGCGCCGCCGCCATGAGGGATGATGAAGCGCAGTGTCGGAAAGTCGGCGAACAGGTCTCCCTGCAGCAACTGCATGAACGCCGACGTGTCGCCGTTGATGTAATGCGCGCCCGTCGCGTGAAAATTCGGATTGCACGACGACGAGACGTGGATCATCGCCGGCACGTCGAGCTCCACCATCGCTTCATAGAGCGGATACCAGGAGCGGTCCGTGAGCGGCAAGCCGGACCAGTGGCCGCCGGACGGATCCGGATTCAGATTGCAGCCGATAAAGCCAAGCTCTTCGACACAGCGCCGCAATTCCGCGATGCAGTTTGCGGGCGGCACGCCGGGCGCCTGCGGCAACTGACACACACCAACGAAGTTGCGCGGGAACAGTTCGCATACGCGATGCACGAGGTCGTTGCATTCGCTTGACCAGAGCGCGTTGGCTTCGGCAGTGGCGAGGTGATGGCTCATGCCGGCCGCGCGCGGCGAGAAGATCGTGAGGTCGGTCCCACGTTCGCGCTGAATCCGCAACTGGCCGCCCTCGATGCTCTCGCGAATCTCGTCGTCGGTAATGACAGGGCGCGGTGGCGGCGTGCCGCCGTCCTTCAGCGCGGCGATCTGCTGCGTGCGCCAGGCTTCGTGCTGACGCGGCGAGGTCGTGTAGTGACCGTGGCAATCAATGATCATGGTGTTCAAATCCTGTGAGTTGTCCTTGCGCGCGCACATGGCGCGCGCAGATTCAGTCGGCTGTTTTTCCAAACTGTGTGTGCGGCCGCTTCGCTTCTCAGGCGCGCGGGGCGGCGTCGCCGGCGGCGAGCGAATTCGCTTCGTCCTCAGCCGGTGTGACTCGCATGACCAGCGCGATGATCGTCGCGACAATCAGAAAGGCGGCGATCGTCAGCAAAGCCAGCTTGAAGTTGCCGGTGGCGTTGCGCACGAGGCCGATGCTCCACGGACCGACCAGCCCGCCGAACTGCGCGATGGTGTTGATCAGCGCGATCGTCGCGGCGCCCGCCGCGCCGGTTCTGAACGACGACGCGAGGCTCCAGAACAGCGGGTTGCCCGCATAGATGAACAAACCGGTCACGCACAGCAGCGCATAAGCGATCACCGGGTTCGGCGCATACGCGCTGCCGGCGATGGCTAGCGCGCTCATGCCGTACACGAATGCGAGGTGCTTCTTGCGATCGCCGGTGCGGTCGGAACTGCGGCTGATGAGGAAGGTGCCCAATACGCCGAGCAAGGGCGGCGCGGCCGACAGAAAGCCGACTTCGAGATTGCTCAGATGGCCGAGACTCTTGACGATCTGCGGCAGCCAGAGGAAGAGGCCGTAAATACCGACCAGCGCGCAACCGAACAGACACGCTAGGCTCCATACGCGGATGTCGCCCGCCACGCGCAGCAGCGGAAAATGCGTGTTGCCGCCCACGGCCTCGCGCTCGGCGGCGAGCGTCGATTCGAGCCAGCGCTTTTCGTCGTCGGAGAGCCAGTCGGCGTCGGCGGGGCGTTCGGTCATGATGCGCAGCGTCAACAGGCCGAGCAGCATGGCCGGCACGCCTTCGAGGATGAACATCCACTGCCAGCCCTGCAAACCGAGAATGCCGTTCGCGTAGGTCATCAAAGCGGTCGAGATCGGACCGCCCAGCACCGCCGAAAACGAACCGGCGATGATGTATCCCCCAACCGCGCGCGCACGGTAACGCACCGGAAACCATTTCGTCAGATAGACCGCGACGCCCGGCAGAAAACCCGCTTCCATCACGCCGAGCAGAAAGCGCAGCACGTAGAAGCTCGAATCGTTGAACACGAAGGCTGTGGCCGCCGCGACCGCGCCCCACGTCAGAAGAATGCGCGCGATCCAGCGGCGTGCGCCGACGCGATGCAGCAACAGGTTGCTCGGCACCTCCAGCACCATGTAGCCGACGAAGAAGATGCTGCCTGCGAAGCCGAACACGGCCGGGCTGAAACCGAGCTGCTTGTTCATGTCCAGCGCGGCGAAACCGATATTGATCCGGTCGAGATAGTTGAAGAACATCATCGCGAAGAGCAAGGGCATGAGGCGCCCGTAAACTTTTCGCATGGTTACGGCTTCGTTGATCGCGGTCATCTTGTCTCCTACCTTGCGGCGACGGCCGTAGCCGTGGCTGCGTTCTAATCATGTGTGAGGTCAATGATACGAACGCGCGGACAGGGAGTCCAAGACCGGTTGCTTATGCTTCTATAATTTTTTGCTTATAGTGTGCCTCGGTGAGCGGGGCGGGAAGGCAAGCCAGAAATGCCCGCAGGTGAGGCGAAGCATCGTCGGTGCGAAAGGTGGCCGCGAGCGTGGAGCGGTACGACGAGCCCGGTCCCGTAAGGTGACGGTAAACCACGTCGGTGCGTCCGTGCCGCGCCACCGATTCGCCGATAAACGTCACGCCGAGACCCGCCGCAACCAGGGCAATCGCGGTCTGGATTTCATAAGCCTCATGCGCGACGAGCGGTGTGATTCCCGCATCGCGATAGAGCGACTGCACCGAGCGTTTGAACTGGGCGTTCTGATGCTTTGGATAGAGAATCAGCGGCGTATCGGCGAGATCGGCAATGCTCACCTTCTTGTGCGCGGCAAGCGGATGGCTGGGTTCGAGCGCGGCCACGACGCGCTCGCGCAGCAGCGGATACGACGTGCAACCTTCAACCGTCAGCGGCTGCCGGCCGATGCCGATGTGAATGCGCATGTCGCGCAGCGCATCGGTCTGTTCCTCGGTGAGCATCTCGAAGAGTTTGAGTTCGACTTGCGGATACGCCTTGTGAAATGCCTTGAGCGCGGGCGGCAAAACGCTGTACATCGACGAACGGGTGAATCCGACGCTCAGCCAGCCGCGCCGGCCGACGCCGATTTCCTGCGCGACGAGCGTCACCTGTTCCAGAGAGCCGAGTATCTGACGCGCCTCGCTGCACAGATAATGGCCCGCTTCGGTCAGACTCAGCGGACGTCTTGCCCGATCGACCAGTTGCGTGCCGAGCCGTTCTTCGAGTGAACGGATCTGCTGGCTCAGCGCGGGCTGCGCGATATGCAGACGCTCGGCGGCACGGCTGAAATTGAGCTCCTCCGCGAGAATCACGAAGCACTGCAGGGCTCTGATGTTCATATCGGTTTTCCTGGTCTCCTGTTCAGGTGGCGGGGCAATCCTTGCGCCTGAAATAAGCCACTAGCCGCGAATCGGCCTGACGCCCTCACGATTCAGCCGGCGCTCGCGTCGTTGCGCTAATCGACGGTTGATGGAACATGCCGTAAATCTCATCGAGCAGCCAGGCAATGCCCGGATCCGCTGAAAATTGCGAGTGCGAGTGGACCTGAATTTCGATGGGTGGCAGCGCGAACGGCAAGGGCAGGATGCGAAATGCCTTGTTGCGGTTGAAGCGCTGCGCAATACTCCGCGGAAAAATCACGGCAAGGTCGGTATGCTGAACGATCTCCGGCGCCACCACGAAATGAGGCAGGCGCAGCACGATATCCCGGCGCAGATTCAATTCTTCCAGCCACTGTTCCACCATCCGGTGACCGGTCGCGTTGGTGCTGGCATACACGTATCGCAAGCTGGCGAGGTCCTCCTTGGTCGGCTTCTGTTTGCGCAGCGGATGACCGGCGCGCACCACGCAAACATGTTCGTCGACGAAGAGCGTCTTGCTCACGCAACCTGGATCGAGACCGGGCACATAGCCGAGCGCCAGATCGATCTTGCCGCTGCGCATGGCCGAACTCACCGAATCGACGGAAACATTCGCAATCTCCAGGCGAATGCCGCGCGCGCTGCGGTCGAGCATCGAAAGAAGCGGCGGCAGGAAATAGAACTCCGACATATCCGACATGGACACACGAAACACGCGCTGCGCCGTGGCGGGATCGAACTTGGCGATTTGTTGGACCGCGTCGTTGATGATGCCGAACGCCTGCGTGAGCGGCGCGTGCAAGCGCAGGGCGGCGTCGGTGGGGACCATGCCGGTGGGCGTGCGAACGAACAGCGGATCGTCGAATAAAACGCGCAACCGGCGCAAGGCGTGGCTGACCGCCGGTTGCGTGAGTCCGAGACGCTCCCCTGCGGCGGTCAGGCTGCGCAGATCGGAGATGGCCAGAAATACGCGCAGGAGGTTCAAATCCGTAATGCCGGGGTGCGACTTGGTCATGACGTTCGGATCGCGGCGAGAGAGGGCATTTATTTGGGTTTCAGATTACCGTAAATGCTGCGCATAGGGAAATGCAGCGTCGCGCCGCTGTAGGGCGGAAAGGTGTTGAAGTCCTGCTTCATGCTGGCGCGAATCGGCGACGCCAGGGCAGCCGCTAGCGACGCGGGATCGTCGAAGACGACTTTGTTGCGTTGCATGGCCGTGGCGCGTTCGATGCCGAGACCCGAGCGGTAATCGAGCCGCGTGTAGATTTCGAGTTCGCGAATGCCGGGCAATTGCGCCATTAGCGGTGGATGATGCGCCAGGTAATGCGAGAGCCATGCGTTGAAGTCCTGCGCTTCGCCTTCGTAGCTGACGAGGTAGGTGCAGCGTTCGGCGCGAGTGCCGAAGTCGCTTGGATCGGGGGTGGCGAATCGCCTGACCGCCATCGCTTGCTGGGTGAAGGTGAGACCCGTGCTCGAAGATTCGTTTACGACGTCGTGTATTGCGCCCTCAGGTTGCAGCGCTTGTTCAAGCAGGTCGAGGTCGTCGAAGTACCCTTGCAGCACGCAACGAGGTCGCGCGGAAGCGTCGGACTTCGACAAAGGATCGCAGTCGTCCGATTCCGCGGGCAGGTGGATCACGAAACGGCGTAGTCCCTCTACGTCTCGCTGTGTAAGTTCGAACCGCGACAGATCGAGAGACCGCGCTTCACGCGCAGGCTTACCGTGGCAGACGAGAAAGAAGCAGACTTCCACGTTCACCTCGCGCCTTGCGCGGCAACTGATGGCGCCGTCGTCGCTAGCGGCCGCGTCAGCCGATGAAACTGGCGGCCGAAATAGATGAGCCCGTCGCCATCCGAGCGCAGCGCAATGTGGCGAATCTGCGCGAACATGACCGAGTGCGAGCCGACCGTCTTGATGTCGACGATCTCGCCTTCGAGACTGGCGATCGCATCCGCGAGCACCGGCGCCGACGACGCGCCGCTCGTCCAGGCATGGCGCCCGAAGCGCGCGTCCATCGAGCATGCTGTCATGCCGGCGAAATCACGCGCGAGTTCCTGGCACTCGGCGGCAAGCACGTTGATGCACACGCTGCGGTTGCGATGCAGTACGTCGTGCACATAGCTTGCCTGATTGATACAGATGAGCATGGTCGGCGGCGCGTCCGTCACCGAGCACACCGCGCTCGCGGTGATGCCGCAGCGGCCGCCGGGTCCGTCCGTGGTGATGATGTTGACGGCGGCGGGCAGGCACGCCATCGCATCGCGGAAACGCTTTCTGGTGTCTTCGATCGTCACGTTCTTTTCCTTTTGCATGGCATGAGGCAGGACGCACCGCGTTACGGAAAAGGCGTGACCGGCGGCACGCCGGCGAACAATGCGCCCGACGCGTCGTACGTGCCTTCGCCCAGAAACGCATGTTGCGTCACCACGATCGAATCCCGCACGAGACGCTGCAACCGGTTCTCGCGATAGATCGCGGCGATGCCGGCCATCTGATAAGCCTGCATCACCACTTCCGCGCCGATCTGCGCGGCGTGCGTCGCGCTGAGGCGCAACAGATTGGCCTGTTCCTGCGACACGGGATCGCCGTCGATAATCGTCCGCCACGCGGCTTCGGCGGATTCGTAGAAGAATGCACGGGCACTGCGCCAGTTGGCCTCCGCCTTTGCGAGGCCCGAGCGGTAATAGCCGCGATCGGCGAGGCGCGGCGCGCCGGTGGTGGTTTTCGTCGAGCCGGACAGGCCCGTCAGCAGATCGAGCGCCGCGCGCGCGAGGCCGATGTTGACGGCCGCGTGCACCTGCGCCTGATAGGCGACGGCGGGGTAGCGGTAGAGCGGTTCGTCGATCAGCGCCGCGCCGCCGCGCACGAAGGTCCATTGCGCATCGACGAATTTATCGCGCAGCCGCAAATCGTGGCTGCCGGTTCCCTGCATGCCGACCACGTTCCAGTTCTCGACGATCTCGACTTCATGCGCGGGGAACACGGCGGTGAACGGTTTGCCCGCGCCCGCATCGCCGGAATTGGCGGGCGTGCCGCCGATGCCGACGCCGATCCAGTCGGCGCCCTTGCAGCCGCTCGCGAAGCGCCACTGCCCGCTGACCACGAAGCCGCCGGGCGCTTTGGTGGCGGGTTGCAGCGGATAGAGGCCGCCCGAGAAAACCTGGTCGGGGCCGGTGGCGTAAATCTGCTGCTGCGTCTCGATGGGCAATGCGGCCAGATAGGTATTCGCCGAGCCGAATGCGGCGACCCAGGCGGCCGAGCCGTCGGCGATCGCGATGCGTTCGAGCATTCGCAGGAATTGCGCCGGCGGCAGCGCGTCGCCGCCGAAACGTTGCGGCGTGCTCGCGCGAAAGATGCCGGCGCGCTTCATCTTCGCGATCATGTCGCGCGGAACGTGGGAGAGTTGATCGAACTCGTCGCGGCGGCGCTCGATCTCGCCGATCAGCGCGTCGATTGTGATCGGGCCGGCGTAGTCGGGATACGGATCGGCGTGATCGATTGCGCGAGGTTCGTAGGCGTAGGTCGAAAGACTGCTCATCTGAAGGCTTTGCATGATGACGGCTTGGGAGTGAGAGTGAATGAGTGCGGACGAAGTGGCGTCGATAAAGCGTTAAGCACTTTCGTGCTCGACGCGCTCTCTGGCTTTCGCCTGAAGCCGCAGCGCCTTTGGAAAGGTCTCCGGTGCGAAGCAGGTGGCGAGCACTGTGATCAAACCGAGCACGACGAGATAAATCGCCACCGGCGCAGCGCTGCGATAGTGCGCGAGCAGCGCGGTCGCCACCATCGGCGAAAGTCCGCCGCCGAGTACCGATGAAATCTCGCGGCCGATACCGAGCCCCGAGAAGCGCAGATGAACGGGCAGCAACTCGCTGATGAAAGCGGGCTGTGCGCCCTCCAGAATGCCGAGCGTGATGCTGTTGGCGAGTACGAGCGCGGTGATGACTTTCCACAGCACGCCCGAGCCGAGCAACGTGAAATACGGATAGGCGACCAGCACCATCGCCACGGCGCCGGCGAGGTAGACCGGCTTGCGGCCGACACGGTCCGTGAGACGGCCCATGAACAAGGACACGGGAATCATCAGCAGCATCGACACAGTCAGGCCGCCCAACACCCAGCTCGATTTGAGGCCGATGAACTGACCATACGCGATCGAGAACGCGAAGAAGATGTACGACGCCGCGCCTTCACCGAAACGCAGGCCGAACACCGTCAGTACCTGGCGCGGACATTGGCGCAGCACCTCGACGATCGGCATACGGGCATCGCGGCGAGTCGCCTTGACCTCGGCAAACTCCGCGCTTTCGTCGACGGAGCGGCGCATCCACAGACCGAGCGCGACCAGCACGGCGCTGCAGAGGAACGGCACGCGCCAGCCCCAACTGTGGAAGTCGGCGGGCGAGAGCGTTTGCACGAGCAGAAACGCGGCGGTGGACAGCACGAAGCCGAATGCAGCGCCGCACGGACTCCAGGCTGCCAGCCCACCGCGCCGGGAGGCGGGCGCGCTTTCGTGAATCAGCAGGATGCTGCCGCTCCATTCGCCGCCGGCGGCGAGACCTTGCAGAATGCGCAGCAGCACCAGCATGACGGGCGCGGCGAGGCCGATCTGCTGATACGTCGGCAGAAGACCCATGCAGACGGTGGCCGTGCCCATGACGAGCAGCGTCAGCATCATGACCGTTTTGCGGCCGTAGCGGTCGCCGATGTGGCCGCACAACACGCCGCCGATGGGCCGCGCGATGAAGCCCACCGTAAAGCCGCCAAATGCCGCGATCGTACCCGTCAGCGGATCGCTGCCGACCGGAAAGAACAGCTTGCCGAATACAAGCGCCGCGGCGGTGCCGTAGAGAAAAAAGTCATACCATTCGAGAACCTGCCCGAGCACGGCGGTCGTCACTGCGCGACGAACCTTGCTGGTGGGCCGGGTTGAGGTTAGGGATGTCAGAGCGGCTGTCGCGTCAGAATTCATGGCGGGTCATGGCAGGTGGAAGGTCACGATGTGGAGGGTCGCGCGTTCTCGCCATGTTGTTCGGCAGGAGCGGCGAGACGAGCCCGGCAGGCATGATCGAACGATAGGACCGGGAAATAACGCGGTCAAATTCGGGCCAAAAATGGCCGTCATGAATCGTGTGCATGACGGTGACGGTACTTCGCGCGAGGCCGTTGCGGCGACGGGCGTGTTGGCGTTCTCTGGAGAGGGGAACGGGCTTTGATTCGGGGAGCTGAGATTTGGCGGAGTGCAGAGCGAGCCGCTGAACGGCGGTCTTATCCTGCGAACAACGGAGGGGATCTGCAATGCAACTGACCGACTTCGATACGCTGAGCTTCGACTACTTGCTTCTTTCACGACCGTGAACCGGCGAAAGCGGCCGTGCCGGCGTCGTGCTGGATTTATCGCAGGCAAATGAGAACTGCCGCCTCGGCGCAGCGCTTCTTACAAGTGAGAAGCGATGGCGTTCGGCGGCAGAGCGTTCTGGCATCAAGGCATCAAAGCACGGGCAGCGAGAGGCTCGTCAATCAAGCCCGCCCTGGCACATGTACTTGATCGACATGTAATCGTCGAGTCCATATTTCGACCCTTCGCGGCCATAGCCCGATTCCTTCACGCCGCCGAACGGCGCTGCTTCGCTCGACACAGCGCCTTCATTGATGCCGATCACCCCCGCTTCGAGCTGCGCGGCCACGCGATTGATGCGCCGCACGTCCTGCGTGTAGAAGTAGGCGGCGAGACCGAACGGCGTGTCGTTGGAGAGGCGGATCGCGTCGGCTTCGTCGTCGAAACGGAATAGCGGCGCGACCGGGCCGAAGGTTTCTTCGCAGCAGACGAGCATGTCGTCGCGCGCGTCCGTCAGCACGGTCGGCGCGTAGTAGTTCGGGCCGAGTTCCGTCAAACGCTTGCCGCCGACCAGGATTTTCGCGCCGTGTTTGACGGCATCTTCCACGTGACGGGCAATCTTGTCGATCGCGCGTTCGTTGATCATCGGGCCGATCTGCGCGTCCGGGTCCGTTGCGGGCGCAACCTTCAAAGCAGCGACGCGTCGCGCGAGCAGTTCGGCGAAGCGTTCATAGACGCCGGCTTGCACATAGACGCGGTTCGGACACACGCAGGTCTGGCCGCCATTGCGGAACTTCGCCGCCATCAGGCCGACAACGGCCGCGTCGAGATCGGCGTCGTCGAACACGATGAAGGGCGCGTTGCCGCCCAATTCCAATGACAGCTTCTTCAACGTGCCCGCGGATTCGCGCGCGAGATGCTTGCCGACCGGCGTCGAACCGGTGAACGTGATCTTGCGCACGCGCGCGTCGGCGAGCCAATCGGCCACGGCGGCAATGCCCTGTTCACGCGACGCCGACAGCATGTTCAGCACGCCATCCGGTAAACCGGCTTCCTGCGCGAGCGCGGCGAGGGCGAGCGCGGTGAGCGGCGTGTCTTCGGCCGGCTTGGCGACCACGGTGCAACCGGCCGCGAGCGCGGGCGCGATCTTGCGGGCGATCATGGCCAGCGGGAAATTCCACGGCGTAATCGCGGCGACTACGCCGACCGGTTCCTTCACCGCGCTCATGCGCTTGCCGCGCTGCTGCTGCGGAATCACATCGCCGTAGATGCGGGTCGCTTCGTCGGCGAACCACGCCACATACGACGCGCCGTAAGCGACTTCGCCGCGGCTTTCCGCGAGCGGCTTGCCCTGTTCCATCGACATCAGCTTCGCGAGGTCGTCGGTATTGGCGACGATCAGCGCGTGCCAGCGGCGCAGAATCTCGGCGCGCTCGCGCGGCAGCTTGTCGCGCCAGGCGGGGAATGCGCGGGCGGCGGCGTCGGTGGCGGCGCGCGCGTCCGCGGCGCCGCTGTCCGCGACTTCGACGATCGTTTCGCCGGTGGCCGGGTTGGTGACGGCAAAGCGGGCGCCGTCGGCGGCGCCGGTCCATGCTCCGTCGATCAGGTTCTGCGGGCGGATCAGTTCATTGCGTGTCAATGCGAGAGACATTCGGTTGCTCCTTCAGGTTGCCCTTGACGTAGCGAGGCTCGCGGCCGCGTACGCGCGTCGATTGATGGATCGATGCTACGCCTCTACCGCAATCGATGAAATTGCCAATCGAGGCGCCGGCGGTTTGCGCGCCGTTTTTTTTCGGCGATGACAGCATTTTCTGCTGATTACCCTGCAAATTCATTTCAACCGTCGCGGGCCGGTCGACGCGCGCACCACTAAGGTGGGCGGCGGCGCGAGCACCATCGACGGCTGCTGGTGCGGCGTCTGGATCAGCCGGATCAGACTTTCGATCGACAACTCCGCGATCGCCGCGGTTTGAATCGCGACCGTCGTGAGGGCAGGGTGCACCTGGTGGGCGAGTTGAATGTCGGTAATGCCGATCACCGAAACGTCGTTGGGCACCGAACGGCCCAGCGTGATCAGGGCCTGCGCCGCGCCGATCGCGAGCAGGTCGTTGGTCGCGAAGATCGCGGTGAGGTGCGGCCGGTTCGCCATCAGTTGCATGCAGGCGGCGTAGCCGGCGTCGATCGAGTCGCGGATCTGCAGCACCGCGGCCGCATCGGCCTCGATGCCGGCGGCACGCATCGCCGCGCGAAAACCGTTGGAGCGCGCGTCCTGCAAGCCGCCGCAACCGTCGCCGATCAGGAGGCCGATTTCGCGGTGGCCGAGTTCGAGCAGATGCCGCGCGGCCAGCTCGCCCGCGTGAGCAAAGTCCACGGCGATGCAAGGCAGCGCGGGCGGCGCTTCCGGGTGTTCCCACATGGCCAGCAGGATCGGCGCGCTGTGCGTGGCCGACGCGCACAGGTCGTTGATCGTGATGTCCGTGTTCATGACGAGCACGCCGTCGGCCAGCGTGCCCGCGATCTGGTTCAGATAGGCGCGGCCGATCTCGGCGTCATCGTCAGTATTGCAAACCATCAGGAAGTGGCCGGCTTTGCGCGCGGCGCGCTCGGCGGCCAGCACGAACTCGGGGTAGAACGGGTTCGAGATATTCGACAGCATCAAGGCGAGCGTCGACGAGCGGCCCTCGGCCAGCGCACGCGCATTCAGATTGGGCCGGTAGCCGAGATCGGCGATTGCCTTGAGCACGCGTTCAGCCGTTTCCGGGCGCACTTTCTCGCGGTTGCGCAGCACGTTGGAGACGGTCGCGGCAGTAACGTGAGCGCGCTTCGCGACTTCGGACAAAGTGACCATATGCGATTTATCCCATATTCAGGGAATGCGATTCAAATGTTGCAAGCTGAGGACGACGTTGATAACTTGCTGGAAAACACAGCGGAGACACCCACCATGACTTTTTCCCTCGAACTCGAATTTAAGCGATTAAATGCTTGCCGCACAAGGGCTAGCCACTTATTTTTCACAGAAATTTAAGCGGTTAAATCCGAAGGAGGCAGCATGGCAGCGATTCGTTTGACGAATGTGCAGAAGTCGTACGGTGACCATCCGCCGGTGATCCGACGCGTGAACCTGGAAATCGCGCAGCACGAGTTCTGTGTCTTTCTTGGGCCGTCGGGTTGCGGCAAGTCGACCCTGCTGAGAATGATCGCCGGTCTCGAAGACCTGAGCGAAGGCGAGTTGCACATCGGCGGCCGTCTCGTGAACGACGTGCCCGCCGCAGCGCGCGGCGTGGCGATGGTGTTCCAGAGTTACGCGCTGTTTCCGCACATGACCGTGTTCGACAACATGGCATTCGGACTGAAACTCGCGAAACAGCCCAAGGACGTGATCGACAGCAAGGTCCGCGAAGCCGCGCGCATTCTGCAATTGGATGATTATTTGCAGCGCTATCCGAAGGCGCTTTCGGGTGGTCAGCGGCAGCGCGTCGCAATCGGCCGGGCGATCGTGCGCGAGCCCGGCGTGTTTCTGTTCGACGAGCCGCTCTCGAATCTCGACGCTGCGCTGCGTGGTCAGACGCGAGTCGAAATCGCCCGTCTGCATCAGCGCTTCGCCAACGCGAGCGTGGTGTACGTGACCCACGATCAGGTTGAAGCGATGACCCTGGCCGACCGGATCGTGCTGCTGCACGCCGGCGCGGATGCGGAGCGCTTCGGCAGCATCGCGCAGAGCGGCGCGCCGCTCGAGTTGTATCACCATCCGAAGTCGCGCTTCGTGGCGGGCTTCATCGGTTCGCCGCGCATGAATTTCATCGACGCCGTAGTCAACTCGATCGAACCAGGCAGTGTGACGGTCTCGTTGCTAAAAAGCGGCGAGCGCTTGATCGCGCACGTCGATGGTCAACGCTTGCAGCGCGGCCAGCCTGTCACGCTCGGCGTGCGACCCGAACATCTGCGCCTCGATGGCGACGATCAGTTCGTGCAGTGCACGACGGTGCTCTCGGAACGGCTCGGCGAGCACAGCTATATTCACGCGGATCACGCGGCGGGCACGCTCATCGCCAAGGCTGCGGGCGATACGCCGATCGGTTCCGGCGAGCGCATCGCCATTCATGTTCCACCTTCCGCGTGTCATCTGTTCGACGCGGATGGATTGGCATTGCGGCGAAGCACGTTCGAGCCCGAGCGGGCCGCCGCTTGAGTTTTCATTCGTGAGCGCTGACAGCACCCACTGATTCATCAAAGCCGAATTCCGCCACAGAGCGGGTTACATCGCCGGCAGCCACACGCTGCCGGTCAACAAGGTATCAAGGAGACACAAGATGATTGCTCTTCGCCTTCGCCGTCTTGCACACGTGTCGATCGCAGCCGCGCTGGTTGCCGGCTCGCTCTGCTGTGCCGCCGTCGACGCCGCCACGCTCAACGTCAACGTATCGGCGCGCGGTAATCAGCGCTCGACGTGGCAGGACGCGTTCGACAAGTTCAAGAAAGCCAATCCCGATGTCGATCTCAAGGTGACCTACATCACCGAAGAAGCGTACAAGGTGCAGATGAGCGGCTGGCTCGCCACCGATCCGCCCGACGTCGTCTCGTGGCACGACGGTGAGCGCATGGCGTATTACGCGCAACGCGGCCTGCTCGAAGACCTGTCGTCGGACTGGAGCAAGAACGGCTGGTCGCAGCAGTACGCGTCGGTGAAGGAAGCGTCGACGTATAAAGGCAAGCAGTACGCGGCGCCGCTCGGCTATGACGCCTACGGTTTCTTCTATCGCAAGGATCTGTTCGAGAAGGCCGGCATCAAGAGCGAGCCGAAGACGTGGGACGAATTTCTCGATGCCTGCAAGAAGCTGAAGGCGAGCGGCGTGGCGCCGATCGCCGTGGCCGCGCGCGATAGCTGGACGCTCGCCGCCTGGTTCGATTATCTCGATCTGCGCATCAACGGCAACGCATTCCATCAGCAATTGATGGCGGGCGAAATTCCCTACACCGATGCGCGCGTCAAGAAGGTGTACACCGCGTGGAAAACGCTGATCGACGATCACTACTTCATCGACAACGCGCTCTCCTACGACCTCGATTCGATCGCGCCGTTTCTCGTGAACGGCAAGGCGTCGATGATGCTGATGGGCACGTTCTTCTCTGCGAGCATTCCGGCGAACCTCAAACCGCAAACCGGCTTTTTCCGCTTCCCGGTGATCGATGCCAATGTGCCGATGGCCGAAGACGGTCCGGTCAACGTGCTGCTGATTCCCGCGAAAGCGAAGAACAAGGCCGACGCGCGCAGGCTGCTCGCCTTCATGGAACAGCCGCAGATCAACGCCGATCTCGCGAAGGGCTGGGGCCAACTGCCGTCGAATAGCCAGTCGGCGGAACCTGAAGACGCGATTTCGAAGGTCGGCTTCCAGACGCTCGCTAACACCAAAGGCGGCATCGCGCAGTTCTACGATCGCGACATGCAGAAGGAAATGGCCGACGAAGGCATGAAAGCGATGCAGCAGTTCTACAGCGATCCGTCGCAACTCGACGCCGTGCTCGTGCGTCTCGAAGCGACCCGCAAGCGCATCTACCAGAAGTAAAGAAGCAGTCCTGGAGCGCCGGCGGCGTAGCGACGGCCGGCGCTCGTCCTCGATTCGCCTTCGATTTTCCGACGAGGCCCGATCCATGTCTCATTCCGCAGCGCGCCGCTTACCCGCGGCATCGCACCGTCACGTCTCGACGACGCGCCGTCACCAGCACCGCGCCGCGTTTTTCTTCCTGTTGCCGGGTTGTGCGTTGTTCTGCCTGTGCGTGGTGTATCCGATCATCAGCAGCATTTCGCTCAGCTTTTACCACTGGGACGGCATGACGCCGAAAACCTTCGCGGGTTTCGACAACTACATCGAGCTGTTTCATGCCGACACGTTCTATACGGCGCTCAAGAACAATCTCATCTGGCTCGTGCTGTTCCTGCTCGCTCCGCCGCTCGGCCTGCTGTTCGCGTTGTATCTGAACCAGCATATCCGTGGCATGCGCGTCGTGAAGTCGCTGTTCTTCGCGCCATTCGTGCTTTCTGGCGTGGTGGTCGGTCTCGTGTTCAGCTGGTTCTACGACCCGGGCTTCGGCTTGCTTCGTCTGATTGTCGGCCACGGTATTCCCGTGCTCGGCGATCCGCACACGGTGACGTTCGGCATCGTCTTCGCCGCGCTGTGGCCGCAAACACCGTTCTGCATGGTGCTGTATCTCACGGGCCTGACCGGTATCAATCCGGAAGTGGTCGAGGCGGCGCGCATGGAAGGCGCCAAGGGCGTGAAGTTGCTGTGGTACGTGATCCTGCCGCAACTGCGGCCCGCCACGTTCATGGCCGTGGTGCTGACGGTGATCGGCGCGCTGCGCAGCTTCGATCTGATCGCGGTGATGAGCGGCGGTGGTCCGTTCGACAGCTCCACCGTGCTCGCCTATTACATGTACGACCAGGCCATCAAGTACTACCGCGAAGGCTATTCCGCGGCGATTGCCGTGGTGCTGTTCGCCATCATGCTCGTCTACATCGTGTTCCATTTGCGCCGCATGCTGCGCGAAGAACGCTGATCTCCAGGAGTTACGCGTCATGTATCCGCTTCCCGTCGAACGCTGGAAACCGCTCAATCGCACGCTTTACAAAGCGTCGCTGCCCATCGCGCTGCTGATCTGGCTGCTGCCGATGCTGGCCGTGCTCATCACGTCGATCCGTTCATCGGACGAGCTTTCGCAAGGCGATTACTGGGGCTGGCCCAAACACTTCGCGCTGATCGAAAACTACGGTGCCGCGCTCACGCAAACGCCGATGCTGCATTACTTCACCAACAGCGTGCTGATCACGGTGCCGTCGGTGATCGGCGCGATCGTGCTGGCGTCGATGGCGGGTTTTGCTTTGGCGACCTATCGGTTTCCGGGCAATACGGCGGTGTTGTTCGCGTTCGTCGCCGGCAATTTCGTGCCGATCCAGATCCTGATGATCCCGGTGCGCGATATGGCGCTGAAGGTCGGACTCTTCAACAGCGTCTGGGCGCTGGTGATTTTCCACGTGTCGTTTCAGACCGGGTTTTGCACACTGTTTCTGCGCAATTTCATCAAACAGTTGCCGTTCGAAATGATCGAGGCCGCACGCGTGGAAGGCGCGAGCGAATGGACTATCTACCTGCGCATCGTGCTGCCGCTGATCCGGCCCGCGCTCGCCGCGCTAGGCATTCTGGTGTTCACGTTCGTGTGGAACGACTACTTCTGGGCGCTGTGTCTCACGCAAGGCGACGACGCCGCGCCGATCACGGTGGGCGTCGCGGCGCTCAAGGGCCAATGGACGACCGCATGGAATCTGGTCGCCGCCGGTTCGGTGCTGGCCGCGTTGCCTTCCGTGCTGATGTTCTTCGCAATGCAAAAGCATTTCGTCGCCGGTCTGACCTTCGGTGCAAGCAAGGGCTGAGCGCCTGTTCGACGTCATCCAACAACGAGACTTTCTCATGCAACTTGGTGTCTGTTATTACCCGGAACAATGGCCGCGCACGATGTGGGCCGACGACGCGAAACGTATGGTCGAGCTCGGCATCACGCATGTGCGGATTGCCGAATTCGCGTGGAGCCGGATGGAGCCGCGCGCCGGCGAATTCGTGTGGGAATGGCTCGACGAAGCCGTCGCCACGTTGGCGGCCGCCGGGTTGAAACTCGTGCTCGGCACGCCGACCGCTTCGCCGCCGAAGTGGCTGATCGACGCGTATCCGGAAGTGCTGCCGGTGCGCGCCGACGGCACGCGCTGGAATTTCGGCTCGCGCCGTCACTACGATATATCCAGCGAAATCTATCGCCGCGAGTGCTTGCGAATCGTCACGGCGATGGCGCAGCGCTATGGAAGGCATCCTTCCATCGTCGCGTGGCAGACCGATAACGAACTCGGCTGCCACGATACCGTACCCAGCTATTCGCCAGCAGCGCTCGGGCGCTTTCAAAGCTGGCTGCGGCGGCGCTATGAAACCGTCGAGGCGCTCAACGACGCGTGGGGCAACGTGTTCTGGAGCATGGAGTACCCGTCGTTCGAGGCGATCGGCTTGCCGAACCTCACGCCCACCGACGCCAATCCGATTCATCTGCTCGACTTCCGCCGCTTCATGTCGGACGAGGTGGCGAGTTTTCATCGCGAGCAGATCGATGTATTGCGCGAGTACGCGCCGAAGGCGGACTTGCTGCACAACTTCATGGGTTTTTTCACGACCTTCGATCACTACCGCTTCGCCAAAGACAATGCGCTCGATGTCGCCGCGTGGGACAGCTATCCGATCGCGCGCACCGAATCGATCGCGCTGCCCGACGAGCAGAAGGCGCGTTATGCGCGCACCGCGCATCCTGATGTTTCCGCGTTTGACCATGACCGCTACCGCGCGATAGGCAACGGACGCTTCTGGGTGATGGAGCAGCAGGCCGGGCCGGTCAACTGGGCGGCGTGGAATCCGGTGCCCGCGAAAGGCATGGTCCGGCTGTGGGCTTACGAGGCGTTCGCGCATGGCGCGGAACTGGTGTCGTATTTCCGTTGGCGTCAGTGTCCGTATGCGCAGGAACAGATGCATTCCGGGCTCAATCTGCCGAATAACGAATTGTCGCCGGGCGGCCTCGAAGTGCAACAGGCGGCGCGCGAGATTGCAGCTTGCGCCGCGCTGTCGGAACTCGCCGCGCCGTCGCGCGCATCTGTTGCGCTCGTATTCGACTACGAGACGCAATGGATGTTCGAGATTCAGCGTCATGGCAAAACCTTCGATTATCAGACGCTCGCGTTCGACTACTACGAGTCGTTGCGCGAACTCGGGCTCGACGTCGATATCGTGTCGAGCCGCGCGGATCTAACGGGCTATGCCATGGTGGTAGTGCCCAGCATTGCGGTGATCGACGACGCGCTCGTGCATCAGATCGAGCGGAGCGAAGCGCAATGGGTCTTCGGCCCGCGCAGCGGCTCAAAAACCGACAGCTTCGCCATTCCTTCCACTCTGCCGCCCGGCGCCTTGCAACGCGTTCTGCCGATGCAGGTGCTCGAAGTCGAAACGTTGCGGCCCACGCTGGCGCCCGCGGTGTCGATCGGCGGCATGCATGGTGCGGCGATGCATTGGCGCGAGCACGTGCGGGCTAATGGCGACACGCAGGTCGACGCGCAATTCGACGACACGTGGCCGGCGATCCTCTCGCACGGCAAGGTTCGCTATGTGGCGGGCTGGCTGTCGCACGCGTTGCATCGCACGGTATTGCAACAGGCGGCGCACGAGGCCGGGATCGACACGCAGCTATTGGCGGAAGGCTTGCGCATTCGGCGACGCGGCGATCTGACGTTTGCATTCAATTTTGGCGCGGAGCACGTGCATGCGCCGGCGCCGACAGACACGACGTTCGTGCTCGGTAACGCGCTGTTGAAAACGGGCGATGTCTGCGCGTGGAAGAACGTCTGAGGCCGTTGGCTGTTCGACGGAATCGAATCGAATCGAGTCGAAAAAGTGTGTGTTTGTCGGAGGGTGAAACTCAAGCGCTTCAACCTGGGACCAGGCGGCCTTCAGAATAGCCGCCCATCAATAGATGGAGGATGACAGATGAACAGAAGAGAAATGCTCGGCTGGCTCGCATCGACGGCGGCGGCAGCCGGCGCCGGTGCAACGCTCGGCGCACCGGCGCTCGCGGCCGAACTGCAAGCCTCGAGCCGTGGCAGTCGGTTTGCAAAAGGCGCGGACCTATCGACGCTGCTCGAACTGGAGGCGAACGGTGCGAAATTCTATGAGCACGGCGTACCGCACGACTGTCTGCTGCTGCTGAGAAGCCACGGCGTCGATTCGATTCGTATCAAGGTCTGGAACGATCCTGGCAATCCGAACTTTTTCCCGGCCGATCAAAGTCCCGCTGCCGGCTACAACAATGCCGAGCATGTGCGTGTGCTCGCGCGCCGCGCCGCCGCGCTCGGCATGCGCGTGCTGATCGACTTCCATTACAGCGACTGGTGGGCCGATCCGGGCAAGCAGTATCCGCCGCACGCTTGGGCCGGCAAGGACATCGTGCAGACCTGCGCATTGCTGTCGGAGTACACGTCGAGCGTGCTGAAGATGCTCAAGCGCGACGGCGTGCATCCGGAGTGGGTGCAAGTGGGCAACGAGATCACCGGCGGCATGCTATGGCCGCTCGGCAAATACGATCAGTGGGACAACCTCGCGCAATTGCTGAAGGCGGGGCACGACGCGGTCAAATCCGTCGATGAACGCATCAAGGTCATGCTGCATGTGGACAGCGGCGGCAACAACGCGACGAGCCGCTGGTGGTTCGACAGCGCGACCCAGCGCGGCGTCACGTTCGATGTGATCGGTCTGTCCTACTACCCGCAGTGGCAAGGCTCGCTGAGCGACTTGCAGAACAACGCGAACGATCTCGCGACGCGCTACGACAAGGATGTGATGGTGGTCGAGACCGCATACCCGTGGACCACCAGCGACGGCGATTCTGAACCGAACTCGATGACCAACGTGGGGTCCGCGACTTACCCGCAGACCCCGGCAGGCCAGGCGCAGTTTCTCGGCGCGTTGACGGACATCGTCAAGGCGATACCGGACGGCCACGGCAAAGGCGTGTTCTGGTGGGAGCCCGAATGGATTCCGACGCCGAACGTCGGATGGAAAGTCGGCACCGGCGATCAGTGGGACAACAACACGTTGTTCGATTTCCACGGCAACGCGCTGACGTCGCTGGATGCATTTCGAAAACGCTAGCGGCTAGAGCCAGCCGCTATTGCGTGGGCGCCTGCGCCTTATTACGGTTCGCGCAATCCGACGTGAACATCATGCTCGCCTGATCCGGCGTCATGTGCGGCGCGTCCGGGCTGTAGATCTTCTCGATGATGGCGCTGACCGCTTGCCGGTCAGCCGCATCCTTGTAGTACTTGGCGGCCTGATCGAGTGCTTGCGCCTTGGTCTTTTTGTGCGCGCGCCACGAGGCGACCTGCCCGGCGATATCGCCGATCGCAAAGCATTGGTCGCTGACGGTTTGTGCAACGGCTTGAACGGCCGGCTGCGCGAGACACACCGCAAGCAGCGCGGATACGACTACGCGTTTCATTCCCTGAATCCTGTGGTTAGATGAGCAACGGTGCGAAAGCGCTGGCATCCACCACCGCGGCAACCGAATGGATCAACAACCGCATAGTTTATCGGGAAGTTACGTGGTGCGTTTTCTGACGCGAGGCAGCAAAGAAAAAGCCGCCTCGAAAGGCGGCTTCAAACAACCATCAGATCATCCCGCGCACGGCAACTCAATGCCCGAACGACTCCGCCTTCGACGCACCGACGTTCGTCACATGCGGCCGTGCCGCCTGCTTGATCAGCAAAGCCACGCAAGAAATCAGACCCGCCACCGCGACCATCGCGAAGATGCCCCCGAACGTGAAATGGCGGCGCGTCAGTTCGGCCACGAGGAACGAACCCGCGATCCCGCCGAAGCGCCCGATGCCGAGCATCCACGCCACGCCCGTGCCGCGGCCTTCGGTCGGATAGAACGCGGCGGCGAGCGCCGGCATCGACGATTGCGCGGTATTCATCAACACGCCGGCGACGAACACGATGAACACCAGCGCGCCCACGTTGCCCACCGCCTGGCCGATGAAATACACGCTCACGGCCGTCAACGCATAGCAGGCCGCGATGATGCGGTTCGCGTTGAAGCGGTCCATCAGCACGCCGCACAGCACCGCGCCCACGCCGCCAAGCGGGAACAGCGCGGAAATCAGTGTCGCGCGCTGCGGCGTGAGTCCGGCGTCCTTCAGCAGGATCGGCATCCAGTTGATCGACGCGTAGAAGATCACGAGGCCCATGAAATAGGCGATCCACAGCATCACAGAACCGATGATGTACGAGCGCGACAACACCACCGCCATGCCCTTGCCGCCGGTCTGCGGCGCGGTTTCGGTCATGATGAAGCTGCCCGCTTGCGCCGCTTCGCTCGAAATGCGCGCGAGCGCCGTGCGAACCCGTTCGACCGGCTGGCTATTGGCCACCATATAGCGGACCGATTCCGGCATCTTGATCACGAGCAAGATCAGGAGCAGAAGCGGCGTGATGCCGCCGAGCAGCAGCACGCTGCGCCAGCCGAAATGCGGAATCATCCACGCGGCGAGGAACCCGCCGAACGCGGCGCCGAGCGGGAAGCCGCAAAACATCAGGTTGATCAAGGTCGCACGGCGGCGATCCGGGCAGTATTCGCCCATCATCGTCACGGCGTTCGGCATGGCCGCGCCGAGTCCGACGCCGGTGATGAAGCGCAGCGTCGTCAGTTGCTCGATGCTGGTCGAGAATGCCGAGCCGAGGCACGCCACGCCGAACAGCAGCACCGAGCCGAGCAGCAGCGAGCGTCGCCCGAGCCGGTCGGACAGCGGTCCCGAGCCGAGCGCGCCGCAGGCGAGGCCGAACAGCGCCGCGCTCAGCACGGGCGCGAGCGCCGGCCTGGTGATGCCCCATTCGGCGATCAGTGAAGGCGCAATGAAGCCGATCGCGGCCGTGTCAAAACCGTCCAGCAGGACGATGATGAAACACATGAAGAACACGAGCCACTGGAACGGCGAAAACGGATGTTCGTTGATGAAGGTCTGAACGTTCACAGCGGTGCTGCGGTTCATGATGGTCTCCTCACTGCTGAATACGGAAAGGCTCGTGAGTACGAGCCTTTTCTTTTTATACGATCGGACGCCGTTTTAGAAGCGGTGCACGATGCCCACGCCGGCGGCGAACTGGCTGCGCGACGACGACGGCGCGCTCTGGAAGCCGTCGCCGATGGTTGCCGTCGCGCTGATGATGTGGCCCGAACCGGCGGTGCCCAGCGTATTGCCGTTGGTACGCTGGAATGCCTGCAACGCATAGAGGCCGGTGCGCTTCGACAACGCATAGTACTCGGACAGGTTGACCTGCTGGTACTGCGCCGAACTCGTGATGCCATTCGCCTTGGTGGCGCGCGTGTAGCTGTAGCCGGTCGCGAAGTCCCACGAAACGGTCGGCTTCCAGTGCAGCACGACGCCGCCCGTGTTGAAGATCGCCGTATCGCGGAAGCTCGAGCCGACACCCGGAATGTACTGCACATTCGAGTAGGCCGCGGACACGTCCCAGCCATTGCCGAAGTTATAGCCGCCGGTCACGGCAAAGCGCTGTTGCGCCTGCGCCGTCTGATAGCCGTTGGTCACGGCCGACACGCCCGGCTGTGCGCCGTTGTTCGAGACGGTCGAGTCCGCGCCGTAGGCGCCGCCGCCGAGCGTCGAGTTGTTGATGCGCATGAAGCCGACCGCGACGCCGACCGGGCCGTTGATGTACTGCACCGCGCCGCTCCACGTCGAGCCGCGATTCAGGCTGCCCGGCACGCCACCGAGCGAGTACGAGCCGCTGAACGTGAAGCCGTACAGTTTCGGCGAGGTATAGACCAGCGAGTTGTTCGCGCGGTAAATCGTGTCGAGCGCGTCGACGTCGCCCGGGTGTGCGCCGTAGAAGCCGGTGAGCCACGTGGTCGGGCTATACGGCGACAGCAGCGAGTAGTACGCGGTGTACTGGCGGCCGGCCTGCAGCGTGCCGTACGTCGGGTTCGTCACGCCGACCCATGCCTGGCGGCCGAACATCGCGTTCGTATATTGCTGCGCGCCGGTGGCGGAATTGAAACCCGACTCCAACTGGAAGATGGCTTTGGTGCCGGCGCCGAGGTCTTCCGCGCCCTTCAGGCCAAAGCGGCTGCCGGCCCACACGCCTTGCACCATCTTCACGTTCGATTTGCCGCCCGAGGTCGAGCCGAGCGAAGGGGCCTGGCTGCTTTGATAGCCGATACCCGTATCCACGATACCGTACAGCGTCACGCTGCTTTGCGCGAAAACCGGTGCGCTGGCCAGAGCGGCGATCGCGCAGGCGAGCCGGGTCATTGTGATATTGCGATTCAAGAGGTGTTCTCCAATTCGACCTGCCTCGACTGCGACGGCAGTCCCGGCGACCCGGTCGTCATCAAATTCTTGTGTGCGAGTTGTTCGTATATAGAACTGCGATTCTTTATGCGAACAAGTCTGCACTGTAAGTAATATGACAAGGAAGGGTCAACGCGGGATTACCCGACTTTGTTGCGGATGCACATCGGTTGGAAAAAGGCGCTGGACAGCGAGCAGGGTCACGCAGGCCGCGGCGCGCGTCGGCGCGCCGGGAGGGGATGGGATTGGGAAGAGAGAGGAGCGCCGGCCTGACAGGCACCGCATGGTGCGGCGCGGCGCCCGGTGCAACGCGTGACGTGTAACGCGGCGTTCAGAAGATGACGTAGACCTTGCGCATCGTCTCCTCGACTTCCCAAAGCCCTTCGGTATTGGCTTCGAAGAAGAGCGTGTCGCCGCTCTCGAAGTGGATGGTCTCCTCGTTATCGGGCGTGAAGCGGCCGCGCCCCGCGATGAAGTGCATCACCTCGGCCTGCTTGACCGAGCGGCGGTAAGTGCCGGCGGTGCATTCGAAAATGCCGGTATCGATGGATTCGCTGCCCTTGATGACGCGTTGCACGCCCGACACCTGAATCGGCGTCGTGCCGGGCAGCCCGGCCTTGCCCCAGTCCTCCAGATTCTGCAGATTCACGCTTTGCTTGAGCTGCTGTACCTTCATCTTCTCGTTACCTTTTGAGTGTGCACGGGTCGTGTCATTGGCCGCTGGTTTGGGTGCTCGTCACGGTCTGCTCGATCTTGCCCAGCCGTACGACGGTCACGCCGGGCCGCAGTTGCCGCAGCGAAGGCATGACGAGCATGCAGTTGTCGTAGGGTGTGGTGACCGCCTCGCCGTTCGACCAGCCAATCACGGCGCCGGCCTCGGCGAAGATCTCCAGCCCCGTGTAGGGCGCCGCGAATCGAAAATCCATGCTGGTGGCCACCACCGGCTGCGTCACGCGGACGATGTGCTGCGCGGGCGGCAACGGCGCGAGCCAGCCCGCCGGCAGATCCGCTTCGTCGACCACGCCGGCCAGCAACAGGAAGCGCGCGGTGGTGTCGCGCGCGACCGCAACGGCGCTTTGTTCCCAATGCTGTCCGCATTCGATCAGCAGCGCGTTCTTCGCGCTGGCGGGGTCGCCGAAGCCTTCGTAGTCGCGCATGCGGCGGCCTTCCGGATGGCCTTCGTCGCAGATCACGGTGGCGGGCGTGCCGAGCCGCACGGCGAGGTCGATGCCTTTTGGCAGCGGTCCCGCGACGATCAACGGTTTGCTCTTCTCGTGCATGGAATGCAGATCGAGCAGGGCGTCGACCGTGTCGATCACCGGCCGCATTGCGCGCGCACGCGTCAATTCACTGGACGTGCGCGACGCGTCGTCGAGCACCGCGGCGGTCCACACGCGATTGAAATCCTGATTGACGAAGCGGGCCGCATCGGGCTCGGCGGGATCGAAGCGCTGATACGCAGCGACGTTCGCGAACGCCAGCGTGAGGCGCCCGCGCCGCGGCCGCAACCCGCGCCGCAGCAATTCGTCGACGACGATCGCGCCGCACACTTCGTTGCCGTGCGTGAGCGCGTTGATCATCACGTGCGGACCCGGCGCGCCCGAGTCGAACGTATGGACGTAGGCGATGCCGGACGCCGATTGTTCGTGGCGCGAAATATCGGGGAATTCGACTTCGATGGGGTAGGCTTCCATGCTCATGCGAGTTGTCCTGGCAGAGAGTGAGCGAAAGACTCAGGCGAGCTTTGCCGCGATCGCCTGGCCGACTTCGGTGGTGTTCGCTTTGCCGCCGAGGTCGCCGGTATGCGGGCCTTCCACCAGCGTCGCTTCGATCGCGGCGAGAATCGCGTCGTGCGCCTCGCGCTCCTTGCCGGCGTGATTGCCGAGGAAGTCGAGCATCATCGCGGCCGACCAGATCATCGCGATCGGATTGGCGATGTTCTTGCCGGCGATGTCCGGCGCCGAGCCGTGCACCGGCTCGAACAGCGAGGGAAACTTGCGGTCCGGGTTCAGGTTGCCCGACGGCGCGAGACCGATCGTGCCCGTGCAGGCAGGACCGAGATCAGACAGGATATCGCCGAACAGATTGGTGGCCACCACCACGTCGAAGCGATCCGGATTCAGCACGAAGCGCGCGCAGAGAATGTCGATGTGCTGCTTGTCCCACGTCACGTCCGGATACTGCGCGGCGACGCCGGCCGCGCATTTGTCCCACCACGGCATGCTGATCGCAATGCCGTTGCTCTTGGTGGCCACCGTGATCTTCTTGCGCTCGCGCCGTTGCGCGAGATCGAACGCGAACTTCAGCACGCGTTCGCTGCCGTGCCGCGTGAAGACGGATTCCTGCAGCACGAATTCGCGCTCCGTGCCTTCGAACATCACGCCGCCCACCGACGAATATTCGCCCTCGGTGTTTTCACGCACGATCCAGAAGTCGATGTCGCCCGCCTTGCGGCCCGCGAGCGGCGAAGGCACGCCGGCAAAGAGGCGGGCCGGGCGCAGGTTGATGTACTGGTCGAATTCGCGGCGGAACTTCAGCAGCGATCCCCACAGCGAAATATGGTCGGGCACCGTGTCGGGCCAGCCCACCGCGCCGAACAGGATCGCGTCGGCCGATTGCAGTTGCGCTTTCCAGTCGTCCGGCATCATCTTGCCGTGCTTCGCGTAGTACTCGCAGCTCGCCCATTCAATGTGCTGATACTCCAGCTCGATGCCGAAGCGCGTTTTCACCGCTTCCAGCACGCGAATGGCTTCGGGCATGACTTCGACGCCAATGCCGTCGCCGGGAATGACTGCGATCCGATATTTCTTCGACATGTTGTGCTCCTCCGTTGGGCTTCTGGATGATTCGACAAGGGCTATTTTATTCCTGCTGTTTGAGACTAAAATGGTCGCTTTAGTTAAGCCACTGTGCACGATTCGTGTACAAACGCCGCTGCCATCCATCAACCTATGAGCGCCGTCCCATCACCCGATCTCGGCGATTTGCGCGTGTTTTGCGAAGTCGCGCGCAAGTCCAGTTTCAGCGCGGCGGCGGAGGCCTTGTCGGTGTCCGCGGCGTACGTCAGCAAACGCATCAACGTGCTCGAGACTACGCTCGGTACGCGTTTATTGCACCGTTCCACGCGCCGGGTCGCGATCACGGAAGCGGGCGAGCGCGTCTACACGTGGGCCGAAAAGATTCTCGACGATGTCGATCAACTCGTGGAAGACGTCTCCACCACGCGCCGCATTCCCGGCGGCAAGCTGCGCATTTCCAGCAGCTTCGGCTTTGGCCGGCGCTTCGTGGCACCCGCGCTCGCGCGCTTTTCCGAGCGCTATCCGCAATTGAGCGTGCGGCTCGATCTGTTCGACCGTCTCGTCGATGTGGGCGGTGAAGGCTTCGATCTGGATGTGCGCATCGGCGACGAGATCGCGCCGCATCTGATCGCGCGGCGGCTCGCGTCGAACTATCGCGTGCTGTGCGCGTCGCCCGGCTACCTCGCGCGGCATGGCGCGCCGCGCCAGCTCGCCGAGCTGTCCTCGCATGCGTGTCTCGCCATCAAGGAGCGCGACCATCCGTTCGGTCTGTGGCGTTTGACGGTGCGCGGCGAGGCGGTCTCGATCAAGGTCACGGGACCGTTGTCGACCAATCACGGCGAAGTGGCGGTGGAGTGGGCGCTGGCCGGACGCGGCATCGTGCTGCGTTCCATGTGGGACGTGCGGCCGCTGCTCGAAAGCGGCCAGTTGCAGCAGGTGCTGCCCGAGGTCACGCAACCGGCGAATCTGTGGGCGGTGTATCCGGCGCGGCTCGCGCAATCGGCGAAGGTGCGGGTCTGCGTGGACTTTCTCAGCGAGGAATTCGCGCAATCGAGTCCGCCGGCCGACGGTGCAGCAGGCGCGGACATGGCGGAACGTTGAACGCCGAACCCTGAGCGACAAGGTCCGGCGGATCAAGGACAAAGCAACGCCTAGTGATGATTCTGCGAGAACAGCGTTTCGAGCGGGTAATGGCTCTTCACGAACGGCGACTTGATGATCACGTAGCTGAAGTACTTCTCGATGCCGATATCGCGTTCCAGCAAACCTTCCACGATGCTCTGGTAATGGCTCACGCTGCGCGTGACGAACTTCAGCAGGTAGTCATAGCCGCCGCTTGCCAGATGGCACTCGACAATCTCGTCGACGTCGCGAATCGCATTCACGAACTTGATGAAGTCTTCCCGCCGATGATCGGCGAGCGTGACTTCGGTGAACACGATCTGCACGTCGCCGAGCTTTTCGAGCTGGATCTGCGCGCCGTAGCCGATGATGTAGCCGGCTTTCTCCAGACGCTTGACCCGGATCAGGCAAGGACTGGGCGACAGGCCGACCGCGTCGGCAAGCTCGACGTTGGTTATGCGGCCTTTCTTCTGCAATTGGGAAAGTATGCGCAGATCAATCCGGTCTAGCTTGCAGTCGCTGCTCATCTTAACGTTGTCGCTCCGGCGATCGGTGTGTGGGGCTGGGATGGCCCTCTACTCTAGCATGCGGTGGCATGAGTTTTGACCTTCAACGCGGCGCGCACGTCGGCTTGTGCGAGAACGTCGTCGAGGGTCTTTTCAAGCCGTTCGAACATCAGATCGAACTCGGCCTCGGTGTACGAGAGCGCCGGTGCGAAGCCGAGAATGTTGTCGCCGAAGGCGCGGAAAATCAGGCGGTTTTCATACGCGGCGGCGGCGATCCGTTCGGACAGTTTCAACGCCGGGTCGAAGCCCGCCTTGCTGTCCTTGTCGACGACGAGTTCGAGCGCGCCGAGCAGGCCACGGTGGCGCGAGTCGCCCACCAGCGGATGCGCGAGCAGCGCGTCGAGGCCTTGCGCGAAACGCGGCGCGCGCGCCACGCCGTTCGCGAGCAGCCCGCCTTCGTGATACAGGCGCAGCACTTCGAGACCAATGGCCGCGCTCACCGGATGCGCCGAATACGTATGGCCATGACCGACCACCGCTTCAGCGTCGCCGTTCGCAATGCCCTGATAGATTTCGTCCGACATCAGCACGGCGCCCATCGGCGCGTAGCCCGAGGTCAGGCCTTTGGCCACCGTCATCAGATCCGGCTCGACGTTTTCCCCTTGGCACGCAAACAACGGACCCGTGCGGCCGAATCCGGTGATGACTTCATCGGCGACGAAGAGGATGCCCAGCTTACGGCAACTTTCACGCATCGCCTTGAGCCAGCCGACCGGCGGCACGATCACACCGCCCGAGCCCTGAATCGGTTCGCAGAAGAACGCGGCGACGTTGTCGGCGCCGAGTTCGGCCACCTTCGCTTCGAGCGCGGCCACCGAGGCGGCGATCAGCGCGGTGTCGTCGGCGAAATCGCTGCGGTACGCGTACGGCGACGGCAGATGATGCTGGTTCGGCAGCGGCAGATCGAAGTTGCGGTGGAACGCGGGCAGGGCGGTGAGGCCGGCGCCGGTCGTCGACGAGCCGTGGTAGCCGCGTTGCAGCGCGATGATGTGCTTCTTCGACGGACGCCCTGTGGCGTTGAAGTAATGCGTGATGAAACGCAGTGCCGAGTCCACCGCGTCAGAGCCGCCGAGCGTGAAGTACACGTGTTGCAGCGAAGCGGGCGACACCTCGACCAGCTTTTGCGCGAGTTCGATGGCGGGCTCCGAGCCGAAATGGAAGTAGCCGGTCGCGTAGGGCAGCTTCTGCATCTGCGCGGTCGCGGCATCGACGATGCTCTGCTGGCCGTAGCCGACGTTCACGCACCAGAGTCCGGAAAACGCGTCGAGCAGTTCGTTGCCGGCCGCGTCGCGCAGAAATGCGCCGCTGGCGGACTCGAGGACGGTGACGCCGCGTGCTTCGTGCACGCGGTAGTTGATGACCGGATGAATCAGATGCTTGCGGTCGGCTTCAATGAGCGATTGAATCGGCATGATGGTTTCTCGTCGCGGGAAGGGGCTGTTGACCGTTCCATACTACTGATCAGCGACGATCGCCTGCTCACCTAAACAATTGCCTGAAAAGCGCGCACGACGCGTTTTGATGCGCGGTCTTGGCATTTTCTGCTGCGGACGCTGAATAGCGGCGCCGCGCGGGCGTTTCATGCGGTGCTGCCCTCAATAGCCTTGCGCGCGGTCGATCTGGCCGACCATCGGCAAGCCTTCGCGATGGCGGCGCAGATTGTCCAGCACCACCTCGACGGCGGTTTCGGGCCGCGTCGCGCTGGCGATATGCGGCGTGACGCGCACGCGTGGATGCGTCCACAGCGCATGCCCAGCGGGCAATGGCTCGGGATCGGTGACGTCGAGAATGGCGTTCTGCAACTGGCCGCTCTCGAGCGCCGCCAGCAGGTCCTGCTGATTCAGATGCGGACCGCGGCCCGTTTGAATCAGCGACGCGCCGCGCGGCAGCTTCGCGAACAACTGCGCGTCGAGCAGCCCGCGCGTGGCAGGCGTGAGCGGCAACAAGCAGATCAGAATATCGGTGCGCGCGAGAAACGCATCCAGTGCGCCTTCACCCGCATAACACGCCACGCCTTCGATCTCGCGACCCGAACGGCTCCATCCCGCGCAGTCGAAGCCGAACAGGCGCAACCTTTCCAGCACGGCCGTGCCCAACACGCCAAGCCCGAGCACGCCGACGCGGCGTTGACTGGCCGGCTTGAGCGGCAGCTCGCGCCAGACCTGCTGCTGTTGCTGAAGCCCGTAGTCGAACAGATCGCGATGAATCGTCAGCACGGCTTGCGTGACGTACTCGACCATGCCTTCGACGATCCCCGGCTCGATCATGCGAACGACCGGCACATGCTCCGGCACGCCCGAAAGATCGAACTGGTCGATGCCCGCACCGACCGAGAACACGACTTCCAGATTAGGGAAGGTGCGCGTCGGATCTTCCGGTGGCTGCCAGGCGGCGAGATAACGGATCGCGGCCGGATCGCCGAGATCGGGCCAGATATGAAACGGCAGCTCCGGCGCCTTCTGCGCGAAGAGTTTCGCCCACTGGGCGCCGCGCGCCGGGTCGGCTTTATAGAGGAAGGCCATGATGGTCAGCAGATTGCCTGGTTGATGATGCCGTATTGCAGGTAATGCGCGTCCTGTGCGCCGCTCGCGGGTTCGACCGGCGTGGCGGGGCGGACCATTTTGACGACCGTGTCCACGCGCGGCAAGCCCAACTGTTCCAGCCACTCCGTCAGACCGCTATCGCCGGGGGTATCGATACGCACGAACACGCCTTCATTCAGCGCCAGCCAGTGACTGATGAGTGCCTTGGCGCGGCTCGAATCCTCGGAGGCGGGCGCGACCACTGGACCGATCGCAAAGCCGCGTCCGAAGCGGCGAAACAGTGCGAAGCCGATCAGTTCGCCGTCGCGGTCGAGCGCGATGCCGTCGGCGGTGCCGAGCAGCGCGGGCAAAACTTCGCCGCGATCCAGACCGCTGGCCCGCGACGCCAGTTCGACCAGCCGCGCGGTGTCACTCGAACCGAGCGGGCGCAAACGCTCGCCCGGCGGCAGCGACACGAGCGGCGGCTGGAACGCGGCGCCCTGATGCTGGTCGAGCGTGCCGGCCGCGCGAAAGCCGAGCTTTTCATAGAGCGGCTGGCCGGCGGTGGTGGCGTGCAGGAACGTGACGCGGCCGCCCAGTTCGTCCAGCACCAGGTCCATCAACTTTCTGCCGATACCGCGCCCCTGGCTTGCCGGCGACACGATCACCATGCCGAGCGAGGCGCACTCGGCGCCGTATTTCCAGCACAGGGCGGTGCCGATCACGCCGCTCGCGTCTTCCGCGACGAAACCCACGCCCAGCTGCGCGACGAATCTCCAGTCGTCCGCGCGATGCGGCCATTTGAGTTCGACCGTCAACGCGTGCGCGGCGGCGATGTCGTCGAGGGTGAAGCGTCTATAGGTAATCGAATCGGCCACGCCGTACTCCCTGATTGACTGAAGGCTTACGCCGTCACTGTGTCATCCGGTGCGCGGTGTGACTAGGACGATCTTTTTATCGCGGGCCCCGGAAAGGGCCCCGTTCAAATTCGATACAAAACGCCAGGTCTGGGCGCGCATTACAGGTGAGTTCTGCTGCGTGGCGATTTTTGTCGGCGACATATGCCACGCCCGCGGCTCTACGATTTTGTCATGGCGGCGGCGTTCACGAAACGCACCGCACGGACCACCAGCCAGTCACACAGGAAACCTTGCTCATGGACAGCTTCAATCCGGACGACGTCGCGATTCGCAGCGGCCATTACATCGGCGGTGAATATGTAGATGTAGAGGCGGGCGAGCGCCGCATCGAAGTGGCGCGGCCGTCGGACGGCGTGGTGTACGCGTCGGTGCCGCTCGCCGATGCCGGCATGGTGGACCGCGCGGTCGAGAACGCGTGGCAGGCTTTCAAGCACTGTGGCTGGGCGCGCATGGCGCCGCGTGAGCGCGCGAAGATCCTGCGCCGCTTCGCCGAGCTGGTCGAAGCCGATGCGCCGACGCTCGGCAGACTCGAAGCGCTCGGCTCGACGCGCCCGATTGCGCAGGCAATCGGTTGGGACGTGCCGTTCACCGCCGAGGGCATTCGCTTTTACGCCGAGTTCGCCGACAAGCTGGGCGGCGACGTCGCGGCCACGGATCACGATCATCTCGGCATGACGATCGCCGAGCCGTACGGCGTGATCGGCGCGATCGCACCGTGGAATTTCCCGCTGGTCATGGCCTCGTGGAAGATCGCGCCCGCGCTTGCGGCGGGCAATGCGGTGGTGCTGAAGCCTTCGGAGATGACGCCGTTCTCGGTCCTGCGGCTCGCCGAACTGGCGGTGCAGGCGGGCGTGCCCGCGGGCATCTTCAACGTGATTCAGGGCGATGGGCGCGTGACCGGCGACGAACTGGTGCGTCATCCGAAGATCAGCAAGGTCACTTTCACGGGTTCCACGCGCACCGGCGCGTCGATCATGGCCGCGTGTGCGAACAGCGGCACCAAGCCGGTCACGCTCGAACTGGGCGGCAAGAGCCCGCAAATCGTTTTCGCCGACGCGCCGCGTCTGGACGACGTGGCGCGCCGCATCGCCGGCGCGATCACGGGCAACGCGGGGCAAGTGTGCGTGGCGGGCTCGCGTCTCCTGGTCGAGCGAAGTCTCGCCGAGCCGCTTGCCGAGCGCATCGGCAAGATCTTCGCCGAGCTGAAGCCCGGCGCGACATGGGCCGCCGGCACCACGCTTTCGCCCATCATCTCGGCGCCGCAGGCGGCGCGCATCGAAGGCATCGTGGGACGCACGCTGGAAGCCGGCGCGACGCTGCGCTACGGCGGCGTCCGTGCCGACGGCGGCGCGGACGGCGCGTTCTACAGCCCGACCTTGCTGACGGACGTCACGGCGCACTCCGAAGCGGTACGCGAAGAAGTCTTCGGCCCGGTGCTGACGCTGCAAACCTTCGATACCGAAGAAGAAGCGCTCGCGCTCGCGCAGCATCCCGAGTACGGCCTCGCGGCTGGTGTGCATACCGCCGACCTCGGCCGGGCGCTGCGTTTCGTGCGTGGACTCGAAGCGGGCACGGTGTGGGTCAACCGCTATGGCCGCACCTCGGACTTCATGATTCCCACGGGCGGCTTCAAGCGTTCCGGCATCGGCAAGGACCTGGGCCGCCAGGCCTACGAGGCGAACCTGCGTTTCAAGAGCGTCTTGATCGACCTGCGCGCCTGATCGCGTGTCATCCGCCTGGCATGCCGGCCGCAAACCCATTATGGGCAAGGCTTTCGGGCCGATCACCGCATTCTGTGCTGTCCGCGGCCTCAAAACGCCTGGTTTGTGTCACCAGCCATGCCCTAATCAGGAACATCTATGTTTTTGCGCTGATTAAATCTTTAACAGGAATGAGCTTTTGCCTGTTTTCGCCAATGAGCTCCGACAGCGAGTTCACCATCACGATAGGACTGCACCATGATCGAATTCGAACCGAAATACATCACCTTCGACTGCTACGGCACGCTGACGAAATTCCACATGGCCGACATGACGCGCGAACAGTACGGCCACTTGCTGAACGGCGAAGACCTGGAAAAGCTCATCGCGTTTTACTCGGGCTATCGTCGCGATGAAGTGCTCGGTGCGTGGAAGCCGTACCGCGAGGTGGTGGTCAATGCGCTACGCCGTGCCTGCAAGCGCATGAACGTCGAATTCAACGAAGCGGGCGCCCAGAGCATCTATGACGCAGTCCCGACGTGGGGTCCGCATCCGGACGTGCCGGAAGGCGTCGCTCGTCTGGCGAAGAAGTACAAGCTGGTGATTCTCTCGAACGCTTCGAACAACCAGATCCAAAGCAATGTCGACAAGCTCGGCGCGCCGTTCCATAAGGTCTTCACGGCGGAGCAGGCGCAGTCGTACAAGCCGCGCATGCAAGGCTTCGAATACATGTTCGATCAGCTCAACTGCAATCCGGAAGACGTGCTGCACGTGTCGTCGAGCCTGCGCTACGACCTGATGACCGCGCACGACCTGGGCATCAAGCACAAGGTGTTCGTCAAGCGCGGCCATGAACCGTCGACGCCGTACTACCAGTACTACGAGGTCAACGACATTCCGCATCTGGCTTCGGAACTCGGCCTGTAAGCGCCGTTTTTTCACGCGCCAAAGACTGCCTGCCGCCTCGCTCATTGCCCATCTCAAGGACAGACCGGATGAAGCTCGATTCCTACTGGCTCGACACCGCGCCGCCACTGCTGTCGGCGTGCGAGGGTCCGGTCGACGGCCAGACCGATGTGGTGGTGATCGGCGGCGGCTTCACCGGACTGTCGGCGGCGCAAGCGTTGGGTAAGCGCGGCGCCGCGGTGACCGTGCTCGACGCGGGCCGCATCGGCGGCGGCGCGTCCGGGCGCAACGGCGGACAGGTCAATACCGGGGTCGCGCAGGATTTCGTCGCGCTGGTCGCGCAACTCGGTGTGGAGCGCGCGAGCGCGTGCTATCGCGCGTTTTCGGATGCGGTCGACACGGTCGAGCGGTTGATCCGCGAGGAAAACATCGACTGCAATTATATTGCGACCGGCAAGCTGAAGCTGGCCTCCAAGCCGCATCACTTTGCGCATCTGGAGAAGACGGCGGAGGCAATCCGCCGTGAAGTCGATACGGATATCGAACTGATCGACCGCAGCCGCATCCGCAGCGAAATCCAGTCCGACAGTTTTTACGGCGGATTGCTGCAACGGCACGGCGGCCAGATGCATATGGGCAAGTTCACCGTCGGTCTCGCCGAGGCCGCGGTGCGCCGCGGCGCCAAGTTGTATGAGAACGCGGCGGTCACCGCCATCGTGAAAGACGGCGGCGGCTTTCGCATCACCACGGCGCGTGGCGAAGTGCGCGCGAAGCAGGTGCTGATCGCGACCGGCCCGTCGCGGCATGGGCCGTTTGGTTGGTATCGGCGGCGTCTCGCGCCGGTCGGTTCGTTCATCGTCGTGACGGAGCCCGTGTCGCCGGAGTTGCTGGCGCAAGTGTTTCCGAACCGGCGCGCGTATACCACTACGCGTTTGATGCACAACTACTTCCGCGTGACGCCCGATTCGCGTTTGCTGTTCGGCGGCCGCGCGCGCTTCACGGCGTCCGAGCGGCCGTCCGATGCGAAGAGCGGACGCATCCTGCAGGAAGGCCTCGCCGCGATGTTCCCGATGCTCGCGAGCGCGCGCATCGACTATTGCTGGGGCGGTCTGGTGGATATGAGCGCCGACCGTTTGCCGCACGCCGGCCAGCACGACGGCATCTATTTTTCTATGGGCTACAGCGGTCACGGCACGCAAATGTCGACGCACATGGGCCAGGTGATGGCCGACGTGATGGACGGCCATGAAGACCAGAATCCGTGGCGCGAGTCGGAGTGGCCCGCGATTCCCGGCCATACCGGCAAACCCTGGTTCCTGCCGCTCGTGGGCACGTACTACCGCATCAAGGACATTTTTTATTGATCGTTCGTTGTTCGATTGGCAATTAAAACCACGCAGCCAAGTCTGCTCAACCCCCATTGCTTACCCTCGCGGAGAAGTTCGATGAATAAGGAAAACTCGCAACATGGCGCTCTTCAGCTCGGCAGCGAGTTGGAGCGGTTGACCGCCAAAGGTGCGTCGCGGCGCGGTGTGCTGCGCGCGATGGCTGCAGCCGGGATGATGTCAGTGACAGGCGCCGGTCTTCTGACCGCGAGCGGCGAGGCCCTGGCGCAAGCCAAGCCGAAGCAGGGCGGCAAGATCCGCGTGGCGACGCAGTCCGCCTCCGCGGCCGATACGCTCGATCCCGCGAAGGGCGCGCTCGGCACCGATTACGTTCGTGGCTTCATGTTCTACAACTGCCTGACCGAGCTCGACCCGCATCTGGGCGCGAAGATGTCGCTGGCGACCTCGCTCGATACGAAAGACGCGACCGTGTGGGTCGTCAAGCTGCGCAACGGCGTGCAGTTCCACGACGGCAAAGCGCTCGCCCCGGCCGACGTGGTGTACTCGATCATGCGCCACAAGGATCCGGCCACCGCTTCGAAAGCGAAGACACTGGCCGACCAGATCAAGGAAGTGAAGGCAACCGGCCCGAATGAAGTGACCATCACGCTGGACGGCCCGAACGCCGATCTGCCAGTGATTCTCGCCACCTCGCATTTCCAGATCATCAAGGACGGCACCAAGGATTTCAAAACGGCGGTCGGCACGGGCCCGTTCAAGCTCAAGGAATTCTCGCCGGGCGTGCGCACCGTCGGTGTGAAAAACGAGAAGTACTGGAAGCCGGGCATGCCGCATCTCGACGAGGTCGAACTGATCGGCATCGGCGACGAGTCGGCGCGCGTGAACGCGCTGCTCTCCGGCGACGTGCAACTGATCAACGCGGTGAGCCCGCGTTCGACCGCGCAGATCAAGGGCGCCGGCGGCTTCTCAGTGCTGGAGACGAAGACCGGCTTGTACACCGATCTGATCGTGCGCGACGAAGGCGGCCTGACCGGCAACGACGATTTCCGGCGCGGCATGATGTACCTGCAGGACCGCGAGCAGATGCGCCGCGCGATCTTCCAGGGTTACGGCACGATCGGCAACGACCAGCCGATCGATCCGACCAACAAGTACTACCTGGCCGGCTTGCCGCAGCGCGCCTTCGATCCGGACAAGGCGAAGTTCCATTTCCAGAAGGCCAAGGTCGGCAGCGCGCCGATCCAGATCTTCGCGTCGCCGGCCGCGGAAGGCTCCGTTGAAATGGCGATGTTCCTTCAGCAGGTCGCGCCGCAAGCCGGCTTGAATCTGCAGGTCTCGCGCGTGCCGGCCGACGGCTACTGGTCGAACCACTGGATGAAGCATCCGCTGGGTTTCGGCAACATCAACGCGCGGCCGAGCGCCGACGTGATTTTCACGCAGTTCTTCAAGTCGGACGCACCGTGGAACGAAGCGAACTGGAAAAGCCCGAAGTTCGACCAGATGCTGGTGGCCGCGCGCGGCGAACCGGACGACGCCAAGCGCAAGAAGATCTACGGCGACATGCAGGTGCTGGTGCATGAAACGGGCGGTATCGGCATTCCTCTGTTCCAGAGTTCGCTCGACGCGTATACGAACAAGCTGAAGGGCCTCGGCTCGATTCCGCTTGCCGGGCTGATGGGCTTCATGTTCGCGGAAAACGTCTGGCTCGAAACCTGAGCCGGACCCAGGTCACACCCTGCAACACGCGCGCCGCGGATCGAGCGGCGCGCGGCTTTAACTGCAACTACGTTGCATGGGACCAGAGTAAGCGCTAAAGCGCTAACTCTGGTCGACAGAGGAGACTCACGATGAAAGCACATGCGCAACGTCTCATCGCCGCACGCCTCGGCCTCGCGCTGCTCACGCTGCTGCTGGTGTCGGCGGTCGTGTTCGCCATCACCGGGCTGCTTCCCGGCGACGCGGCCCAGCAGGCGCTCGGCCAGGCGGCGACCCCCGAAGCCGTGGCCGCCTTGCGGCATCAGTTCGGCCTCGACCAGCCCGCGCTGCAACGCTACTTCGTGTGGCTGCTTCACGTGGTGAGCGGCAACTTCGGCACGTCACTATCGAACAATCTCCCCGTCAGTCAACTGATCGCGACGCGCCTGCCGAATTCGCTGGTGCTGGCCGGTCTGACGGCGCTGGTTTCGGTGCCGGTGGCGCTGTTGATCGGTATTTCGTCGGCGATGTTCCGCGGCTCCCTGCTCGATCGCACGCTCAACGTGCTGACCCTCTCCACGGTGGCCGTGCCGGAATTCCTGATCGCGACGATCGCCGTGCTGATCTTTGCCGTCAAGCTGCGCTGGCTGCCGGCGCTGTCGTATCTGTCGGAGGTGCATTCGTTCGGCGCGCTGCTGCGCATCTACGCGATGCCGGTGATGACGCTGTGCTGCGTGCTGGTCGCGCAGATGGCGCGCATGACGCGCGCCGCGGTGCTCGATCAGCTCAATTCGTCGTATGTGGAAATGGCCTTGCTCAAGGGCGCCTCGCCGGTGCGCGTGGTGTGGCGGCATGTGTTGCCGAACACCATCGGCCCGATTGCCAACGCCGTGGCGCTGAGCCTGTCGTATCTGTTCGGGGGCGTAGTGATCGTCGAGTCGATCTTCAACTATCCCGGTCTCGCGAGCCTGATGGTGGACGCGGTGACCAACCGTGACATGCCGCTCGTGCAGGGCTGCGTGATGGTGTTCTGCGCGGCGTATCTCGCGCTCGTGCTGATCGCCGACCTGTGTCAAATCATATCCAACCCGAGGCTGCGTCGATGATGAGCCAACCTACCAATCCCCACCACGTGCCTCACGCCGGCACGGAGCTGTACGACGTGCGCCGTGACGAAGTGGTCGTCGAACCGGCTCCTGTTGAAGCAGAGGCGCTGAAACACGGCGTGCTCAAACGCCTCGTGCACCGCTTCTCCATACTCGGCCTGATCGGTCTGCTGATGGTGGCGTTCTGGCTGCTGGTCGCGTTCATCGGACCGCTGGTCGCGCCATACAAAGGCGGCGCGCTGACCTCGACGGAAATTTTCGGCCGCTACAGCGCGGCCTATCCGCTCGGCACCGACTATCTCGGCCGCGACATGCTCAGCCGGATTCTCTACGGCGCGCGCTACACGGTCGGCCTCGCGCTTGCCGCGGCGGTGCTCGCCAGCGTGATCGGCACGTTCTTCGGGCTGCTCGCGGCGGTGTCGGGCCGCTGGGTCGATGAAATCCTGAGCCGTCTGTTCGACGCGCTCATTTCGATTCCGAGCAAGGTGTTCGCGCTCGTCGTGATCGCCGCGTTCGGTTCGTCGATCCCGATGCTGATGACGGTGGCCGCGGTGGCCTACATTCCCGGCGCGTTCCGCATTTCGCGCTCGCTCGCGGTGAACGTGATGGGCCTCGAATACGTGCAGGTGGCGAGAGCGCGCGGCGAAGGCATTTTCTATATTGCGCGGGTCGAGGTGCTGCCCAACATGATTCATCCGATGCTCGCCGATTTCGGTCTGCGCTTCGTGTTTATCGTGCTGCTGCTGAGCGGGCTGAGCTTCCTCGGTCTCGGCGTGCAGCCGCCGAACGCCGATTGGGGTTCGCTCGTGCGCGAGAACATCGGCGGCCTGTCGGAAGGCGCGCCCGCCGTGCTGATGCCGGCCGTCGCGATTGCGACGCTGACCATCGGCATGAATCTGCTGATCGACAACCTGCGGCGTCGCAGCCGTAGCCACGGAGGTGCGTGATGGCTGATCGCGACATGATCGAAGTGAAGGGCCTGAGAGTCGTCGCGGGGGCCGCGCCGGGGCCGGTGACGGAGATCGTCAAGGGTGTCGATTTTTCGGTGAAGAAGGGCGAAGTGCTCGCACTGATCGGCGAGTCCGGTTCGGGCAAGACCACCATCGCGCTGTCGCTGCTCGGCTATGCGCGTGCGGGCTGCGCGATCAGCGGCGGATCGGTGCGCATCGGCGAGCTCGAGGTGTTGTCGCTCGACGCGAAGGGCCGCCGCGCGCTGCGCGCGCGCACCGTGGCGTACGTCGCGCAGAGCGCGTCGGCCGGCTTCAATCCGGCGCGTACGATCATGGATCAGGTCACCGAACCGGCGCTGCTGCATCACCTCATGACAAAAGAGGCGGCGCGCGCCAAGGCGATCGGGCTGTTCCGCTCGCTCGCGCTGCCCGCGCCGGAAACGATCGGCGAGCGCTATCCGCATCAGGTGTCCGGCGGCCAGTTGCAGCGTTTGATGGCGGCGATGGCCTTGATCACCGATCCGGCCGTCGTCGTGTTCGACGAGCCGACCACCGCGCTCGACGTCACCACGCAGATCGAAGTGCTCGCGGCCTTCAAGAAGGTGATTCGCGAACTCGGCACTACGGCCGTGTACGTGTCGCACGATCTGGCGGTGGTTGCGCAGATGGCGGACCGCATCGTCGTGTTGAACGGCGGCGCGGTGAAGGAGAACGGCGCGGTCGCGCAAGTGCTCGACGCGCCGGTGGATGCGTACACGCGTCAGTTGCTGGCGGCCACGCGTCGTCCTGAAGCCGTGCTGACGTTGCCGCCGAACCTGGGCAAACATGTGCCGCCGCTGCTGGAGATTCGCGGACTGTCCGCGGGCTATGGCCGCATCGACCGCCACGGCGCGCCCGCCGTGCGCGTGCTGGACGACGTCAGTCTGTCGATTCCGCGCGGCAGCACGCTCGGCGTGATCGGCGAATCCGGCTCCGGCAAGACGACACTCGCGCGCGTGGTGGCGGGTCTCGTCGACCGGGCGCGCGGCGAGGTGCTGTTCAACGGCGAACCGCTGCCGGCGCAAATCTCGCGCCGTACGCCGGAGCAGTATCGGCAGATTCAGATCGTGTTTCAGAACGCCGACACGGCGCTCAACCCGAGCCATTCGATCGCCGATATCCTCGGCCGGCCGCTCGCGTTCTATCACCATCTGCGCGGCTCGGCAGCGAAGAAGCGCATGCTGGAACTGCTCGATCTGGTGAAGCTGCCGGCCGGCATCGCCACACGCACGCCGGCCGGACTGTCGGGCGGCCAGAAGCAGCGCGTGAATCTGGCGCGTGCGCTCGCCGCGGATCCCGCCTTGATTCTGTGCGACGAAGTGACCTCCGCGCTCGACACGGTGGTCGGCGCGGCGATCCTCGATCTGCTCGCCGAATTGCGGCGCGAACTCGGCGTGTCGTACATGTTCATCAGCCACGATATTTCGACGGTGCGCGCGATCTGCGACGAAGTGATCGTGCTGTATGCGGGGCATCGTGTGGAAGCGGGCCAGCGCGAGGTGCTCGCGGCGCCGCCGTATCACCCGTACACGGGCTTGCTGGTGGATTCGGTGCCGGCATTGAAACCCGGCTGGCTCGACGCGCGCCGTGACATCGTCGCCACTGCCTTGCCGGCGATGGGCGAGAGTGCCGACGTTGCCGAGTTGTGCTCGTTCCGCGCGCGTTGTCCGGTGCGTATCGACGGCAAGTGCAACCTGACACCGCCCTCGTTGAAGAAGCTGCCTTCCGGCGCGGAGATTCTGTGCCACCATCCGGTCGCCGAACTGAACCGTTTGCAGACGGTGGAGGTGACTCCGGCATGAGCGGACGATTCGTGCGCCTTGCGGAAACGGGCCGCAAGACCTTTCCGATTACCGTGGACGGCGTCGTGCGCGAGGCCGCCGAAGGGGACACGCTGATGGTCGCGTTGCTCACCGGCACGGCCACCTTGCGCGATTCCGAATTCGGCGACGGCCGGCGCGCCGGTTTCTGTCTGATGGGCGCCTGCCAGGACTGCTGGGTGTGGACCGCGCAAGGCGAGCGCGTGCGTGCGTGCAGCACGCCGGCCGTGCCGGGCATGTCGATCGTTACGAAGCTGGCGGAAGCCGGGGAGGGCGTATGGCCCCGCGCGTAGTCATCATCGGGGCCGGGCCGGCGGGCGTGCGCGCGGCGCAGGCGCTGGTCGAAGCGGGGCTGCGGCCTGTCGTGGTCGACGAAGGGCGGCGTGACGGCGGGCAGATTTATCGACGTCAGCCGGAAGGGTTTTCGCGCAGCTACGAGACGCTTTATGGCACCGAGGCCGAGCGTGCCGCGTCGCTGCATCAGAGCTTCGATGCGTTGAAGAGCCGCATCGACTATCTGCCGGAGACGCTGGTCTGGAACATCTCGCCGAATACCGTACATCTGGTGAGCGGCACGCGCTATCACACGCTCGTGTTTGACGCGCTGATCGTCTGCAGCGGCGCGACGGACCGGCTGATGCCGGTCAAGGGCTGGCACCACGCGGGCACTTATAGCCTCGGCGGCGCGCAGGTCGCGTTGAAATCGCAAGGCTGCGCGATCGGTTCCCGCATTGTCATGATGGGCAGCGGTCCGCTGCTGTATCTCGTGGCCGCGCAGTACGTGAAGGCGGGCGCGCAGGTTGCCGCGGTGCTCGACACCTCGACGTTCATGCAGCGCGTGGCCGCGCTGCCGCGCCTGCTGGCGATTCCCGCCGCGCTCAGAAAAGGCATTGTGTTGACGCGTGTGCTGTCCGACGCGCGTGTGCCGGTTCATCACGGCGTAGAGCCGCTCGAAATTAAAGGCTCGCCGCAAGACGGCGTGAACGCGGTTGAAGTCGCGCTACCCGGCGGCCAGCGCCTCGAACTCAAGTGCGATGCCGTCGCGCTCGGTTATCACTTGCGGCCCGAGACGCAACTCGCCGATCTCGCCGGTTGCCGCTTCCTGTTCGACGAAAACGCTCGGCAGTGGCTGCCGCAAATCGACGCCGACGGCCGCAGCAGCATCAAAGGCGTCTATCTGGCGGGCGACGGCGCACGCGTGCGCGGCGCCGACGCGGCGGAATGCTCCGGCCGGCTCGCGGCGCTGGCCGCCTTGCAGGATCACGGCCTACCGGTCAATGGCGTGGAGCGCTTGCGCGCCGAACTCGCGCGTTTCTCACGATTTGCCGCGGGCTTGCGTGAAGCCTTCCCGTGGCCGGCGAAATTCGCCGCGTCGCTGCTGGACGAAACGATAGTTTGCCGATGTGAAGCGATCACGGCCGGCGAATTGCGCCGCGTGGTGCAGGCGACCGGCGCTAAAGAGGCCAATCGCGCGAAGGCGTTTTCGCGCGTCGGCATGGGCCGTTGCCAGGGACGCTATTGCGGCCACGCGGGCGCGGAGATCATCGCGGCGGCCGCATGTGTGCCGCTGTCTTCAGTGGGACGGCTGCGCGGCCAGGCGCCGGTCAAACCGCTGCCCGTGGCGCTGACCGAAGAGGTGAGCGACGAGGTCAGCAAATGAGCGCGACGACCCGCAACGAAGCCGATGTGATCGTGATCGGCGGCGGCATCATGGGAACGACGACGGCGTTCTTCCTGCGCCAGCGCAACCGCTCGGTGATTCTGCTCGAACGCGGACTCACCGGACAGCAGGCGAGCGGCGTGAACTTCGGCGGCATTCGCCGTCAAGGCCGCGCGCTGCCGCAACTGGCGATGGCCAACCGCGCGCTGCGCACGTGGCAACGCTCGGCGGAACTGCTCGGCGAGGACATCGAGTTTCTGCCGTCGGGCCACACGCGCGTGTGCTACCACCAGAAGGACGTCGAGAATTTCGATCAATACGCCATCGACGCGCGCGCCTACGGTCTCGAACTCGAAGTGCTGCATGGCGAAGCCATGTTCAGGCGTTTTCCGTTTCTCGGCCGCGAGGTGCTGGCGGCTTCGATCTCGCCGCTCGACGGCCACGCCAATCCGCGCCTCGCCGCGCCCGCGTTCGGCCGCGCGGCGGCGCGGCTCGGCGCGCAGGTGATCGAAGACGCGGAGATCGTGCGCGTCGAAAAAGACGGCAGCCGGTTTCGCGTGGAAAGCGCGCGCGGCGACGTGTACTGGGCGGCGCAACTCGTGATCTGCGCGGGCGCGTGGGCGAGCCGGCTGACCGAACAGTTCGGCGAACACGTGCCGCTGACCGCGCGCGGGCCGCAAATGTGCGTGACCGAACCGGTGCCCTACGTGTTCAAGTCGTCGATGGGCGTGTTCACGTCGATCAAGGAAGAGAGCATTTACTTTCGCCAGATTCCGCGCGGCAACATCATCGTCGGCGGCGGTCCGGCCGGTCCCGCCGACGCCGTGACGAGCCGCGCCTCGGTGCTGCCGGTCAACACCGTGCGGCAAATGGCGCAGATGCGTCGGCTCGTGCCCGCGTTGGCGCCGCTGCATGTGATTCGCGTGTGGAGCGGCGTGGAAAGCTATTTGCCCGACAGCGAGCCGGTGATCGGTCCGAGCGGCCAGGTCGACGGTTTGTTCTACGCGTTCGGCTTCAGCGGGTCGGGTTTTCAGATCGGGCCGGGCGTCGGCGAGACGCTGGCGGAGCTCGTCGATACGGGCAGCACGGCGATTCCTCTCGACGCGTTTTCCATCCGGCGTTTCACGACACAACCGGCGGCCCGCTCAAGCATCGTGACGTCATGAAACAGTCAATCAGCCTCAATGCCGCCCGCGCCTTCATCGAAGCCCATTTCGACGAACCGGTGACGCTCGCCCAACTCGCCGCGCTGTCCGCGCTCAGCGTGTCGCGCTTCGCCACGGTGTTCCGGCAGCAATACGGATCGTCGCCGTATCGCTATCTGTGCGGCCTGCGGATTCAGCGCGCGCAGACGCTGTTGCTCGAAGGCGTGCCGGGATCGGTCGTCGCGACGGAGGTGGGCTTCTTCGACCAGAGCCATTTCGGCCGCCATTTCAAGCGATGCTGCGGCATGACGCCCAGCATGTTCATCGCGCGCGCCGCAGCCAATGCGGCGCGGCATGGCGGCGCGAGTGGTTCGATCGGCTTGAGTGGCGCGCCTACGGCGTCGCGTTCAGCTTCCGCCATAACGTCGTCTTGCTGATGCCGAGCGCCTCGCAGACCGCGTCGCGATCGCCGTCGTGCGCGGCAAGCGCGGTGCGGATTTCGTCGGCTTCCACGTGACGGCTGCGTTCGCGCAGGGTTAAGGCTGACTTCTTCGCACGCGCGTGCGGCTCGACGATTTCAGGCGCGACCGTGCGCAACATGTCGCGTGTGAGAACGGGTTTGGTGGCGTCTTCGGGCAGTGCGTCTACGTCCACGTCGGCGAGTTCGACCGCGATCCGTTCGATCACGTTCTGCAATTCGCGCACGTTGCCAGGCCACGCGTAACGCTTGAATGGCTCGTCGAGCGCGGCGAGCAGGCGTTCGGCGGCGGCCGCGTCCGGCAGGCGCGCCGCGAACCTCGGTTCGCGCGCCGCGGCTTGCAATAGCAGTTCGACGGCGAGCGGCAGCAGGTCGGTCGGCCGCTCGCGCAGCGGCGGCAGCGCGATGCTCAAAATGTTGAGCCGATAGTAGAGGTCGGCGCGAAAGCTGCCCGCTTCGATGCCCTCGGTCAACGCGCGATGCGTCGCCGCGACCACGCGGATATCGACCCGCGTCGGCTCCGTCGAACCGAGCCGCACGACTTCGCGCTCTTGCAACACGCGCAGGAGCCGGCTTTGCAACGACAGCGGCATCTCGCCGATTTCATCGAGAAACAATGTGCCGCGGTGCGCCACTTCGATCAGCCCCGCCTTGCCGCCCTTGCGCGCGCCGGTGAACGCGCCTTCCTCGTAGCCGAACAGTTCGCTCTCCAGCAGCGCCTCGGGAAACGCGCCGCAATTGATCGCGACGAATGCGAAGTCGCGCCGTGCGCTCAACTGATGCATGCTCTGCGCGACCATCTCTTTACCCGTGCCGCTTTCGCCGAGAATCAGCACGGTGGCGTCCGATCGGGCATAACGCCGCACGAGCGCGCGCACCCGTTCGATCGATTCGGACGCGCCGACGATATCGTCGAGCCGGTAACGCGCGCTGAACTGCTGCACGCGCTGGCGTGAACGCAGCGTCCGGTCGAGCCGTTCGACCGCCCGCGATTCCTGAAACGTCAGCACCGTGCCCGCCGCCGCGCTGCTGCTGGCAAGTGGCCCGCGATGCACGACATAGCTCACGCCACGTACCGTGCATAACGTGTCGCCGTCCGCGTCCGGCAGGCTGCCGGCGAGATCGGGCGCGAGTTCGAGCAGCACGCGGCCCACGGCATTCGCCGCGTCGAGGCCGAGCACGCCGGCGAGGCGCTGGTTCATCGCTTCGACGCGGCCTTGCGCGTCGAGCGCGACGACGCCGTCGCGCAGATGCTGCAGCAGATTGTCGAGCCGTTGACGCCGGATCGTTTCGCGGCGCGTGGCCTGCGCGACTTCGAGCGCGGTGTCGAAGGCCGCGCGCACCGACGCGCGCGAATACAAAAATACCGCCCCCATGCCGGCATTCGCGGCGAGATCGGTGACGAGTCCTGGGCCGACCACCACGTCGATGCCGCGATCGCGCAGATCGAGCACGACGCTCTCCGCGTCCTGCGCCGATTGATAGGAAGCGAACGTGACGTCGAGTGCGTAGGAAGTCGCGAAACGCCGCACTTCGTCAGGCGTATTGCCGTGTGTGACGAGCGCGACCTTCGCGCCGTCGCGGCGCGCTCGCGCGAGCGCATGCATCACGTCGAAGCCGGTCGGGCCGATCAGCACGACCGGCGCCGATACGCGCGTCTTCAGATACGCGCCGTTCGAGCCGCCGGCAATCACCACATCCGGACGGCCCGCGCCTGCGGCGTCGACTTCGCGCACGGCGTCTTCGAAGCCGTGCGCGACGATACGCAGGTCCGCGCGTTCGACATATTCGCCGGCGATGTCGAAAAACAGATCGCGCAGGCGGCTGATGCTGACGGCCCAGATGCGGGGGCGCTGGGCCGGTTCGAAAAGAGGTGTGCTCAAGGCTGGGCGGCTCGCGGCGGGGTGAGAACGTCCGCCTATTATGCGCGCATCCATTTCCAATTTGAAATTCGCATTTCAGTTATGAAACGAAATGCAAACCGTCGTGGACGTCCGTCTTTTGTGAAATCAGGCACTTAGCATGCGTCGGAGCGGCTGGCCCATTCTTTGCTCTTAAGGCTGCGGTCAAAGCATCCCCCCATGCATCAGGAGACGAACCCATGAGCGAAGCAGACAACAGCACGCCGAACGCAGGCGCATTCAAACCGAAGAAATCCGTCGCCCTGTCGGGCGTGACGGCCGGCAACACGGCC
>NZ_JARESS010000080.1:0-25070 GCF_046027915.1 Paraburkholderia sp. RL17-347-BIC-D
CATGGAGCTACCACGTCTTCGAAATGACCGCATCGTGAAGGCGCGCACGACGCCAGGCGTGAGAGCACTGCAACCCGCGCTGTAACCCGTTGGCGAAATCGGGGCAACCTCCGGCTCCACCCGTCGCGACGAGCCCACGGCGCCATTGCGTTATCACGGCCGCGACCGTCCGCTGACGTCATGAGCTTTCGCTGCCGCTGGACAGATAATCATGGCGTCGCCTGATTTCCAGCGCCTGATCGAGGACATCGGAGGCAAGCTCGAGGCGGATCTGCCGCCGGCAAGCCGGGAAGCCACCAGCCGTGGCGCGAAATAGTGGCGAGCACAGGTGTTGCCACGTTAAGTCAGCGATTGAACCAGCGGTATTGGAGCGCGACCGAGACGGTCTGGAAATTTCCACCGATGCGTGTCGTTAACCCACGCGACCATGCGAGTTTGGCTGACCATTGTGCGGCAAGGGGAACCGACAACGTTACCCCGTAGCGAGTACTGCTTTGCAGGTCCGCGTTCTGGACACCATTGACGCTGGTCCGGCCGCCCGTGAGATACGCAACGTCTGCGGCGATCCACAGTCCGGGCCGCCACGTGTAGCCTCCATGCCATTGGAACACGGCCAGCGGAGACTGGCTTCGTCGCTTGCCACCAAAAAAGTTCGTATTGTCGGTGAACACCCAGACCCCAGCGGCGCCGTCTACAAACCAGTTGCCGACTGGCTGGGAGAATCCCAGTTCAGGTTTGAATGCCCACCGGTTCGAACCCACATTGACGATACGGGCGGGCTGATATTGGCCGGTCGGCGCGACCACGCTCAGGCTGGCACCCAGTATGGTGCTCGGGCTACGCCGGGCAAATTCTCCTGGTGTGAGCGCGGAACCACCCAGCAGATTCGCGGCAATCCGGAACCGTACATCGCCTAGCCCTGAACGCCAGGCCTGACCAGGCACGCCTGCTACATTCCCCGTCAGGTTCGCATTGGCATAAGGCAGCAACACGGCAACGCTGGCGACATGTCCCGCGACGCCAAAGCTATGAGAATAGCCCAGTGAATATGTGTTGATCCGGGCTTGAAGATCGGTGATGGGCAACGACGGGTCCAGCGAAACGTCGCCGGTCGATCGGGCATAGCCCGCCGCCACGAAGTTCGTTCCAACCGGGACGGCCGAATAGCTGCGCGGCTCCATTTCCTGCGCGGACGCCAGTACGGACCAGAGAAGCGCTATTCCCGTCCACCGAGATTGAAAGCGCCAAATATTTCTTGTTGTCGAACCGCAATCTGCGGTGCGTCTGGCACGGACTGCGCAATGCGAGTCGACCGACTCTCCCGGCATTGTCATGAGTTCCTCGCGCCCGCAAGTTGCAAACTGAGCGACGTACGGAGCATCCATTTTGACCCGGTGTGCGAGCCGATGCGCGCGTTCGACGTCCAAGAAGATCTCGAGCCTGCGGACCGGTGGAAATTCGTCTGTTCGAGCAATACGTCAATGCCCGGTACACGCGTGGACAAGTATGCCTTCGGACCCTGTACAACCGGGGTGTTCTTCACAAAGCCCATGATCATTCAACAAGGCATCATGCGTTACTATGCGTAGATTGCAAGGGTCATCCGGTGGTGTGTCGAGCGGTTTGCATGGCCGCAAAGCGATACGCAGAATTTTCTTCTGGCGAGCGATATGAGCGGGTTCTACGTAGTAGCGCCGGCCATCGCGGCATGCATCGCCATGTATTCCATATCACCCACTAGCGTGCGAGCCCAAAGCGGTGCCGCGGCGACGAAGCAGATGCAGTACACGCGGCGGGCAGCGCAGAAAAAGGCGCGTGAAGCGAAGAACGATACGCGTGATCAGATGCAAAAGGAAAACGAAGCGCCGCCCGCGCCGGCGTCTGGTGAGCACTGAGCACGTTACTATCGAGAGATCTGCTTCTTCTTGCTCGGCAAGCCTGGAATCGAAATCAGGTTCGATGCAATGACCGCGATCGAGACGCCGACAAAAATGGCGAGCGCGCCGTAGCGGAATTCCATGGTGCGATCATAGATCAGTCCGGTAATGGCGAAATACAGACCACCTAGCCAGATAGCGACACCTCTAATGCGATCGCAACCCGCCTTTCCGATTTCTTCATCCAGACCTCCAGTATTTACGACTGTCTCGCAAATCAATATTAGTGCGCTATTGCGGCGGATTCAACCGGTACAACGGTCCACGAGTCGGTCTCGGGTCCGCGGCCAAAGCCGCGGTTCGAGCCGCTATCGTCGTGTTCGAGTGTCCACTCAGGAGGGGAGGGGACCTTCCACCCGCCACTGACCTGGAGGAACCGGCGCGCATTGCCCCGTGCTGACGTTGTTGCAGATTTCGATCTACGTCCCTTACGGCCTACCTGCTACTGTTAACCAGGCGGATCACGAGTGCTGGGGATTTGCGTGGTCCCCGAGCCCCTGCAGGCGTGGATGCATCGACATGACATGCCGAGTCTGCACGATGGCCGACAGGGCCGATCGTGGTGCGCGTACTGTCAGCTATCCTGATGATTCGTCGTGCAATTGCGGAATCCCGTGTAGCCGGCCGGCGCACGTCGCGGGGCTGCTTCTGTTTGGTCGCGTGACCGGCGATTCCGAGCCGCCGCGACCCGGCCCAAGCGATCAAGAGGGATTACTGACCCGCTTCTTTAAGTGTCATGGAATTCTTCACAGAGGTAACGCCGGGCACACCCTTCGTTATCTCGCCCGCCTTGTCGATCTGGCTCGAGTCAGTGACAGATCCAGCAAGCGTCACTGCGCTACCTTTTGCGATGATGTTGATTCTGGAAGTGTTGACACCGCCCTTTGAGAGTGCGTGAAGCACTTTCTTGCTGAGTGCGCGATTCGCCTGTCTGGTGGCTTTCGCGCTTCCCCCGCTTTCCGGCGCCATGCTGGATTGAGTCGACGTCGAAGCGGATTCACTAGTCTGCGACGACGCATTGATGGATACCACAACGATCAATGCGCCACTTATCAGCTTGAATGTCCTGATTGCTTTCATTGCTCGCTCCTGTTGAGCCACGATTAATCCCGCAGAGATCGCCGGGCTGCATCTGACAACGGACCTTACCCCGACCAGCATGCTCGTCGGGGTGTTGATCGTTGCACACGGTCACCACCGGTTCGACTCACGTAAAGTGGTCCCTCAAGAACCCTCCGATTCTTCCAGAAGAGGTTATGGACGCGGGGCTGCAATTTGCCCAACGTTTCCGGATTGAGCGAATGGAAGGTCAGCGCTACCGCGGGCCGCGTTCCATCGCCGGGGACGTGCTTGATCTCATCGTACGGACGGAATCCGTACTTCACCAAAAACTCCTGGATCTCGTCGTCGGAGGTATCAGGTTCAATGTTCCCCAACATCAAATGCAGCATTTTGCGCTCCTGTCATTTACGAATGCGCGCCGTATCTCGGCGTTCAGGTCTGCCTCCTTACCTCGCTCCGTTGAATATGCATTTGTAGCGTCAGCCACCCGCCTCGCCGGCGTGATACCTGGCAACCGCATGGTCCATGTTGAAGAACATCCTGTCCTCCCCGAGCGTCTCTCCCAGAGGCGAGCGCCGGACCATCGCAAGTACGCCGGGATTCAGGCCGACGAGCCAGACCGTGATCCTCTCTTCCTCGCGCAACTTTTTCTCCGCTTCTGTCAGCATCTTCAAGGCGGTGAACTCGAAATCGAATACTCCCGCGAGATCGAGTGCCACCACCTTCGGCTTTGCCACGCTAACCGGCAGTCTCATCTTCTGGCCGATGCGCTGCGCATTGGCAAAGAAGATCCGCCCCTCAGGCCTCAGCATCAGCATGCCGGGGAAGGTTTCATCCTCGGGGTGCTCGCTCGACTGCGGGCGGAACACATTCGTGCCGGGCTTCCTGCCAAGGACATAAACCGGCGGATCTGACACCTGGTGAGCGAGCGCCACCATCGACACAATGATGGCGACGACAATCCCCTCGAGCGTACCGACCAGCACCACGCCGACCAGCGCGACCAGCGCCCAGACGAACTCCATGCGCCGCACTTTGAGGATTTCCCGGAACTCCGCCGGCTGGATCAGCCCGACCGAGTACACGATGACCACTGCGGCCAGTGTGGCTTCCGGCATCAGCCCGATGAGAGGAGCCAGCAACAACATCGTGCCGAGCGCGGCTAACGACGTGACGAGTCCGGACAGTTGGGACCGTGCGCCCGACAGGCGGTTCACGGCGGTTTGCGTAGTCCCTCCGCCAGCGGCCATGGCGCCGAAGAACGCACCACCAAGGTTCGCCAGTCCCGTCGCCAGCAACTCCTGGTTCGGCTGTGGCGTCGGCTCGCCACTTTTCGCGAACGCCCGTCCGGCCGCGATGGTTTCGGTAAAGCTCATCAATGCGATGCCGAGGGCTGGTGGCCAGAGCGCCATCATCATCTGCGGATCCGGCGGCGTGAAGGCAGGCAGCCCCGTTGGCACCTTGCCCACCGTCGCCACCCCATACGCCGACAAGCCGAGCAGGCTCACGCCGGCAATTCCCGCCGCCACCGCGATCAAGGGCGCGGGCGCACGCGGGACGAAGCGTTCCATGGCGATCAGAAGGCCGATCATCGCCACGCCAACAGCCACAGTGACCAATGACGCTTGCGGAACCCCCTGCACGGTAGCGAGCAGGTTGTGAAAAAACGAGCCTTTGTGAAAATGGATGCCAAGCAGCTTCGGCACCTGGTCCACGACAATGACAATCCCAACGCCTGCCTTGAAGCCGATCAGCACCGGTTCGGAGATGAAATTCGCGACAAAGCCCAGCCGCAGCAGTCGCGCCACGATCAGGATCACTCCCACCAGGCATGTCAGCGTCGCCGAAGCCGTCAGCAGATTGGCGGTATCATTCGCGGACGCCACACCGTCGAGTGCCGTCGCGACCAGGATTGCGATCGTTGTCGTCGTACTCGCGCTGAGGACGCGTGACGTTCCCAGCAAAGCGTAGATGAGCATGGGCGCGAACGCTGTGTAAAGTCCGACCTGAACCGGCAGGCCGGCGATAGTCGCATAGGCGAGCGCCTTCGGGATGACGACTGCGGCCACGGTCAGCCCGGCGATGATGTCGGGCCGGGCCCATTCCTTCCTGTAATCGCCAAGCCATTCCGGAAAAGGCATGCGGACACCGCCGGCTGAATGCCGTAATGTCTGGCGGCCAGGCCGGCTATGGAGTTTTCGTTGGCGTGAAGAACGTTCTGGCTTCATGGATCACGGCCGAGAGTGAAGGCACTTGATTTCGCGCTGGTTGCCGGGATGAAGGTTCGCGCGATCTGGCTGCTGAGCGTGAGCGGAACATGAGCGATGACCGCAGCAGTTGTGAATCGCGTCGCCTGCGGGCGATGTCATGAAGGACCATCGGCGGTCGTCAGTCGAAATACATTGGAAGGTCTCCCGCGGCCCGGCGCTGTCGTTCGAGCGAATCTGGCCCAGCATTTCCGGCAACTTATGAAGATTGCGATGATTGGCGGAATCGTCTTCGCTGGCGGGTCGCGTTTTATGGCTGCCATCCTTCGGCGGGCTGCGTGTCGCAATATCGCCGTCATGATGGCCCTGGTCCGTAGTGATCCGCCAGGGTCAGAATTTCTCCGCTATGTTCTGTTCCTCCTCGCTGACCTCCAGCCAGTATTTGAGCAGGATGACTCCGGATCCGACGATTGCATCTTCGACCAGCGGCACCGCCGCCAGGAACTTCACCACGTCCTCTTCGGAACAGAAACCCATCACGCGCTCGACACCCGCACGGTTGTACCAACTGCGGTCGAAGATTCTCACGCGCTCAGTAATCGCCTTGATAGCGCCACCCTTACCTGCGCCGTCGCGTCCTTCAAAGACTATGCAGACCTTGCTACCCGTTTGCACCACCCAGTACGACAAGGAGTTGTCTTCCAGTGACCAGTCTTTGTTTGCCCCTGTCTTCGCCATTCCTCGTCTCCATGCGCGCGGCTGACCTCCGGAATTCTGGAAATCCTTTCAAAATGTAGGGTAGGTGCCAGTACGAATGGTTGCAATGCGACTTTAGTCCGATAGCGTTTCTGCTAAGCCCGCCGTAGGCTGGGTGCATCTGCTCCCTTGCCAGCCGATCCGATGATTGTCGCAACCACGGCCGGGAACCTTCGGCCCGTCGTTGACCGTCACTCCGGGTCCACTGATGCACGTCACCCGTCGAGGCACCTCCCGGGTGCAGTTCCGCTCCTGATTGACACACGGCGGCCACCTGATTCCGCGCAGGGACCTCAAATCAGGTGTTTGCCGTGCCTGCCCGTTCGGCCAGCAATGAACGTGACCATCCGCTATCTGCTCAAGGGGAGTTCATGCGCGCTACCGGTCTGACGCATCAGGAAGACACCGAAACGCGTGAACCGATCCTCGATACCGTGGATCGGGTTTCGGAACTGTGCTTTGGCTTGTTCATGGCGCTTACCTTCGTCGGCGCCGTGTCGGCTGCCACCGCAGGAGAAGATGCCGGCCGGAAAATGCTGTACACGGCGCTTGGCTGCAATCTCGCATGGGGGCTGGCCGATGCTGTAATGTTTCTGGTACGCACCCTGACGAATCGCGGCAAGCAACTCACGCTTGCGCGTACGGTGAAAAACGAACCGGACGCTGCGGCCGGGGCGCGCGCGCTCCGCAAGGCGTTGTCCAAGGCAATGAAGACTCTGGTTGCCGATGGTGAGTTAGAGCTTATCCGGGCACGTATTGTTGCAACGACGACTCTGCCTCACCGCCCGCGGCTGTTGCTCGAAGACTACATCGGTGCGGCAGGGGTTTTCGTCATCGTCGTCCTGTCCACGTTCCCGGTTGCCTTGCCGTTCGTCCTGTTCAAGGAAACCTCAACTGCCTTGACTGTTTCTCGTGTGCTTACGCTGGCAATGTTGTTCTGTTCAGGCATCGCGCTGGGTCACCATGCCGGATTCGGCGGATGGATAGCAGGATTCGCGATGGTGGCCCTCGGTGTCGTGCTGACCATAGCGATCATTGCCTTGGGCGGATGAGCGTGATGGTTACCACCGCCCACACTGCGACGGCGAGCACCCGGGATCACATTAAACCGTACGCCTGCCAAAGACCCTTGATCGCAATCCGCAACCGAGTGCAGTGACCTAGGAGCCATCGGCAGCCACGGGTCCTTGAATGGCCGCACTTAAAAGTGGTTGTCGAGGAGTCTTGTGCTTGACGAGCAGATCTGGTGGCTGAAGCAGCCATTCGAACCATTGTCACGGGTGCGCCTGCTGCATTAACGCGCTGCCGGGAAAAGCCGACAAGCGGTGTGGAAACGGTCGAAGTTACCTAGACCGGCGTTCCACTTCCTTTCTGGCGGAAATAGGGTAAGTCAGCCATAGCGAGGTAAACATGAGACGTATTCTGGCGAGCGCCTTTAGGTCTTTCGTGTGTATGCCTTGCCGCGCAGAACTGCGACGAGATAAAGAACAGCTGCGCGACGGGTTATAACCACGATATTCAGGCATGCGGAAATTCGCCTGACCGGAGGGCGGGCATTTGCCGGGCTCAAGCGCACAATAAATACATCGTTGCACAGGGCGGGTGGTTGCGAAGCGTGATCGCAACAGGCGCGTCCGTCGCGTCGACAAATGACCCGGGCTTCATGCGGTGCGCTGAGGGAATGTACGCGAGGCTCACTCCATCAGCTTTCGCCATAACCGAGCTCCGTATTGGCATCTGATGCCGTGTAGTAGACGCTCCCATAACCGCAGGCATTCGGCGATGAGGACCAGTCGTGTTAGGACCTCAGACGGCAAATAGTGCGTACTTGGATCAAGCTGTTAAGTTTTGCGGGAAACTGACCTATCCCTTGAGGTTAGGTGAGTCGATCGCGCAGATACACCGCGTAGTCTCGTACACATCGCCTGAGCGCGGTGATCACCGCTCGAGGCGTGGCGGCTATGACCTGCAGCCGCCCGAGCGTCAGGCGGGCCACGAACCGGCCATCCTGAGCCTGGTACAGCCAGAACCACGGACGCCCTGCGGCGAGGCTCGAAAGCGGCCGGCGTCGCACGCGGGCCGCTGGCGGGGCAATCGCGTAGACGGCATGCCGGCCTCCACCGGACATGGGAGGCCGGCGCCGTCTGGCACGTCGACAGCACAACGTCACGACGTACCGTCTGCTCTGCGGCCTATGCCACATGCCGCGCAGTCTTGCCAGGAGGCCGGTTCGTCCAGCAACCGATACTGTCGATCTTCGGCACGTGGCAATTCGTTAAATCGCGCACGGGATTGCGATACTCTGACGCGTAACCGATACCGGCGGAGAGAACAATGATCAAGCTTCGAAAGCTCGTCGCTATTTCTCTGGTCTTCCTGCTGCACGCCTGCGCCGGCTTGCCACCTCAGACCGCCCGGCCGCTGACATACGCGTTGGATGACACGCAGGCCACGCGTCTGGGCGCCGTTTTCGGGCCGACGGAACAAGAGCATCCGGGAAGCAATGCATTTCACCTGCTGTCAGACGGTGTGAGCGCACTCGTGGCGCGCATCGTGCTCACCGAGGCTGCGGACCGCACCCTCGATCTCCAGTATTACATCTGGCACGACGACTTGACCGGTCGCGAACTTGCCGCGTCGTTGCTCAGAGCAGCCGACCGCGGGGTAAGGGTTCGCGTGCTGCTCGACGACCTCGGTACGAACGCAGACGACCAGCGTCTGCTCGCGCTCAACGCACATCCCAATATAAAGATACGACTATTCAATCCGGTTGCGAGTCGCAACTTCAAGATGATAGGAACGGTGTTCGAGTTTTCCCGCGTGAATCGACGCATGCACAATAAGGCTCTGATCGCCGATAACCAGGGAGCCATTCTCGGCGGACGCAATATCGGTGACGAATACTTTGGCGCATCCAGCGTCGTCGCCTTTGGGGATCTTGATGTCCTGGTACACGGACCGATTGTCCGCAAGGCGTCAAACGCCTTCGACGAGTACTGGAATTCGGACGCGTCCTATCCGATCGACCGGCTGACGGGCCATCGCGCGGAACCAGACGCACTTGCCGCCCTCCGCGCCAAGCTGGACGCATACATCGCGTCAGAGCGAGATACGCCGTACGTCGTGGATGCCCGGGAGCGTCTGGTTCGGGCGATTGACTCACGCGATGCCGACTTCACCTGGGGCCAGGCGACCCTGCTTTACGATGATCCATCGAAGATCACGCGTGGGCCGGGAGACACGCAGGGCCACCTCATGTCGCAACTGAAGGCGCTGGATCTTCAGCCCACGCATGAGATGCTGATCGTATCGCCGTACTTCATACCAGGGGAAAGAGGGGTTGCGTGGATACGCGGGCTGGCCGGGCGAGGCGTACGCGTCACCGTACTGACGAACTCGCTTGCCGCGACCGACGTCACCGCCGTGCACGCAGGCTATCAACGCTATCGTAAGGATCTCCTCGCCGCTGGAGTGCACCTCTACGAGATGAAGCCAGTCATCGCCGATAAGACTGCAGAAAAGAAAAAATCGACGTTTGGTTCATCCAAGGCATCGCTGCATGCCAAGACCTACGTGTTCGATCGCTCGAGCATCTTCATCGGTTCGATGAACCTCGATCCGCGTTCGGTCGAACTCAACACGGAAATCGGTATTTACTGTGGGAGCGACGGACTCGCCGTGCAGGTGATCGACGGGATCGGGTCGAACCTGGACCGCATTGCGTGGCGACTCGACGAACGCTTCGACCCAACTGGGAAAAGCCGTATCGTGTGGATCCAAACGGCGGAGAACGGAACCGTGACAGAACTTGACGAGGAGCCCGGCGTGTCTGCGCTGAAGCGCGTCAGCATCTGGTTCCTCGGTCTGCTGCCGATTGAATCGCAGCTATGATAGAAGCCCAGGCGCCTGTCGGCCACGGGGGCCGCCGGCAGCGCTCAACGAACCCAGAAAATGCTGCGCTGAAACCGCTACGCGCGGCAATGGTTCACCAATCTGGTGCTCGGCGGCCTGTTGGCTGGAGGCGGATCCTTCCCGGGCGTCACGGCGCGCCAGGATGCGCACTACCTGCCGGTCCCGCTCGTGCTGCCCGCGTCCGGCCTGGTGCCACCAGATCGGCAACACCGACCGACCCGGTTCTCGTGGGCATGTGTGACCCTCGCGGAGAACTCAGCCGTTATAGCTCCCGTATTGCCTCGTCGAGAAGCAATCTGCCTGGCAGGAGTTCGGCGCGCGCAAACCGGATAAGCGCTATTGCGCGTACCTGGGGCGGACTGGCCGGAATGTGGGCGATGTGAAACTCGAGCTCATCCGCAGTTTGCGAACTGTCCTTGGTCTGTACCACGTTCATCCGATCCAGGCGAATACGCTTCCTGGTAAGGTAGATGTGCTTTTCCGGTTCGGTCAGAACCTGGCATACCCCGTCGAGTTGGCGCTCAAGCGAGTCCATTGGAGCGCTCAGCTCACCAAGGCGTCGCGAGTTATCTTCAATCTGTGCCTGTACGCGGGCAAGTTCTTCCCATCCAGCAGGAACAGCACCTCCGCACACCGAACGCATTCCTGTGCCTTGGCGCTGTAGTAACACCAAACGCATTTTGAGCAATGCTCGGCCATGTTCAAGTACATCACGACGATCTTTCGCGAGTTTCGCCAGTCCTGTGAGTGACAGTTGATCGCTCACGCGTTGCATGATCTCCCGCCGCAGGTCCGATTCAGTTCGGCCGCAAATCCTTATGCGATGGTCGTCAAAGCAGACCGTGGTTTGCGCAACGTCCCGGCGTACCGTGTCACCTGCGAGTGCCACGCCTAGTACATGACGTTCGATCATTGCCATTCCGAGCACGGCATAGACATGCTCGGCCTCAGGATTCTGGTCGAAGTACACACGGAGTTCTTCTGAACGGCTAACTCTCATCGCCAGTTCGTCGGGATTGGCGAAGTAAGCGCGCACGTAGAGATCCGAATACCACGTGCGTGCACTGGCTTCATGGAGCAGCGGTAACGACGCGACCAGGTCGCGCGCATACCGTAGCGATACTTTGACCGCCGGCGTGAGACGCTCAGCGCAGTGCTGCGCCATTCGCAGCCGCGGATTCAACGTCATGACGCGCTCAACGGTTTCCCTGACCTGCTCCATGTCTCGACGCTCCGTACTCGAATTGTCGTCGCGGTGCAGCCATCTGAAAATGCCCATGTTTGAACCCCTGCAACTTCCGTCGTTTGAAGATCTTCGTCCTCTGCTGCGACTATCCGGCACCGACCGCATCATCCGTCGCGCGCAACGCAGCGTTGGCCATGACCAGCAGCCCAGCGTCGTGATCGCGCAGCGCCAAATCGATTGTGTCGAAAGCGGTCTTCAATTCCTTACGCCCCGGCTTCGTTGCCCTGCCGCTTTCAGAAACGAACTCAGCCTCCCTTTTCAGTCGCTTGACCAGCTTCGCCGCGCACCGGCTATCGAGCGTGCCTTCACGGACGAACGCGTTGATCTGCATTGTCAGTGCCACCAGCGTCGCCTCGGTCGTTTCATTTGAGTCGCCGATATCGTCGGACAGGGATTTCTTGCTCATCAGAGTTCTCCCGGCGTCGCCCGCTCGAATCAAACAGGCTGGAAGCGATCACACAAACTTTTAATCGAAAAACAGTTCCAAAAGTCTATCTCGGTGCGGAAGGGCGCGGCCTGCGCGAAGGCGATATTACGTACCTTACACAAGCTTAGCAGCCGGCGGCGCAGAAGGCTCCGCTTTCGGCAAATGGCCATCGCGGGCATAGCGGATGCGAATGGGAAGACGATGGACAGAGAAGCGCCCGTTGTGGATGCTCTAGGTTGCGGATTGCGGTCACAGTGCTTTTGGCACTTGTGTGGTTGGAAGCGTGCGTCAGATGGTCACGCGCGAGGCGGCCAATCTGAGACGTCCTCGCAAGCGTCGCACAGGCAAAAAGCCGCATAGCGTCGACCGCTTGAGATTTCTAATCTGGCGAGATTTAGTCTCAATCTGCCTACGGGCAACTTCGAAGACAATGATCGTCGGTGATACCGCTCAAAATCGGAAGCCGGCTCCGGCTTCGATCAGATCCGTGTCACGATTGTAGCGCGTGATTACACGATTCCCTGTGATGCGCGTGAGCCAGTGCTGGCTGAGCCGATAGCTCGCTGGTATCGCGAAAAGCGCTGAGATGCGGCCGTCGCCGGTGCGGTTCTGGGGAAGGTCACTGTTTTGCGTGATGGCAACGTACGGACCAACGCCGACTGACAGCGCAAGGTTGTCGTCGAAGAAAGCCCGGGTGGCCCAAAGCTGCATTGCGATACCGTCCCGGCGCGACTGGATTTGACCACCTTCATGGATGTATGATGCGGTCACATCGACATAGCGCCATAATCCGCGCCGGTATTCAAGGCTTCCGGCATTGGCCGACTCGGAATTGCCGCTGTTAAGGATCGTCTTGCCGAACATCACGGTAAGTTCGTTATTCGTTACCTTCGATGTTCTTGGCACCGTGCGTTGCCGTGGACCGGGCTCGCCCTTCGCTTCGAGTTGGTAGCCGATGCCAAACAGCAGCGCGGTCGCGTCGGGGTCGACAAACACCTGGACATGATTCAACTGCGCCTGGGCAATCCATTTCCGATCGAAATAATACGCGGCGCGCATGCTCCAGACGACTCCCCACCCGTGCGTATTCGAATAGTCGCCTCCGGATCGTGCTGCGCTCGTGTCGAAGTACCGATACGGCCCCGCACCTGCTGATAACTCCAGTCGATCGTTCCATAGTGGCAGGTGTCCCCAGGCTTGTATGGTCTGGCCATCGCGACGATGGTGCGGGATGTGACCTTCGTTGATCCAGGAAAAGCTCCATGCCGCAAAGCGCCCGAGTCCCTCGCGATAACTGGCGCTCCAGGAATAGGTGTTCGCACTTTCGCTGAAGAGAGGGCCGGCCAGCATCGAGAATTCCTGTGCGCCGGCGGGCGGAGATAATGAGATAATAGGAGGAGGGTGCCGAGCAGTAGCGTCGACAGTGAAAGAGTGCGACCCTTGTCGCTTTCGTTTGCGGGGTAAGCGGCTCGTCCCCACCGTCGTAGGTGGTTGCTGCGATACACAGCAAAGTGATGTCCATCATTTCCGATTTGATGGACACCACTTTGTCAGAGTCTCCAGAGAAGAAGCATGGAAGTCGAGCAGGCCGTCCGAATTACCCACGGGAGCTTCGGGATCGGCTGGCGGCAGCAGCGTGTGAGCCGGGCGTCTCGGTCGCGAGACTGGCCCGTGAGAATGGCATCAACGCGAACATGTTGTACACCTGGCGGCGGCGATATCTTGCCGAGCAGCAAGCTCCGTCTACCAGCCTCCTCCCGGTCGTACTGCTGAGTGACGCGCTGACGCAGGTCGTTGCGTCATCTTCGGGGGTTCCTCAAGCGCCAGATATGAAGCCGGCGTCTCCTGGGGGCACGATCGAGATCCGCATCGGCCGTGCGGTGGTTAAGGTAGACGGCCTGGTCGACGCTGACATGCTGCGTACCGTGCTGGGTAGTCTGCGATCATGATGTCTCTGCCGGTTGGTACGCGCATCTGGATCGCTGCAGGCGTGACCGATATGCGATGTGGGTTCCAGGGACTGGCCGCAAAGGTACAAACGGCGCTTGAAGAGAATCCGCTGGGAGGCAACGTCTACATCTTCCGGGGCCGCCGGGGCGACCTCGTAAAAATCCTCTGGGCAACGGAGGACGGAATCTGGCTTCTCGCGAAGCGGCTTGAGCGGGGCCGTTTTATCTGGCCCCAGGCCGACGGCGGGAAGGTCCATCTGAGTTCAGCACAACTGTCGATGCTTCTCGAGGGCATCGATTGGCGACAGCCCCGTCGTACCGCCGCGTTATCGATGTTGTAAACCGCGCCGCGGACTCGTAAACTACGGCGTATGTCGAACGGCGCCGATCTTCCAGACGATGTCGAATTGTTGAAGGCCTTGCTGGTCGAGGCCCGTAGTCTGCTTGCTGAACGCGATGTCGAGATCGAGCAGCTTAAGGCACAGATCGACAAACTTCGGCGCATGCAGTTCGGCCGCAAGTCCGAGCAGTTGCAGCGGCAGATCGAGACCCTCGAGACCCAACTCGAGGATCTGGCCGCCGGACGCGGCGTTGCAGACATGGAGCGTGCGCAAGCTCGAGGCGCAAACGCTTCCTCCTCCAATGCAACGACGGACGAAGCGGCTTCGAGGCAAGCACTGGCTGCGCACCTCGCGCGTGAGGATCATGTGCGCGAGCCCGAATCGAGTTGCCCGGACTGCGGTCAACAGATGCAGGTGCTCGGTGAGGACGTGTCTGAGCAACTCGCCCGGGTCGCAGCGGCGTTCAAGGTCGTTCGCACGATCCGGCGCAAATTCGTTTGCCCATGCTGCAGCACCATCAGGCAGCCGCCGATGCCCGGCCTTCCGATCGAGCGGAGCATCGCCCATCCAAGCTTGCTGGCGGATATCCTCGTTTCGAAATACGCAGACCACCAGCCGTTGTATCGGCAATCGGCGATCGCGGCGCGCGACGGCGTGATGCTCGACCGGGCCAGCATGGGTCGCTGGGTCGGTCAATGCGAAGCGTTGTGCGCGCCGCTGATTGAAGCGCTGCGCCGCTATACGACGGCCGCCACAAAGCTGCATGCGGACGACACGCCGATCCCGGTGCTCTCACCGGGCAACAGGAAGACCCGCACCGGTCGGCTATGGGTCTATGTGCGCGACGATCGTCGCTCGGGGTCGACGCAACCCGCTGCGGTATGGTTCGCATACTCGCCGAACAGACAGGGCATCCACCCTCAGACTCATCTCGCCGGCTTCAGGGGGACCCTGCAAGCGGACGCTTACGCGGGCTTCGATGAGCTGTTCCTGGGTGGCTCCGTACTGGAAGCGGCATGTCATGCTCACGCGAGGAGAAAGTTCTACGACATCCACGTGCGCACGCCGTCCGACACGACGCAAAAAGCACTTGAATACATTGGCGCGCTATACGACATCGAGGCCTCCATTCGCGGCAAGCCCGCGGCCGAACGGCTACGAATACGGCAGGAGAAAGCCAGGCCACTGCTTCAAATCTATGAAGCGTGGCTCAAGGCCAAGCTCGAAACGTTGTCGTCGAAGTCCGACACTGCCAAGGCGATCAACTACTCGCTTAACCAGTGGCGCGCTCTGACGCTATATTGTGAAGACGGCACGCTCGAGATCGACAATAACATCGCGGAAAACGCGTTGCGTTGTGTAAGCCTGGGGCGGAAGAATTTCCTGTTTGCCGGTTCCGACAGCGGCGGTGAACGGGCCGCCGCAATGTACGCGCTGATCGGGACTTGCGCACTGAACGACATCGATCCGCGCGCCTATCTGGACTATGTGCTCACTCACATCGCTGACCATAAAATCAATCGCATCGACGAGCTTCTGCCGTGGCGCGTGGCCGACAAGCTGCACACGCCAGCCAGTCCGCCGACACCTGCTACCTGACAGTCCAAGTCCAGATCACCATCATGCCTCACGTGCACGCGCGTGGACGAACGGCCCACGTGAGCCGCTTACTTTGCGGGCACGATTTGAGCGTTTGCAAAGCTTTGCATACGATTGTCACCTTGAACGAACCGCTTCATTTCGCTCATCCTCTATCGGATGGGAAATTCCAGGTTGCCCGCGTCGAGGGTCTCTCCTATCTAAGCCGTGCGGACGAACAGAGCGCGGATCTTGGTCCAGAAGTCACCACCCGGCACGAAAAAACTCAGTGTGAACATGAGATCGACAAGCACCTGAAGCTGTCAGATGTTCGGCCTGAGCCCTGGCCAGAACTGGTCGACATAAGACTCAAGCATCGCCCAGATCAAGGGCAGGCTGAACATCACCAGGTCGATGGCATGCCGGGTGGGGCCGACAGTTTTGCTGGGTGCCAATCGCTTCGTACGACCGAAAACAATCGTCTTGAGTTGCTAAAATCGATGGATGTTGGTCTCGTGCCACACATCAGCGGAGAGTGGCGTGTTCCCGATTGTCCAGAACAAGGGTCGTGCAGTCTCGCCGTGCTGCGGCAAAACACCTTCAGAGCGCTACACAAGCACCCACGAAAGGCAGGGAGCCGAACGGTTCCTTGCCTTTCTTTTTTTGAAGAGATTAGGCTTCACGTTTATAGGTTTAGCCGCGTCACCTTGGTGCCAGCGAGCGAAGCGTCTGCCATCAGACCGGTGTTGGTCAGCACAATGGCTTCCACCGGTGAGGTGGCCGTCGTCGTATCGAGCGTGCCATTCGCACCCACTTTCACGAGCGAAACCGCTACGTCGCCGCCAACGGACCAGCCGGCCGAGTTGCGAAACTTGTCGAGCGAGTCTTGCGTCATGAAGAGAAAGATGACGGCCGTCGACTGGGCACCGGCCTGGAATCCGAATGACCCCGATGCCGTGCTGTAATAGCCAGCCGTCGTGCCCCCAACACGCAATGAGCCTTCGCCGTACTCGGCGCCGGCGATGAAGGCTGCCTTAACCACCGACGGGAACACCAGCACCCCTTGTGCCTTCGATACGAGCTCGCGAGAGCCCTTGACCGTCGAGAATAGCCGCGACAACGTACCGTTCACGTCCGCGTCAATCGCCTGGCGCTTCGAGGCATCGGTTTCAGGGCTCTTGCCGCTGCCCGGGGTCATGGTGCAGCCAGTGAGCGTCAGACTTGCAGCAGCAGTTGCAGCCGCGGTCCTCAGCACAAAATCTCGTCTGTTCATATCGTCCTCCATTGTGGCTCCGAGGTGGATCCCCGGTGCTTGACTCTGGCCGCTTCATCCTTCGGTCCAGTTCTAATCAGCGGTCTGTAAACGGGGCGTGAAACGGTTAGCCGCGTCAGCCGACAGCGTTTCAAGCATTAATTTGGTGTGCAGATCTCCCATCACGTCTCAGTTTTTGTCACCCATATGGTTCCTGCCAAACTGGCCGGTGCCGTAGCCCATTGTCTTCAGCGCTGTGGCAATCGCTACTGCCTCGGCCCGCTTGCCCGACCGACACGCCAGTCTGGCTGAATGGCCGTGCCGGTACGAATCGGCAGCTCGCTGGCGATGAAGTTCGCGCCACCCGCAACGCAATTTTTCCCGGCTGGGTAGTTCGTATTGCAACCTAAACACATCGCACACGGAAATCGATCGTCTCCATCACGTAGAAGCTGCCCTCTAAGACGGGTGGTCTGATGCCACTGTGATAATTGTGCTCACATTGACGGACCTATTCAATTGAACTTTGGTCCTATTCGACATTTGGTGTGAACGCGCAGCATCAGGTCGAGTTGTTCCTTCGCGAAATCGGCGTCGACCATACTCAGTGGAATCATGTGAAAGGCCAGATCCCACGCGGCGTACCAGGGATACTCTCATTTGTCGTGCATCGAGGTAATGTCGTCGTTGTACATGTGTACCCAGTCGCTGTTGCGCACCCGCCGGCGTTCCGCATGCGGCAACTGGCTGCCCGTGCCATGCTCGGCAAGCCTGCGCCCGAGGTCATGGTGGAAATACTATTTGGTCCAGAGCATGCCGGCTAGCGCCTGGCGCATGATACTCGCACGGTCGGAGTCATCGCGAACGGCGAGTGGGGTAGTCGACGCATAGAAGGCATCGGCCTCGCTGATACCGCCGAGGCCGTCCTCGCCCCACCGGCAGACGCGAGACCGGGCGTGGTCGGGAGTGCAGTGGTTCCAGGCGTCGCCGTCGTCGCTGTAGTCTTCGCGCACGGTCACCCACTGCCGCTCGCTGAGGTACGACCCCCACTTTTCCTAGACCGCGCGATTCGTCTGTCCATCGCGGAGACGGTTCTGCTCTGCTTCGTTGATCATGGGGTGCTCTCCTTCGGGCCGGAAAAGTCGGGTGCCGGGGTGGCGTGCGTAGCGGCTGAGGCAGAGTGCGCCGGTGAGCAGTGGGCGAACGAGTCAATTGCGACATGGGGCGAGACTGGCCGCTTCAAATCTGCTTCTCGTCGCCTGGCGCAGCATTCTGCGGCTGGTCCTCAACCCATTGCCAGAACAGCTGGTAGCCCACCGCGAGCGCCACCGGGCCAATAAACAGTCCAATGACGCCGCCGGTGACCATGCCGCCCAGCGCGCCGATGAGCACCACCGGCATCGGCACATCGACGCCACGACCCAGCAGCAGGGGCTTGAGCACGTTATCGGCCAGTCCCGCGATGAACACATAGATGGAGAAGACAACGGTCGCCACACTCGCGCCCTCCGTGGCAAAGACGAAAATGATCACCGGGACGGTGATCAGCGTGGCCGGCAGTTGCATGATTCCGAGCAGCAGCACCGCCAAAGCCAGCAGGCCGGCGGCAGGAATGCCCTTGACAACGAAGGCGACGCCAATCAACAGCATCTGGATAAAAGCGATGCCTACCACGCCCTGGGCCACCGCTCGAATGGTGGCGGTGCACAGCACGGCGATGCGCGGACCTTTCTCCGGGCTGAAGAACCGCGAGGCGATCTGCACGGCGCTGCGGCTGCCCTGCTGGCCATAAGCCATGAAGATGCCCGCGATGATCAGGGCGAACACGAATATCAGCAGGCCTTTGCCAACGCCCGCGACCGCGCCCAGCAGCGCACGGCTGACGTCCTTGAGCTGCGGTGCGAGTTTCTGCAACAGGCCGGTCAAGTCGGTGGCGGCTTGCAGCCAGAAGTCATACAGACGCTGGCCTACCAGCGGCCAACTGGCTACCGACTCGGCCGGCGGCGGAATGTGCAAACCCTCGCTCTTGACGATGGCCATGGCATGCTCCACGGAGTCGACCATGGCGACGCCCAACAGATAGGACGGCAGGATGATGATGGCGATCGCGATCAGGACAATCAGCGTGGCGGTGCGACCGTCTTTGTTGCCCAACCTGCGCCTTAGCCTCACCTGCAGCGGGTAAAGGGTGATCGCCAGGATCAGGGACCAGACGATCAGGTTGAGGAACGGGAGGACTATCTCGAAGCAGAAAATCGCCAGGACGGCGATCAGCCCGGCACGGATCAGTGCCTCGAGCAGTCCACGGGACAGCGCCTTTTCGGAAGTGGGCGTGGGCAACATCAATTGTCTCCGTGCAGGTCGCCGCAAAGGTTCACACCGGGAAGCAGGCCACTGGCTCAACGGGCGGCCGAGGATGCAGCGGCGTGCCAGAGCCACGTCGTTGCTTGCGACTCAGCCGTGAGTACCAGTTCTGTAGTACAGCACTTATTTCGTGGCCGATGCCACGTGCAGAGTCCGATGAAATCAATATTGGTAGTGGCGCTGGCCAATGGCAATTGGACTTTGGTTCAATTTCTCACCAGCGAGCGCTCTATTGATGGCCATGGCATCCTCCACGGAGTCGACCATGGCGGCGCCAACACGTAGGTCGGCACGTTGATGATGCCGATCGTGATCGGGATCATCAGCGTGGCGGTGCGGCCGTCTTTCTTGCCCAACCCTATACCTCAGCTTCACCTGCAGGGCTACTTTGACCCCGCGACCACGCGGTCAACCGATAAGGTCAGCGAAGCCTGTGGATCGAGAAATTTGCGCACGAGCTGATCCAGCTTTTTGGCCGTTGCGGGATCGGTGTCGGGAAAAGTCGTACCGGTAATTTGCGGATTGCTCAGGAGGACGTTACGACTGCCGACGTCAACATCCGTGTGCATCTGGAGCGCAACGATGCCCACTTGCGGTTTGCCGCCACGCGGAGTCACGCTTATCGCCATCCGACCGGTCACTTCCTTGAAGTCCTTCCAGTCGTCGATCTGTGGCTGGTAATAGGTGAGGGTCGCGTCGTCCCGAACAATTTCACGTGGTCAGCCGGGATCCTGAGTCGCGGCGCGGATCGGCTGCAGGGGCCGACAATGCCAATGTCAGCATCAACACTCGAATGGGCAGTCTGGATGTTGCCATGTTTCGCTCCTGGCGGCCTCAAAGACACTTTCCGCAATATGATCAGAGCCTGGGACGAAATACGAATTGGCCGACACAGGCTAGAGATTCTGGCGGTTGGGTCGGGTTCGCAGTCAGTGGTACAGATCTTGAAAGATAGGATCACGACTGGGTCGTATGCAATTGGACCTTGGTTCAATTGCATACTGCTGCGCGGCGCGCAAGATGCTGATAAGTGACCGGAAGTGGGCGAATTTCGATAGTCGTGCGCTTCGTGGGACACGGGCAACGTCAGGCTGCGAAAGGACAGGCGCGGGCAAGCGCCGCTTCGGAGACCGAGGCCGCTCTACGCGTATTACCCTGGTCGGAGGACAGCAGGATGAACCACATCGTCGTCGCGTTGATTGCGTTCCTATGCGTTTTCGGCAGCGCGCTGGTCGGTTCCTCTTGATACTTTTGAACGAGCTTGCCGGCAACCATATCCAGAACCGGGTATTGCGCAGCTGCCGTACCTGCGAACAGCAGCGCCGGTACGATCGCAAACCATAAGAGACGCTTGTTCATTACATCGCCCTCACAAAACCGTCAAACGGTCATCAGCGAGGAAAATGTCGCGATCACCGCTTCCATAACGATGGCCTGGTTCCTGATTTCCGCAGGCCGAGTCCTGGAACGGGCAATCAAATGCACGTGCCCAAGAAACAGAATAGGGGACCTGAGTGGACACCGATATTGAACCTTGGTCTAATGTGTGTGCGGAGTCCGCTGGCGGAGATACTTTGTACGCAACCGGACGGAATCGGGCATGCATGAGCAGACTGATTCGCAATGAGCAATAGAGCACGACCCGTTTCGTCCTGCCCGGCGTGCCTTTATCACGCTGTTCTCTGTACGGCTGCAATCGCCGCTAGCGGGACCGCGTCGCCGCACGTAACACCAATGCTGAATCTAATTGCTTTTTTTTCCCATTCCGACGCATGCAGGTTTACCAGTAACGTGCGGACGCCGGGGCGATACAGATCCTTGCTGATTCGAATCTCAGTCATTCAGACTACATGCGACGCCGCGCGTGAACATTTGCCCTTTGGTTCAATCAGGGTGATGTTCAGCGTTAGCGTGGCGGCTTCTATTGCATCGATTGAAGAATGCACGATCTCGACATTTACTATGGCTGGCATCAGGACTACGATTGATTTACTGGCCAGTTTTATTTTGTGTGTAGTAGTTACCTGCCTAGTCATACGGCTGGCCATGCCTGCATTTCCTCCTGTGCTGGCAGATCTCCCTGAATCGTCGCAAGACGACGCGCTATAGAAGTGACGGACCGGCAATCTGGCAAACACGCTGCCTTAGAAACGCGCGAGCCAGCGAATTACGGTCCTGACTTTCTGGCCCGCTGCACAATATACGTAGCGGCAAAATCAGCCTTCGGGTCAGGCGCGTTATCTCTCGTCGAAATCCAGAGCGAGCTTTTCCGTCAGCCCATCTCTCGGCGCAAGCTGTTGAGAGGAATCCCGGCCATGAGCATCGTCATGCCAGCGATCATTGTTCTGGAAACCGCCATCATTCTTTGGCTGTCGATTTTGTTTACCAGGCGCTGGCGAATGGCGCTGGCGAGCCGTAGTCTTAAACCGCCAAATCTTGCGGATTATGTCGAGCGCGCGATGACGCGTGAAGCTGCGATGCGTCCGCAGGTTTTCACGATGTCCGCTGGTGCCGGTCCGCGCGACGTCGTATCACGAGCCGGTTCCTCAGCAGAGAGGCGCGTGGAACAGCATCAAGTGGCGGAAGAAGCGATCTCGCCGGAAGCAGGTCAACGTGCGCGCGCGGAGCGTCCAATAACGGATAGGGACCATGCCGCGGCTTCCGCACGATCGGTTCGCCGCCAGTCTCATGAAAGTGGCGGACGATCCGCAGGGTTGAACGATTCTCATGTGGTCGTGTTGGAAAAAGGAAGCGGCGAAGCGTACTTTCGCGAGGCGCTCGCGCTTTTGCCTATTTCGATTCTGATGCTCGACGAGCGTGGCCGCATGTTGATGGTCAATCGACAAGCCGCCAGGCTGTTCGGATACGAATGCGACGAATTGATAGGCAAGCCGGTCGAACTGCTCGTGCCCGCCCTGCATCTGGACCGCCAGGTTGTGCCCAGGGCCGACGTGTTCGCATCGTCCGTGGTCCACGGAAGGTCGCCGTTGTATGAGCTGCCTGGGCGGCGTAATAACGGCACGGAATTTCAGGTGGAGATCGGTCTGAACCCATTTCACTTCGACGATGACAGCGTCACGCTCGCATGCATCATCGATACAGCCGAGCGTTACGAGCTGGAGCGCAACCGGCGGGACCTCGCGCATCTGACGCGCGTGTCTATCGTGGGCCAGCTTACGGCATCGCTGGCCCATGAACTGAACCAGCCGCTGACCGCGATACTGAGCAACGTGCAGGCCGCGCAGCGCTTTCTCACGGCGGACCCCATCGATCTGGATGAAGTGAGAGAGATCCTGAACGACATCGTACAGGCTGACTATCGCGCGAGCGAAGTGATCCGGCGCATTCGCGCGGTCGTCAAGAAGGGCGATCTGGAAGTCGTATCACTCGATCTCGCGGGCATTATTCGCGACGTGGTCCTGCTGGTGCGCGGCGATGCGATCGTGCGTGGCACACGCGTGGCGCTTGACATCGAGGACGATCTGCCGTCCGTGCGTGGCGACAAGGTGCAGTTGCAGCAGGTCATGCTCAATCTCCTGCTCAATGCGTTCGACGCGATGAGTGGGGTGCCGTCCGTAGATCGCGTCGTATCCGTGACGCTCATGCGCGAGAGCACCAATACGGTTTGCATCGCCATCAGGGATCGCGGCCATGGACTGACCGCCGACAAGCTGGACAAGATCTTTAAGCCATTCTTTACGTCAAAACCCCAGGGCCTCGGTTTGGGATTGTCGATTAGCCGCACCATCATCGACATGCACCACGGGCGACTCTGGGCCGAAAACAACATCGATCGAGGCGCGACATTCTTTGTTACATTGCCAGTCGGGGATGCGACGGAGCAGGATGAGTCGCGATAGAGGCCATGACAGATTCCGCTTCGCTTGTATTCGTCGTCGACGACGACGACTCCGTGTGCCGCGCGCTGTCGCGTCTGATTCAGTCAGCGGGCTATCGGGTGGAAACATTCGGTTCGGCACGCGCATTTCTCGACAGGATGCCCGCCGATGCCTGTCCTGCGTGCCTCGTGCTGGATATCGAGTTGCCGGATCTGAGCGGACTGGAACTGGCGCGCGAACTCAATGCGGCGCTGCCGATCATTTTCATCACGGGGCATGGTGACATTGCGATGGGTGTCGACGCGATGAAGGCGGGGGCAACCGATTTTCTGCCCAAACCGGTGTCCGAGACTGACCTGCTGCGAGCGATCGAACAGGCGCTCGCGTACGCGGTTCGAACGCGAGCGACCCGGCGTGAATTCGACTCGCTTCGTGATCGCGTCGAGCGGTTGACGCCGCGCGAGCGCGAAGTGATGGCACTCGTCGTGATTGGCCTTCTGAACAAGCAGGTGGCAAGCGAACTCGGAACGGCCGAACAGACGATCAAGGTTCATCGCAGGCGCGTGATGGCCAAGATGGAAGTCACATCGCTGGCCCAACTCATTCGCGTCGCGGACAAGGTCGGCCTTTCAGGCGTCGCGAAATCGCACGCGGATCGCTGAGCGGCTGCAAGCGGCGTGAACGCTGCGTCGTCCGGGCGTGCTATGACGTCTTTCGGAGTCCACATTGCACCAAGGTCCACTATCGGCATTTGCGCCTGACTCGTAGTCTATGGTTTGGGGGAGTGCACTGCCCCGTGCATTCCCTGACACCGGACTACGTGCAATGGGAAAACTCAAATCATTCGTTGTCGTCGTCGATGACGATGAATCGGTGTGCCGAGCCATCAAGAGACTTCTGCGCTCAGTCGGCATCGCTGCCGAAACCTTCGCAAGCGGCGACGCCTTTCTCGACGTGCTGTCGTCCATGCCGTCATATCGCCCTGACTGCGTCATTCTCGATGTGCAGATGCCGGGGCTCAATGGACTCGAGGTCCAGCAGCGTCTTTCCGGTAGTGGCACGCCAGTCATTTTCATCACCGCCCACGATGACATCAGCGTGCGCGAACAGGCCTTTGCAGGCGGTGCGGTCGCCTACATTCTCAAGCCGTTCAACGATGACCTGTTCATCAGGACCGTACGTGCGGCCCTCGAAGGAGGACAGCCGTCGTAGTCTGAACACGTGCGGGTTCACCCGGTATTGGACCAAAGTTCAATTGCCATGGGGCAGATCTGCTACCAATACTACTGGTACCTGAAGGGCGGCGCGGGTCGCTCAGGGATCCGGTCACGCAGTGACTCCTTTTGAATGGAGCGTCCTATCATGTTCAAGTTTGTCCGCCTGATGGCAATGATTCCAGTCATGCTCGCTGTCGTTTCCTGTACGAGCATTAACCCCACTGCTTCCGCGTCCAGTTCAGGGCGTCCCGAACTGGAACAGAAAGCACGCGATGCGTATCGGCAACTGGTAGCGACCACGCCCAAGGCGGGCGAACTGGCGACCCACGCGACAGCCGTCCTTGTATTTCCGGACATCCTGAAGGCGGGCTTTCTGGTCGGCGCTCAAGGAGGAGACGGCGTGATGTTCGGCCCGGACGGCAAGGTGATGGGCTATTACAACGCGAAGTCGTTGTCATACGGCATGCAGGCTGGGGCACAGAGCTTCCATCAGGCGATGTTCCTGATGACGCCGGCAGCGCTCAGTTATCTGAACAGCAGCGACGGCTGGTCCGTCGGAATGGGACCGAGTGTCGTTGTCGTCGACGAAGGCAAGGCGAAGTCGATGACAACGACCACGTTGCAATCCGATGTCTACGCATTCATCTATGGCCAGGAGGGCCTGATGGCGGGCCTCGGCGTCCAAGGCCAGAAGATCACCAAGATCAAACCATGAGTCCGTGACTTTACGGCGCCTTCTCACGTCGGCGTCGGAGTGCCGTGGGTCCGTGCCGGAACTGGATTGTCCAGGAGGCGTTTCACCATGCAACCCCTGATACGAGTTTCACCCGGGCTTGTGATGCTGGCGCTGGGATGCTCAGTGGCAGCCCAGCAGCCGATCATAACAGGGGAAGCGACCATGAAAAAACACCCTCCGTATGGCGCTCGCAGTGTTCTTCTGCTTCGCTTCGGCCGAACTGTGCGCTGCCGAATTCGACGGCAGC
>NZ_JARESS010000081.1:0-24895 GCF_046027915.1 Paraburkholderia sp. RL17-347-BIC-D
GGCGTGAGCCAGCAGGGTTTTTTAATTTGCGGCGGTCGCTTTGCTGCGCAATCGACCCGCGGCTTCACCGGCCGCGATGGGCTTTCGCATCGTCAGCGCGTAGTGCGTGGAACCGCGCGGGTCGAGCAGCGTGTTCTGTACTCGCCTTAACGGCTCGCAAACGCGAACGCGAACCAGCCGGTGCTGCCATTCGTCGACATCCGACGCGGGCGGCGGCTCGTGTTCTGTGGCACGGCGACGGGTGCGCGTTGCGCGGTGAGGCGCAGCGGCGTCGGTTTGCGCAGCAGCGTGCGCAGCGAAAAACGGCGCGAGCTGCCTTGCAGACGCAAGGCGGAGAAGAACGTGTTGAACCAGGTGCGAATGCCGTCGACGGCTTTGGCATCGCGCCATTGTTCGCCCAGCGCGCGGGTGCGGGTGGCGTGATGGCGCAGCGCGCGCACGACATGGCGGCGCGCGGGACGCGCCGCTTTCAGTGCGGCGCGGGTAAGACGGGTGCTCAGGAGAGTATGCATGGCTTCACAAGTAGGCAACGTGTCGCGCGACGGAATGTGCGCCATGAAGAGCACCAAATGTGCCAATGGCGGTGTCGCGATGGACGGCGCGAAAGCCTGGAATTCGACTGAAAAATGCACGGAGTACAGCGGGGTCGGCCTTGGTGGCCTGTGCGCGGCGCGAAAGTGCGGGAGTGACGATCAACATGCAACGCAGGTTACACGCGATTCGTGACGTCATAAAGTCCGTTTTTACCCTGCAAATACGGGTTTTTACGGGGTAGATCGCGATTTGCGGCTACGGGGTCGCGCCCTTTGCGGTCGATTTTTGTGCGTGCTTGCCCGTTTGAAGTGCCATGAAATCGAGCACGGCGCATGAAAGCAGTGCGTAAGCTGCGGTTTTGCGGCGGTGAAACAGCACACTGTGCGATCGCGCCCGTTTTACAATCGGGCATCAGCTTGTCGACAGTAACGGAACACCATGTCACTTCATTCCAAGAAAGAGCAGATTCAGACGTTGCGGGAGCAGGGTTTTGTCGTGGTGCCCGGATTGGTGTCGCCCGAGCGTTGCGATGAATTGAAGCAGATTGCGCAGCGTCAGTTGCAGGAAGCAGCCGCGCCGATCGAGTTCGAAGCGGATCTGCAGTATCCCGGCGCACCGAGCTCCAAACAGGCGCCCGGCGGCCATACGGTGCGGCGGCTGCTGGATGCGTATGGACGTCATCCGAGTTTCGCGCAGTGGGCGACCGCGCCGGAAATTCGCGGCTGGATGGAACTGTATTTCGGCGAGGAGCCGCGTCTGTCACGCGCACACCATAACTGCATGATGACCAAGCATCCGGCGTACGGCAGCTTGACCGGCTGGCATCGCGACGTGCGGTATTGGTCGTTCGAGCGGGACGATCTGGTTTCGGTGTGGCTTGCAGTCGGCGCGGAGACGGTGGATAACGGCGCGCTGTGGCTGGTTCCGAAGTCGCACAGCGCCGCGTTCACCTCCGACCGGTTCGATCAGTCCAAATTCTTCCGCTCCGATCTGGAAGAAAATCAGGAATGGATTCGCACGGCGGTGTCGCCTGAACTGAAGGCCGGCGACGTGGTGTTCTTTCACTGCAATACGCTGCATTCGGCCGGCAAGAACATCAGCGATCAGGTGAAGTTTTCGCTGGTGTACACCTATCACGGCGCGAGCAACGTGCCGTTGCCTGGCACCCGTTCGGCTGCGAAGCCCGAAGTGGCGTTCTAGGTTTTCGATCTCTCGCGGCGGCGCATCGGCTTCACACGCTGAAAATCCGAAGCGCCGCGCGCTCGCGCACGCCGTTAGCGCTTGCGTCCCGACAAAGCCATTCCCGTCAATCCGGCGATCGTGGCCACGACGCCGCCCACGATCAGCATGATCGCCTTGTTGGTCGGTGAACCGGTAAAGACGCGCGAGACGTCGCTACTCACCGAATTGAACGCCTGCCCGCCGAAATACAGCAGCACGACACCGCCGACAATCAACGCGATGGAAATCGCCTTCGTCATCTACCTCTCCCATGAGCTTGAGTCGGGCAAAGTGTAGGGGAGCCGCAGGCGATCGTCCATCCCGCATACTGGGTGTCTGCATGCATCGCGTCGATTCGCTACCATAGCGGTCTGGCCGCACCCCCTCCTACAAAAATACAGCAGCACGCCTCCCGCAGCATGCAATTGCCCATGCCCGCACTGGTCGGGCGCCTTCACCATCAAGGACACTAGCAATGGCTTACGAAGCAGCTTCAGAACGCTATTCGGATATGCAGTACCGCGTCTGCGGCAAGTCGGGTCTCAAACTGCCGGCGCTGTCGCTCGGACTGTGGCACAACTTCGGCGACACCACGCCGATCTCCACGCAGCGCGACATCTTGCGCACGGCCTTCGACCTGGGTATCACGCACTTCGACCTCGCCAACAACTACGGGCCGCCGTACGGCAGCGCCGAAACCAATTTCGGCCGGCTTTTCAAGGACGACTTCAAGCCGTATCGCGATGAGCTGCTGATTTCGTCGAAGGCCGGTTGGGACATGTGGCCGGGTCCGTACGGTCAAGGCGGCGGTTCGCGCAAATACGTGCTCGCGAGTCTCGATCAGAGCCTGCAACGCATGGGCCTCGACTACGTCGATATTTTCTATTCGCATCGTTTCGATGCCGATACGCCGCTCGAAGAAACCGCGGGCGCGTTGGCGAGCGCCGTGCAGCAGGGCAAGGCGCTGTACATCGGGATTTCGTCGTACTCGGCAACCAAAACGCTCGAAATGGCGAAGCTGCTCGCCGGGTACAAGGTGCCGCTGCTGATTCATCAGCCCGCGTACAACATGCTCAATCGCTGGATCGAACACGAGTTGCTGGATACGCTCGAGAAGGTCGGTGCCGGCGCCATCGCGTTCACGCCGCTCGCTCAGGGTCTGCTCACCGGCAAATACCTGAACGGCGTGCCGGAAGACGCGCGCGTCAACAAGCCGGGCGGTGGATCGTTGAAGCAGGAGCATTTGAGCGCGCAAAACATCGAACACGTGCGCAAGCTCAACGACATCGCGCAACGTCGCGGCCAGAGCCTGGCGCAGATGGCGCTCGCCTGGGCGCTGCGCGATCCGCGCGTGACGTCCGTGCTGATCGGCGCAAGCCGTGCGGAGCAGGTGCGCGAGAACGTCGGTGCACTGAAGAATCTCGCGTTCTCGAAGGACGAACTGGCCGAGATCGACCGCTACGCGACCGAAGGTGGCATCAACCTGTGGGAAAAGCCGTCCACGGATCAGGCGATCTGATCCCCGCGCCTTGGTCCTTCACGCCGCAGCAATAGAAAAGCCGCCCACGGGGCGGCTTTTTTCTTTTAGACGAGCGCCGGCAAACCTTCGACCAGCACGACCGCGAACACTACGCCGATCAGCGCGCCAAGCACGCGCAACGCGTTGTGCCGGAATTCCGTCTTGCAGGGAAGCGCACCGACAAACAAAGCCCCGGCCAACGCCATCGGAATGACCAGGATGAAATCGCCGATCGTGAAGTAGGTCGTCATTCTTGTCTCCATATGTATTCCGGCGAAGGCGGCGGCTCGATTTATGGAGTCATGCACCGCCCACGCTCGATTTGAGTATAGGAGACAAGTGAAGTCGATATGACGGCGCTTTGCGGCGCTGCAGCGGCTATTCGCAAGCCGCTGAACCCGGTGCGGCAAGGGCCGCCGCGATTGCCGCGACGCAGCAAATGCGACGCAAAAAATGTCGCGTTCGTTTACGTCGGCCTTACGTTTTAGCGTCATTCAATGCGCGTTGGGTCGTCGCGCGAGCATCAGATGCGAGGTTGCTCACGTCCGCGCAAGCGCATCGTTGCAACCAGTCCGATGATGAGCAGCACGCCCACCAGTCCCGCGACACCGTTCCATCCGAAACCGGCCCACACGTGACCGCCGTACGAGCCGACCACGCTCGAACCGATGTAATACGCGAGCAGATACAGCGCGGCGGCCTGACCTTTGGCATCCTTGGCGAGACGTCCGACCCAGCTGCTCGCCACCGAATGTCCGGCGAAGAAGCCGAACGTCACGCACGCGATGCCGGCCGCGATCGCCGCCAGCGGCTGCAACATGGTGAGCGCGAGACCGAGCACCATCAACAGCAAGCTGGCGGTGAGCACGCGAGCGCGGCCAAAGTTATCGGCCATGCGCCCCGACCACGGCGAGGCGACTACGCCTGTCAGATACACGACGAAGATCGCGCCGATCTCCGTCTGATTCAATTGATAAGGCGGCGCGAGCAACCGGTAGCCGATGTAGTTGTACAGCGTGACGAAGCTGCCCATTAGCACGAAGCCGAGCAGAAACAGCAGCGACAGTCCGGGTCGCGTGAATTGCTTGAGCAGGGCAGTGCGGTGATGCGTAAAGCCGAGTCCGCGCCGCGGTACGAAATGGCGTGACGGTGGCAGCAGCGCGCGAAACGCGAGCATCGACAGAATGCCGAGCACGCCGATCGTGCCGATCGCGACACGCCACGAAAACAGATCCGCGACGACGCCGGTGATCACGCGTCCGGCCATCCCGCCAATCGCCGTGCCGCCGACATAGAGTCCCATCGCGAGGCCGAGCCCGTCGGGATGCACTTCTTCCGCGAGATAGGCCATCGCGACGGCGGGCACGCCGCCGAGCGCGAGACCTTCGAGCGTGCGCAGCACGAGCAGTTGGTGCCACTGCGGCGCGATCGACACACCGATGGTCAGCAGCGCGGAAAGGGTGAGCGATAGCGTCATCAGCTTGTGACGGCTCCAGCCTTCCGAAACGAAGCCGGCGACGAACACCGCAAGCGCGAGCGCGGCCGTGGTCAACGAGAGCGACAGGCTGCTTTGTGCCGGCGTCACGTTAAACGCCGTCGAAAAAGACGGCAGCAAGGGCTGCACGCAATAGAGCAGCGAGAACGTCGCGTAACCGGCGAACAGCAACGCGATGCTGGCGCGCCAGTACGCGCGCGTGCCGCGTTCGAGGTATGGGATGTCGGGCACGGCGGAAGCGGTCGAAGCAGGAGCAGCCGAAGTAGCAGTCCGGTGGGAGTCCGGCGGCGGGGTCACGAAAAAATCTCCTCAGGGATGCAAAGGACACAAAGGAGTTAAGGATACGCTGAAAAGGGCGCGCGAGGCGGTGCGGAGCGCAGTTGGCCGCCACGACGACGCGATCTGCCGGCACGTCCTGCGCCCTCTTCGCGGCATCCAAGAACGATGACTACCCGCGCGTCGCGGCATCGCTAGCGGGCGCGGAAGGATGCACGATCTGCTCATCCGTCGGCAGCGCGGACGCGTCCCAGCCACCGCCCAGCGCCTTGATCAACGCGACGCTCGCGGCCATCCGCCGCCGCGCGATGGACACGGCGTCGCGCTCGTTGGTGAGCGCAGTGGTTTGCGCGACCACCACGTCGAGATACGTGATCGCGCCGTTCTTATAGCGATTCGATACGACTGCCAGCGCACGTTGCGCGGCGGTCACCGCATCGTCCTGCGCGGTCGCTTCCTGTTCGAGCACGCGCAGGGCGGCGAGATTGTCCTCGACCTGGCCGAAGGCGCTCAGCACGGTCTGCCGGTATTGCGCGACGCTTTCGTCGTAGTGCGCGCGGGCCTGTTCCTTCACGGAAGCGCGTCCGCCGAAGTCGAGCAGCGTGCCCGCCAGCGTCGGCCCCAGCGACCACAGCCGGCTCGGCGCCAGCAACCATTGACTGTAGTTGGTGGCTTCGAGGCCGCCCGTCACCGACAAAATGAGGTTCGGAAAAAACGCCGCCGTCGCCACGCCGATCTGCGCATTCATATCGGCGACGTGCCGTTCCGCCGCCGCGATGTCTGGGCGGCGTTCGAGCAACGCGGACGGCACGCCCGCCGCCGCCACGACCGGCACCGCAGCGAGCGGCGCAACCGGCAGGGAAAACGTGGAAGGCGGCTGGCCGGTCAGTATCGCGATCGCGTGTTCGAGTTGCGCGCGCTGCACGCCGAGGTCGAGTGCTTGCGCCTGGGTGGTCTTCAGTTGCGTCTGCGCCTGCGCGACATCGGCGTCCGTGGCGATGCCGCCGGCGTAGCGGTGCTGCGTCAGATCAAGGGCTTGCTTGTAGGCTTCGATCGTGTCGTCGAGCAGTTGGCGCTCCTGATCGAGCCCGCGCAGCTCGAAGTAGTCGGTGGCGAGTTCGGCCTGCATCGACAGGAGTACGGCTTGTGCATCGGCGGCGCTGGCCTGCGCTTCGGCTTTCGCGCCTTCGACACTGCGCGACACGCGGCCCCACAGATCGGGTTCCCACGACGCGTCGGCTTGCACGAGGTAGTCGTTCAGCGTGAGGCCGGCGGTCGATTTGTGCAGCACGTTTTCCGACGAACGCGCGCGTGAATAGGCGCCGGTCGCGGTGACGACCGGGAAGAAGCTCGAGCGATATTGCGCCACGGTTGCGCGGGCGGCGCGAAAGCGTGCTTCGGCGGCCTGCACGTTCTGGTTCGCGCTCGCGACCTGTTGTTCGAGCGCGTCGAGCGACGGGTCTGCATAGATGCTCCACCACGCGCCGCGTGTGAGCGTGTCGGCGGGTTGCGCGGGTTTCCAGCCGGTGCCTTCGAGTTCCTTGTAGGTTGCGGTGGTGGTGGCGGACGGCTTCACATAGTCGGGGCCGACGGTGCATGCGGTGAGTGCGCATACGCTTGCTAGCGCCAAAGCGGACGCGCGCAGCGAGACGTGTCGCAGCGGTGGGGCGGCGAAACGGCGACGAGATGCCGGCGCGTTCATGACGATGCCCTCGCGAACAGCAATGAGGCGACGTGCGCAGTCTCGGAGCTTGAGGCTATCGCGCTGGAGGAATCTGCCGCTCCGTCACCGCTCTTCACTGCGCCGGACGCGCTCCCTGCCGCGCCACCACTCGCGACCGCGGCGGATGCGCCCGCCGCCGCTTCGCCCTTTGCCGCTGCGCCAGACGCGCCCGTTCCCCGTTCACCGCTCGCCGCTGCGCCAGACGCGCCCGCTGCCCCTTCACCACCAGCCGCCGCGCCAGAAGCACCCGTTGCCTCACCCGCTTTCGCCGCCACGATCCGCACCGGTGCGCCATCGACGATCGAGTCCTGTGGATTCAGGATCACCTCCTCTTCGCCTTGCAGGCCGGACACGATCGCTACGCGCGTGCCGAAGTCCGTTCCCAACGACACCGGCACGAGCTTCACTTTGTGTTGCGCGTCGACGGTCGCGACTTTCACACCGTCCGGACGGAACAGCAGCGCATTGCCCGGTAACGTGAACGGCGCCGCACCCGTGCCCAACGCGAAGTGCACTTGCGCATACGCACCCGGTAGCAAATCGCCATTGCGGTTATCGACATCGACTTCGACCAGCATCGTGCGTTGTTGCGGATCGACGGCGCCCGCGGTGCGCGCCACGGTGCCCGGATAATGTTTCGCCGGCGTCTCCGTCAGCGTGAGAAACGCGTTCTGCTGCGCGCGAACCTGCTGCGCGTAAGCCTGCGGCACATTCACATAAACGCGCAGCCGATCCGCCTGCGCGACATGAAACAGCTCCTTCGCTGGGCCGCCGGAACTGCCCGCGTCGATCAGCGCACCGACATCGACATTGCGCGCCGTCACGATGCCGTCGAACGGCGCATACACCTTCTGGAACGACTGCGTCTTCTCGAGCCGCGCCACGTTAAAACGCGTGGCGTCGAGCGTGGCTTTCTTCGCGAGCATGTCGCCGACCTTCTCGTCGGTTTCCTGCTTCGAGACGGATTTGCTTTTCAGCATGTCGGTCCAGCGGTCGGCGGTGCTTTTCGCGAGCGCATAGTTGGCGTTGGCGTTCGCGAGATCGGCACGGGCGGCGCGCAGTTGATCGTCGACTTCCGGCGTATCGATCTCCGCGAGCAACTGGCCGTTTTTCACGTGCGCGCCGATGTCGGCGTACCACTTCTTCAGATAGCCGTTGGTGCGCGCGTAGATCGGCGTATCGAGAAAAGCCTGCACATTGCCGGGCAGCACGAGATCGAGTCCGACCGTTGACTTCTGCGGCCGCACGACTTCGACGCTCGTCTGGCTCGCATGCTCGGCATCGCGTTCGAGCGCCGCGTGTGCATCGTGGCGCGACCAGATACCTTGTGCCGCCAGCGCGATGACGGCTACGGCAACCGCAATGCCGATCCAGCGTGCGCGCTTTGCCTTTGCCGGATCGCGCGCAGTGCCGGAACCGTCTGGACGTTGTCCTTCCATCAAACTTCCCCTGTCAAGATGCATGGGCAGTCGAAGCTGCCTCTTGTGCTGCCTGCTGTTGCCGGCACGATAACCAAAGCGCTCTGCATCACGGCTTGCCCACCACGTGTTCAGCCGCGCGCAAGCGACGTGCCGCGAGTCGCCGGTAGATCATCGAAAACACCACCGGCACGAAAATCAATGTGGCCAGCGTGCCGATCGTCAGGCCGCCGATCACCGCGCGCCCGAGCGGTGCATTCTGCTCGCCGCCTTCGCCGAGACCGATCGCCATCGGCACCATGCCGATCACCATCGCGAGCGCCGTCATCAGCACCGGACGAAAACGCGTGAAGCCCGCTTCGATCGCCGCGCGCGTGGCGTCGCCGTGTTCGAGCAGCTGCTCGCGTGCGAAGCTGATCACGAGAATCGAGTTGGCGGTGGCGATGCCGATACACATGATCGCGCCTGTGAGCGCGGGAATCGACAGCGTGGTGTGCGTGAGAAACAGCATCCACACGATGCCTGCGAGCGCGCCGGGCAGTGCGGTGATGATAATGAACGGATCGAGCCACGACTGGAAATTCACCACGATCAGCAGATACACCAGCAGAATCGCGAACACGAGACCCGCGAATAGGCCCGAGAACGAATCGTTCATGGTCTGCACCTGGCCGCGCACTTCGATGGTCGAGCTTTTGGGCAGATCGGCCTTGGCGTCGTCGATGATCTTGCGGATGTCGTCGGACACGCCCCCGAGATCGCGGCCGTCGGCGGTGCCGAAAATATCGATCGTGGTCTGCGCGTTGTAGTGCGTGAGCGTCGCGTTGCCCGCTTCGCGCCTCATGCTGGCGAGCGAGCCGAGAATATTGCTGCGGCCATTCGCGTTCAGCGGAATGTTGGCGAGCGATTGCAACGAGTCGATCGTGTATTGCGGCGCTTCCGTGATCACGTTGTAGCTCACGCCGTTGCGCGGATTGAGCCAGAACGTCGGCGTGGTTTGCTGGCTGCCGGACAGCGTGATCAGCAGATTGCTCGCGATGTCGCGTTGCGAGAAGCCGGCTTGCTGCGCACGCGTGCGATCCACGTCGATAAAGATGCGCGGCAAATCCGCGGGCTGCTGGATGCGTGCATCGACGAGACCGGGCACCGTGCGCAGACGGTTCAGCAAGTTCGCGGCGAACACGCGATTGCCGGCCACGTCACGGCCGACGATCTGAATGTCGATCGGCGACGGCATGCCGAAGTTGAGCGTTTGACTGACGATATCCGCGGGCAGGAAGGCGAACTGTACACCGGGGAATTCGTCGGTGAGCGTGCGCCGCAGCGTGCGCACGTAGTCGGCGCTCGGATGGTGATCGGGATTGAGCGTGATCAGCACGTCCGCATCCGAGGTGCCGATCGTCCCAGTGTTGCTGTACGAGAGGTTGATGCCCGAGACCGGCAAGCCGATGTTGTCGATGATCGAATGCAGCTCACCGGGCGGTATCAACTGACGGATCCGCGTATCCACACGATCGGTCACTACCGCCGTTTCCTCCACTCGCATGCCGGTTTTCGCGCGCAGATGCAGCGCGATCGTGCCGGCGTCGACCGCTGGGAAAAAATCGCGGCCGAGAAACGGCATCAGCAGCATCGACGCGCCACAGCAGACCAGAAACAGCGTCACGAACAGACCGGGCCGCGCGACGCGCGCTTCGAGAAACGCGCGATAGCGGTCGCGCAAACGCGAGAAGCCGCCTTCGAATGCGTAGTGCACGCGCATGAACGGATTGCGTGTTTGCGCCGGCGCGTGATGCAGATCCGCCGGCTTATGGTGATAACGCAGCAGGTATTTCGCGAGCGTCGGCACGAGCGTTCGCGAGAAGAAGTAGGACGCCAGCATCGCGAACACCACCGCTTCGGCGAGCGGGATGAACAGATAGTGCGCGACGCCCGTCAGCAGAAACATCGGCACGAAGACGATGCAGATGGACAAGGTCGACACCAGCGTCGGAATGGCAATCTGATGCGCGCCGTCGAGAATCGCCTGCTCGAGCGTCTTGCCTTGTTCGAGTTGATGGCTGATGTTTTCAATCGCCACGGTCGCGTCGTCCACCAGAATGCCGACTGCGAGCGCGAGCCCGCCGAGCGTCATGATGTTGATGGTTTCGCCGAGCAGGGAGAGCGCGATGATCGACGTGATCATCGACAGTGGAATCGACACCGCGATGATCAGCGTGGCGCGCCAGTTGCCGAGAAACAGCAGAATCATCAGACCGGTCAGGCATGCCGCGATCAGCGCCTCGCGCAGCACGCCTTGCACGGAAGCACGCACGAACAGCGACTGGTCGGCGACGGGGTCGATATTCAGCGAGGCAGGCACGAGATTGCGCAGCGTCGGCATCATCTTCTTGATGCGGTCGACGATTTCGAGCGTGGATGTGTTGCCGCTCTTGTTGATGGTGAGGAGCGCCGCGCGCTGGCCATTCACGCGCACGATATTGGTCTGCGGCTGGAAACCGTCGCGCACATGAGCGACGTCGCGGATATAGACGGTGCCGTTGGCGGTGGATTTGATCGGAATATTGTTCAGGCCTGCCAGCGAATCCGGACTGCCGTTCATTTGCACCGAGTATTCGGTCGAGCCGATTTTCGCGGTACCCGAGGGTAGGATCAGATTTTGTGCGGTGACCGCATTGACCACGTCCATCGGCGAAAGATTGCGCTCCTGCAGTTTGCGCGAATCGATATCGACCATGATCTGCCGCTGCTTGCCGCCGTACGGCAGCGGCGCGGACGCGCCGGGCACGGTGGCGAGCTGCGTCTTCAGGAAGTTGTTGCCGAAGTCGAATAGCTCCTGCTCGGTGAGCGAGGCGGACGACAGCGCGAGCCGCAGGATCGGCACCGTCGAGGCGTTGTAGCGCAGGATATTCGGCGGCGTGATGCCGGGCGGCAGCGAGCGCAATTGCGTTTGTGACAGCGCGGTGACCTCGGCGAGCGCTTCATCGATATTGGCGTGCGGCTGGAAAAAAATCTTGACCACCGCGATGCCGTTCAGCGAGGTCGACTCGGTGTGCTCGATATCGTTGACCGCAGTCGAGAGCCCGCGCTCGTAGTTGAGCACGATGCGTTTTTCCATCTCGTCGGCGGGCAGGCCGTTATACGACCAGATCACCGAGAGCACTGGAATGTCGATATTCGGGAAGATGTCGGTGGGCGTGCGCAGGATCGTCAAAGGTCCGACGATCAGCAATAGCAGGGCCAGGACGACGAACGTATACGGGCGCCGCAGCGCGAGACGAACGATCCACATGACTAGTTCTGCCGCTCAAAGCCGCGCAGTGCGGCGCCATCTACATGGCGGACGCGGCGGGCGGGACGCGCGCCGCAGCGGTGCGGGCAGGCCGGCGCGGCGGTCGGATCGAGCAAATGGTCTAGTTGGTGCACGTTTTTGATATCTCACCCCAGCAGGGTTTATGATGGTCTCGTTGCGACGCGTTACGCCCCGAATCATCGGTCCAGCGCGCCGTAATGGGAATAGGGCGAAACAAGGGGTAAAGAGCCTTGAGTTCGCGCTTTCCTCGGCCCCGCAAAACGGGAACAATGACTCGAACCTCTCACGCGTATCACGCGCAGCAGATTGGGTGCGTACGCAACGTTATCGGCGGAGCGACGCTTTTATCATCACCTTGACCGGCGTGAAATCATAAAGCCGGCTATGGGAGAAACGGGGAAACATCATGCAAATCGGTTCCATTGTCCGATCGGTGCATATCGCCGTGCCGCAAGGCGCGCGCGGGATCGTCATGCGCATTCTCGGCGACATGGCCATGGTGGCGTGGTATGCCGGGGAGCCCGGCGCATCGCCGCACCTGAATACTGAACCCTTTTTCCTTGAAGACCTGATCGATACGGGCGAGCAAGTGCGACCGTCAAGCGCGCAGATGCATTGAAGGCAGTTTGAGTACAAGCCGTGTGCAAGTTGTAAGCCGCGGGTGGTTCCGCGTTGTGAGCCTTCGCCCTCGTCTTTGACGGCGGCGCGGCGCACAATGCGGGCATGAACGACGACATCCTCGATCCACAGGACAGCGCAAATAGCGCTGTGCCTTTCGCCCGGCTCAAGCCGGAAATCGTGCTCGACGCGCTCGACAGCGCGCTCAGCACAGTCGGCGTGCGCACCGACGGCCGCATGCTGCCGCTTAACAGCTACGAGAACCGCGTGTACCAGGTGGGCGTGGAAGACGGCCCGCCCGTGGTCGCAAAGTTCTACCGTCCTGAGCGCTGGAGCGACGCCGCCATCCTTGAAGAACATGCTTTCGTTGCCGATCTCGCCGCGCGCGAGATTCCGGCGGTGCCTGCGCGCGAGCTCGATGGCCGCACGCTGCATACCTTCGATGGCTTCCGCTTTTCCATCTTCGAACGTCGCGGCGGCCGCGCGCCGGATCTCGACCGGCGCGACACGCTCGAATGGCTCGGGCGTTTCATCGGCCGAATTCATGCGGTTGGCCAGACGCAGAACTACGCCGAACGTCCCACGCTCGACACCCACACCTTCGGCTACGAGCCGCGCGACTTTCTGCTTGCGCACCGTTTCGTGCCGGACGACTTGCGCACCGCGTGGGAAACCGTGGTGAACCTCGCGCTCGAAGGCGTGGAGCGTGCGTTCGAACGGGCCGGCGACATCCGTATGCTGCGCATGCATGGCGACTGCCATCCGAGCAATGTGTTGTGGACCGACGCTGGGCCGCATTTCGTCGACTTCGACGACAGCCGCATGGGACCGGCCGTGCAGGATTTGTGGCTGCTGCTGCCGGGCGAACGTGTCGAAGCGTCGCGCGCGTTGGCGGATCTGCTCGCCGGCTACGAAGACTTCTGCGACTTCGAGCCGCGCGAACTCTATCTGGTCGAAGCGCTGCGCACGCTGCGGTTGATTCACTATCAGGCGTGGCTTGCGCGCCGCTGGGACGATCCGGCCTTCCCCGCGGCGTTTCCGTGGTTCAACACGCAGCGTTATTGGGAAGACCGCATCCTCGAGTTGCGCGAGCAGCTCGGCGCGATGCAGGAAGGGCCGCTCTGGCCCGTTTGAGTGCATCCCGGTTGATGAAGGCATGCACTCTCTATCCGACGCGGGCGCTCACGGCGCCTGCGAAGCAACGCTCGACGACTCCACCAGCGTCGATCTGACGATCACTTCCGCACGGACGTCGCGCCCGATTGCTTCGATCGCGGGACGCATCTGCGCGAAGTCGTCGGGCGTGCAGACGTCGCTATCGAAATGCGTGGCGCCATCGCGCGTCATCGTGACGACGTTGCTGAGCGGATCGAACGCGTACTGCGACTGGAAATCGACGAAGCGATCCTGGGTTCGTTTCGCCTCCGGCATGTCGAGCACGCGGAAATTGGCGGGCAACTCGATACGCGCGCGTTCGTGCAACGCCAGGTTGTGGCAGACGAACGGCTGCGTGCGCTGGCGCTCGCCGAGCCAGTAACGCGTATCCGCTTCGAAGCCGCCGGCCAGACTCGTCAACGCCGGAATCGAGGCCGCCGCGCCTGGCACCACGAGACTTTCCAGTGTCCCTTTCATGTTGATGACGAGCGGGCCGTCGGCGACGTTGAGGTCGTTGGTGGTGAGCATAGCGGTGCCGCGCAGGTTGGCGCTGCGCAACTCGGCCTGAATCGACTCCTCGCGTTGCGCGGGCGTCTGCGTGCGCAACATCGCGCGCGCCTGTTCGGCGGAGGCGCCGACCGCTTCCAGCCGATACGTGAAACTCGCCGAGCCGTCCGGTTCGACCTTGATCGACAGATCGGTGTTACGCGTCATGAACGCCGTGGCGGGCGTGCGCGAGAGCACACCCTCGCCGACGAGCACGGTCGGCCGGTTCATATCGGACGATGGCAGAAAACCGAATTCGACATTCGACGCGGTCGAGTCCGCGTATTGCTGCAAATCCGGCAGCCACGTGATGATGTGATTGATCACGCCGTAGCCCGGCACGCTCGGCAGCGTGTAGATCGTGCCGCTGCTGATCAACGCCGGCTCGTTGCGCACGCCGGCCGCGTCGAGTAGCGCGCCGTAAAGCGCGACGTGATCCTTGCAATCGCCATAACGGTTCGCGAGCACCGCGCTCGCGCTGTGCGGCACCACCGCGCCGCGTCCGACATTGATCGCCACGTAGCGCACATTGCGGCGCACCCAGTCGTACAGCGTCTTGGCCTTGTCGCGCGGCGTGCGGTCGTGCGCGGTGAGCTGTTGTGCAAGACGCGTGATGGTGGCGTCGTGCGCGCTCGGGTCCGCCGCGGATTCGCGGTAGGTCCCGGCGAACGCGGCGTAGTCGGGGAAGGTCGAGACCATCAACCGGTCGCCATACGACACGTAGGCAACGGAACCACGTTCGAGGCGACTGAAATGAGCCTTGTCGTAGCGATATTCGTAACGCGTGCGGCCGTCGCGCGTCACGGGTTGCAGAGCGGTGAAGCCGCGCGCGTCGGCATAAAGCGGCTTGTCGGCGGGCAGATCGTAGATCAGGCGGAAGTTGTGCGTCGGCGCGAGATCGGGCGGCGTGAAGTCGCTGAATTCGCCCGGCACGATCGGCTGCTTCTGCGTCTTGCGATAGGTGAGGTGCACGCGCGCGCCCGGCTCCACGGCGGGGAACACGATCACCTTTTCCTGGATGTCCTGGAACATCGGCGCGTCGAACGAACGAGCTTCCTGGACGTCGCGGATCTGCTCCGGCTGCACGTCGTGACGCACGCCATCGCCGGTGGTCGTGTAGGCCTCGAGAATCTGCACGTCCGCCATGTTGCGGTTGAACCAGACGTATTGCTGCGCGACCCGCGCGACGCCGGCTTCGTTGTTCACGTGCAGCGTCATCGAATCGAGCTTCGAGAAGGAGCCGTCGGCGCTGACGGTGAAGGTCTGGGTCTCGCCTTCGTTCGTATAGGGATCGTCCAGTCTGGCCGGGACGCCCGCCACCGCACCGTGGATGCCGGCAAGCCAGCCGAAAGAGGCAAGACAGACCAGGAAAGAGAGGCGCATGGCAGGCTGGTATCCGAACATAACGTTGACGGGATCGTCAGTTAGAGTCGGTTTGCGCCGCGTAGATGTCAAGCGGCTGCCGCGCGTTCGGATTGAGCAAACCGCTTAATTGTGTAATGATAGCCATTATCATTTGAAAGGCATCGCCAGCTCTCTGTCACATTCTCCTCCTCTGTGACTGCCAGCCAGCCTCTCAGCCGGATGGCCTGGACCGCAAGCCGGGTCGTCCGGCACCTCCGTTTCGAACCCTTCCTTGATCAATGGCGGGTGAACGCGCGCTTTGTCGCCGTGTGCCCGCGATTGATCAACTTGCTGCGCCTGGAGCCCGGATTTGAACGCGCCTGACTCGATCGAGATGAAACCCGCCGCTGGTCACGGCACGCAATACGTTGCCCATAAACTGGAGCGCGGCCATCATCTGATGGACGACGCTGAGCAGGCGGCGCGGCGTCGGCGTTCGCGGCGCGCGAACTTCATCAAGTGGCTGCGCAAGGTGCATGGATGGGTCGGCCTGTGGGGCGCGGTGCTCGGCCTGATGTTCGGCGCGACCGGTTTTCTGCTGAATCACCGCGCCGGTCCGTTGAAGGTGTCGTCGGGCGAGCCGCAGGTCGAGGAAATGCAGATTCCCGTGCCGCAACAGCAGCTGCATTCGCCGATGGACATGGCGAAGTGGCTCAAGAGCGAATTGAAGATCGACGGCAAGCCGGGCAGGATGAAGCGCGAGCCGGCGCATCCGGTGGCGTGGGGCGATCGCAGCACGATGCAGCCGGAGTTCTGGCAAGTCGGCATCACGGGGCCGTCGCAGAACGTGCAGGCTGAGTATTGGGTGGGCAACGGTTTCGTCGCGGTGAAACGCACGCACAACTCGTTTCTCGCGACCATGAACAACCTGCACAAAGGCGTGGGCCTGAGCGTCGGCTGGGTGTTGCTGATCGATACGATCGCCGGCAGCATGATTCTGCTTTCGCTGACCGGCGTCCTGTTGTGGACCGAGTTGAACAAGCGCCGCGTGGTGGGCGCTGTGCTCGTGGGCGGATCGGTGATCGCCGCGGTGGTGTGCGGTTTGATGTAAGCCGCGCTGCGCTATTGTGCGCAGCGGCGGTTAGGAAAAGCGCCGTGCGCCGGCAAGATTCGCTTCAAACGCTGCAAGCCGTCCCGCCGGAAGCCGCGATCTCCCGCGCGGCCTTGGCGCCTTCGACCTGAAGCAAGGTCGGCAGCGAAACGCCGTTCTTGGCCGCCGTCACCTCGGCGAGAATCGACACCGCGATTTCAGGCGGCGTGCGGCTGCCGATATAAATCCCGACCGGTCCATGCAAGCGGGCCAACTCGGTATCGTTCAGATCGAACTCCTTGAGACGTTCGCGCCGCGCCTGATTATTCCTTCGCGAACCCAACGCGCCGACATAAAACGCCGGCGTCTTCAACGCTTCCATCAGCGCGAGATCGTCGAGCTTCGGGTCGTGCGTCAGCGCGATCACCGCGCAGCGCTCGTCGAGTTTCATCTCGATCACGGTGTCGTCGGGCATGGTCCGCACGATCTTCGTGCCGGGAATATTCCATTCCTCGGTGTACTCCTCGCGCGGATCGCACACGGTGACCTGATAATCGAGCCCCACCGCGATATGGCACAGATAGCGCGACAACTGCCCCGCGCCGATCACCAGCATGCGGTAACGCGGACCATGAATCGTCAGCAGACGTTCGCCGTCGAAATGCACGCCGTCGGTTGCCTGCGCGTCTTCGAGCTGCGTCGCGCCCGTCGACATATTCACTTCGCGAGCCACGAGGCGTCCGTTCTCCACCGCGTTGCACAGTTCGGCAATGCCGCTTTGCGGCGTCAGCGGTTCGAGCACCAACTGGATCGTGCCGCCGCACGGCAGCCCGAAGCGATGCGCTTCCTCGGCCGTGATGCCGTACTTGACCGCTTCCGGCCGCGTCTGCTCGATACCGCGTTGCCGCACGCGGTCGATCAGATCGTCTTCGATGCAGCCGCCCGATACCGAGCCCACCACGAGTCCATCGTCGCGCACCGCGAGCATCGCGCCCTCGGGACGCGGCGACGAGCCCCACGTCTTCACCACCGTCACCAGTAGCGCGCGATGTCCTTCTTCCAGCCAGCGTGCGCTGGACTTCAGGACTTCGAGATCCACGCTGTCCATGATTTCTTCCTTTTCGTTGCGTCGCCGCCGGACTCGCCGTCCGCGGCCTCATTCGATGCTGTATTGTGCGGCACCGCGTCATCGGCTGCATTCTCACCGGCGTCCGGGGCCGCCGCGCCCTCGCTGTCGCCGCCTACCTGGGCGCCGAAGCGCTTGAAGAATTCGCCTGCGATTTTACGCGCCGCGCCGTCGACGAGCCGCGAGCCGATCTGCGCGAGCTTGCCGCCGACCTGTGCGCTCGCCGTGTAGCTGAGCTTCGTGGCGGCCTCTCCGTCGGCTTCGAGCGAGACGTGCGCGTTGCCCTTGGCGAAGCCCGCGGCGCCGCCCTGGCCTTCGAATACGATGCTGTACGAGTTCGGCGCGTCGATGTCGGTGAGTTGCATGCGGCCCTTGAAGCGCGCCTTGACCGGGCCGACTGCGGCGCTCAGCGCCACCAAGTAGGCATTTTCGCCGTCCGGGTCGATGCTTTCGCAGCCCGGAATGCAGGCGCGCAGAACCTCAGTGTCGTTCAGCGCGTCCCATGTGCGCTGCTGCGAAACGGGCAGCGTATGGGTTTCAGTCAATTCCATGATGTCGCTCCTGCGGTACCTGTGACGCCGGCACTGCGACGAGGCGCGCGCGTAAGTTGCGCGAGGTCGCGGCCGAACGCCGTCAGGCTGTCTAGATTATGAACTGGACGATGCGCGTCGACATACGGCAGGATCGCCTGCACGCCGCGCGCTTTCGGAGAAAAGCCGCTGAAACGAAGCAGCGGGTTGAGCCAGACGATGCGGTGTGCGAAGCGGTGCAGGCGGGCCATCTCGGTATCGAGCACATCGATCGCCTCATGATCGAGGCCGTCGGTGACGAGCAGCACCGTCGCCCGCCCGGTCAGCACGCGCCGCGCCCACCGGCGGTTGAATTCGGCGAGCGCGGCGCCGATCCGCGTGCCGCCCGACCAGTCCACCACCTGCTCGGTGAGCGTCGCGATCGCCACATCGGGATCGCGCTCGCGCAGCGCGCGCGTCGCGTTGGTGAGCCGCGTGCCGAACAGAAACACTTGCAAGCGTTCACGCGATTGCAACAGCGCGTGGCAGAAATACAGCACCGCGCGCGAATAGCTGCTCATCGAACCGGAGATGTCGAGCAGCAATACCAGCGGCGGCTTGCGTTCGACCACCGCGCGATACTTCCACACCGTCCAGTCGCCGCCCGCGCGCACCGCGTGCCGGGCGCTCGCGCGCAAGTCCGCATGCGTGCCGTGCGAGGCGGCTTTCAGACGACGCGTCGGTTCCGTGGCGAGCGGCAGACGCTGGCCGCGAATCAGATGACGCAGGGTGCGCCATTCATCGGCGGAAAGCGTGTCGAAATCGCGGTGACGTAACCGCTCTTCCGCACTGAAGGTGACGTGCGCATGCAGTTCGTGTTGCTCGGTTTCCTGCGGCGCTTTGCCATGCGGTGATTTCGGCGCACGCACGGCCAGTGCATCGGCGAGACGGTTATTGCGTTTGGGTGGCGGCAGGCCGTCACGGACTTTCGGCAGGAGCAGCGCGCGCAGCTTGCCTTCCCAATCGGGATCGCGCCAGAACAAATCGAACGCGGCGTTGAACAGGTCGCGCTCGTCGGGCGCCGACACCAGCGACGCGGCGAGGGCGGCGCGCACGTCGTCGCGCCGGCCCAGATCGATCCAGTGCAGCGCGGCGAGCGCATCGACGGCTTGCGCGGGCGACATCGGCAAACCGGCGCCCCGTAGCACGCGCACGAAATGGACGACGTTGCGGGCGAGCGTGGGCGTGTCGTCGAGCGGTGAGGCGGGCTCGCCGGACGCGCTGCCGGGCAAGCCAATGCGATGGCCTGAAGCGTCGTCGTTGCCCGTGTCGATTGAATTCGTCATGCTGGCTATCCAGGCGCGGCGAGACACTGCGCGATTTGCGCGGCATCGATGCGCGCCAGATCGTCCTGATACTTGAGCAGCACGCCAAGCGTGTTGTGCACCGATTGCGGGTCGAGCTCCGTCACCGACAACGCCTCCAACGCGCGGCACCAATCGATCGTCTCGGCTATGCCGGGCGCCTTGAACAGATCCATGCCGCGCAGCCGGTGCACGAAATCGACCGCGCGCCGCTGCAATTCCGCTGACGTTTGCGGTGCGCGAGCGGCGACGATCTCCAACTCGCGATCGCGCTCCGGATAGCCGATCCATTGATACAGGCACCGGCGCTTCAAGGCGTCGTGCACTTCGCGCGTCCGGTTCGAGGTCATCACGACGAGCGGCGGTTGCACTGCGCGGACCGTGCCGTATTCGGGAATCGATACCTGGAAGTCCGAAAGCAGTTCCAGCAGAAACGCCTCGAACGGTTCATCGGCGCGGTCGATCTCGTCGATCAGCAACACGCGCCGCGCGCCCGGATGATTTTCGTCCGGCATCAGCGCTTGCAGCAACGGACGCTTCAGCAGGAATTCGCCGCGATACAAGGTGTCGTTATCGGGACGTTCGCCCGCGGCTTCGGCAAGCCGCAGCGCCATGATCTGCCGCGGATAGTCCCATTCGTAAAGCGCGCTGGCCGTGTCGAGACCTTCATAGCATTGCAGGCGCAACATCGAGGTGCCGAGCATGCCCGCTGCGGCCTTGGCGAGTTCCGTCTTGCCGACGCCAGGCTCGCCTTCGACGAACAACGGCCGCTCCATGCGCAGCGCGAGATACAGCGCGGTCGCCAGCTCGCGGCTGGCGAAATAGCTTTGGGCGGCGAGTTGAGCGAGGGTGTCGTCGATTGAAGCGGGCTGCATGGTGTTCCTGAATCTGCGCAATGGAGCGACGCCAATGAAGCAAAGCGGCCTTAACGCACATGAGCAAATGCGGCTGGTGTGTCCTGTGCCGAGGCACAAGGCACACCAGCCACGAACGGCAAGGAAAAGCTAAGTGTTCGCCTTCGTCACCGCGCGCGCGGCCAGCACCGGAATCAGGTGCGCGCGGTATTCGGCGCTCGCGTGCATGTCGGTGTTCAGGTCGGCAGCCGACACCGTCACCCCACGTGCTGCCTCGGGCGTGAAGTTCGCCGACAGCGCGCTTTCCAGTTCCGGCACACGAAACACCGACGACGCCGCGCCCGTCACCGCGACGCGCACACCGCCCGCGAACTTCGCGACGAACACGCCGACCAACGCAAAGTGCGAAGCGGGATTGCGGAATTTCTCGTACGCCGCGCGCTCGGGCACGGGAAACTCCACGGCGACGATTAGCTCGTCGGGCGCCAACGCCGTCTCATACATGCCGACGAAGAAGTCGCTCGACGCGATGCGCCGCCGGTCCGTGACGATGGTCGCGTCCAACCCCACGGCCGCCGCCGGATAACACGCGGCCGGGTCGTTGTTGGCGAGCGAGCCGCCTATCGTGCCGAGCGCGCGCACCTGACGATCGCCGATGTGCGCGGCGAGATCCGCGAGCCCCGGCGAGACGCGCCGCAGTTCCGCGTGATCCGCCACGTCGGCATGGCACACGGCGGCGCCGATCGTCACCGTTTTTGCGTCGACGGTGATCGCCTTGAGCGCGGGAATGCGCGTCACGTCGATCAGTTGCGACGGCTGGGCGAGACGCAACCGCATGGTGGGCAATAGGCTTTGGCCGCCGGCCAGAAACTTGGCGTCGCTGTCGGCGGTGAGAATGGCGGCGGCCGCTTTGGGGTCCGTCGCGCGTTGATACTCGAATGAATACATGTCGAATGCTCCGCTCAGGATCTCAATGGGGTTGCTTGGCAGCGTGAATCGCGGACCACACGCGATGCGGCGTCGCCGGCATTTGCAGGTCGGTCACGCCGAGCGGCGCGAGCGCGTCGAGGATCGCGTTGATCACCGCCGGCGGCGAGCCGATCGCGCCCGCTTCGCCGCAGCCTTTCACGCCGAGCGGATTGTGCGTGCACGGCGTGCCCTTCACGGTTTCGACGGTGAAGTTCGGCAGATCGGACGCATGCGGCATCGCGTAGTCCATGTACGAGCCCGACAGCAGTTGGCCGCTCTCGTTGTCGTACACGCAGCGCTCCAGCATCGCCTGGCCGATGCCCTGAGCGAGCCCGCCATGCACCTGTCCTTCGACGATCATCGGATTGATCACGTTGCCGAAATCGTCGACCGCGGTGAACTGCTGGATCCGGCACACGCCTGTCTCCGGATCGACTTCGATTTCGCAGATGTACGCGCCGGAAGGATAGGTGAAGTTGGTCGGATCGTAGAACGCGCTTTCTTCGAGGCCCGGTTCGAGCACGTCGAGCGGGTAGTTGTGCGGCACGTAGGCTGCGAGTGAGATGTCGGCGAATGCTTTGGTGCGATCGGTGCCCGCGACGCGGAACACGCCGTCCTTGAACTCGATGTCTTCCGCCGCGGCTTCGAGCAGGTGCGCGGCGATCTTTTTCGCCTTGGTTTCGATCTTGTCGAGCGCCTTCATGATCGCCGAGCCGCCGACCGCGATCGAGCGCGAGCCATACGTGCCCATACCGAATGGAATGCGGCCGGTGTCGCCGTGGACGATCTCGACGCTTTCCAGTGCGATGCCGAGCCGGTCGGCCACCACTTGCGCAAAGGTCGTCTCGTGTCCCTGGCCGTGACTATGCGAACCGGTGAACACAGTGACCGATCCGGTGGGATGCACGCGAATCTGGCCGACTTCGAACAGGCCGGCCCGCGCGCCCAACGCACCCGCGATATTCGACGGCGCGAGACCGCACGCCTCGATGTAGCACGAGTAGCCAAGGCCGCGCAGTTTGCCGTTCTTTTCGGATTCCTGTTTGCGCGCCGCGAAGCCTTTGACGTCCGCGAGTTCGAGCGAGCGGGCGAGGATGGTCTCGTAATCGCCGGTGTCGTAGGTGAGGCCGACCGGTGTCGCGTACGGAAACTCGCGGATGAAATTGCGGCGACGAATCTCCGCCGGATCGAGCTTCATGTCGCGCGCGGCGGTTTCCACCAGCCGCTCCACCACGTACGTCGCTTCGGGGCGGCCCGCGCCGCGATAGGCATCGACGGGAACGGTGTTGGTGAAGACCGCTTTCACTTCCGCATAGATCGCGGGTGTGGCGTACTGACCGGCGAGCAGCGTGGCATACAGAATGGTCGGCACGCTCGACGCGAACGTGGACAGATACGCGCCCATGTTGGCGGTCGTGTGGATGCGCATGCCGAGGAACTTGCCGTCCGCGTCCATGGCCAGTTCGGCCTTGGTCACGTGATCGCGGCCGTGCGCGTCCGAGACGAACGCTTCCGAGCGCTCGGCCGTCCACTTGACCGGACGGCGGATTTTCTTCGACGCCCAGGTCAGCGCGACGTCTTCCGCATATAGGAAGATCTTCGATCCGAAGCCGCCGCCGACGTCCGGCGCGATCACGCGCAGTTTCGATTCCGGCAGCGACAGCACGAACGCGGCCATCAGCAGGCGCTCCACGTGCGGATTCTGATTCGCGACGTAGAGCGTGTAGCTCTCGTCCTGCACGGAGTAGCTCGCGTTGACCGCGCGCGGTTCGATTGCGTTCGGGATCAGGCGGTTATTGACGATGTCGAGCGTGGTGACGTGCGCGGCTTTGGCGAAGGCGGCGTCGGTGGCGGCTTTGTCGCCGTGGCCCCAGTTGTAGCAGATGTTGTCCGGCACTTCGTCGTGCACGGCGGGCTGGCCGGCGTCGGCTGCATGCGCGGTGTCGACCACGGCCGGCAGCACGTCGTAATCGACTTCGATCAATTCGGCGGCGTCCTTGGCGGCCTTGATCGAATCGGCGATGACGAGCGCGACCTGATCGCCGACGTGACGCACTTTCGTATGCGCGATGATCGGATGCGGCGGCTCGTTCATCGGCTTGCCGTCGGTGCTGTGAATCAGCCAGCCGCACGGCAGGCCGCCGACGTTGTCAGCGGCCATGTCCGCGCCGGTGAAGATCGCGACCACGCCGGGCGACTGTTTGGCCGCGGCGGTGTCGATGCTGTTGATCTTCGCGTGCGCGTGGGGCGAGCGCAGGAACACCGCGTAGGTTTGCTGGGGCAGGACGATGTCGTCCGTGTACTGGCCGTTGCCGGTCAGGAACCGATAGTCTTCCTTGCGTTCGACGGAAGCGCCAATCAGGTGAGTGTCGGGTGCGTTCATCGTCGGCTCCTCAGGCGGTGGCCGGTGCGTTGGCATTCGTGGCGGCGTTGGCCGTGCCGGCGGACTTCATGCCTTCGGCGCCTTCGAGCACTGCTTTGACGATGTTGTGATAGCCCGTACAGCGGCACAGATTGCCGTCGAGTTGGGCGCGCACGTTTTCGCCGGTGAGATCCGGTTGGCGCTGGACCAGCGAGACCGCGCTCATCACCATGCCGGGGGTGCAGAAGCCGCACTGCAGGCCGTGGCAGTGTTTGAAGGCTGTCTGCATGGGATGTAATGCGCCGTCTTTCGCGAGCCCTTCGATGGTGGTGATGTCCGCGCCTTCCGCTTGCACCGCGAGGATGTTGCAGGATTTGATCGCGCGTCCGTTCAGGTGGACCGTGCATGCGCCGCATTGGGCTGTGTCGCAGCCGACGTGTGTGCCGGTGAGGCGCAGTTGATCTCGAAGGAACTGGACAAGCAGAGTGCCAGGGTCGATTGAGGCGCTGATGGGCGCGCCGTTCACCGTCAGACTGATGCTGATCGCCATGAAGTTGTCTCCTTATGGGGTGAGACCGGACCTTTTTGCTTGGTCTTTCTTCTGTTGCCTGTTTCGTGGGGTCCGATGCGGGTGCTGCGGGGTTTTCTTTCTTTATACGGCTGCTGAAAAGTAAAGCACAAATTGGGCTGGGGCGCTATGAGGGGTTTTTTTTGCGCGGGGCGCTTTGGGGGTGTTGGCCTTTCCTTGAGTTCATGGTGGTCTGTTGGCGTTGCCCCTGTGCGGGGCGGCACCTACTTTCTTTGCCGCGGCAAAGAAAGTAGGCAAAGAAAGCCGCTTCACACCGCCAGCTTATAAGCGGCTCCCCTGGCTCGGAGGAGGCAGTGGTGCATCTGGAATCCGTGCCCTCGCACATTCGACGTGCGTGACAAGGCAGTCATGCTTCCCGCCTCGCACTGCGTGCTCGCCGGAACGGTCCGCATGAAACCAGCGGATTCGTTTGTGCGCTGCGGGAGCCGTCGGCTTCGCCTCGGCGAGGCGCCGAAATGGCCGTGGTTAAAGAAGCGCTACGGGCGCAAGGGAAGGCCCGTGGTTTCAGACGTGCCGCTGGCGAGACGGCCGGTGGTTTGAGAAGTGCCACCGGCGCAAGAGACGGCCGTGATTCGACGAGTGCTTCTGGCGCGAGAGACGGGTAGCGATTCGACGAGTGTTGCTGGCGCGAAAGACGGGCAGCGTTTTGAGAAGTATCGACCCGCGAGACAACCGCTGTTGGATGAACTACCGCGACGGCGCGCGGAGCGCCGCCGGAAGAATGAGCGCTTTGTCACTGACGGGTAATGTGCGAGAACACGGATTCCAGATGCACCACTACCGCGACTGTGCGGGGGACCCGCTTAAGAATTAGCGGTGTGAAGCCGCTTTCTTTGCCTACTTTCTTTGCGGCGGCAAAGAAAGTAGGTG